>JANNEH010000188.1:0-16101 GCA_031378405.1 Synechococcales cyanobacterium OTE_75_metabat_409
GTTGGCTTTGAGTTCTTCTTGCAGAGCAGTGACCCGATCGACGATTTCATCGGGCTTGGCTTTAAACCGATCGCCCAACTCCTTCACCACGGCTTCTCGTACATTTAAATAATCCAGAATCGCCGCGCCCGCTACTGCCTCAATGCGACGGATACCAGCAGCCACACCGGCTTCGGAGATGATTTTGAAAGCGCCGATTTCGGCGGTATTATCTACATGAATGCCCCCGCAGAGTTCCATCGAAACTCCCCCGAAATCTAATACCCGCACTTCGGCACCATATTTTTCACCGAACATCGCTACTGCACCTTTAGCTTTAGCGGCATCGATCGGCATCACTGCTACTTCAGCGACATAAGCGGCAGATACCCAGGCATTTACTAAGTCTTCGACGGCTTGGATTTCTTTGGGAGTTAATGGTCTAGGACAGTTGAAATCGAAACGCAGTCGATCGAAATCCACCAAAGATCCAGCTTGAGAGATCTCGGGGTCTACTACTTGTTTGAGGGCGGCCTGGAGTAAGTGGGTGGCGCTGTGGTTGGCTTGGGCGCGGCGGCGATAGTGACCATCTACTTGGGCATTTACCTGGTCGCCTTGGCGAAGACTGCCGCGAATTACGGTGCCGAAGTGGACAAAGAAATCAGACTCTTTTTGGACATCTTCGATTTGGACTAAAAAGTCTTCGCCTGCGAGGAATCCTCGATCGCCTACTTGACCACCAGATTCGGCGTAGAAGGGTGTGGAATCTAATAATATCTGGGCTTTGCTGCCTGCTTCAGCTTCTTCGTTGATGGCACCATTAACTACAATCCCAACGACATTAGAATTGTGGTGAATTTGATGGTATCCGACGAAAGTAGTGGGTTTAAGGCTTTTAGCTAGTTCAGCGATCGCTCCTCTAACGGTCAAATCAATTTCTTGAACTGCACCGCGACCGGTATCGATCTGTTCCTGCATCGCGACTTTATAACCCGCTTCATCCACAGTCAAGCCCTGTTCTTCGGCAACCTCTTGGGTCAACTCCAACGGAAAACCAAAGGTATCATAAAGCTTAAAGGCATCAGCACCGGGAATCACTGTTTCTTGCTGCGATTTAACTGTAGTGATTACTTCGGCCAATAGTTTTTCACCGCGTTCTAAGGTTTTGAGAAACTGGGCTTCTTCTCGCTGTAGTTCTGATTTGATTTTGGTGGCGCGTTCCCGTACATCGGGGTAAGCTACTTCGGACATGGCGATCGCGGTTTCAGCTACAGCATCAATAAAAGCACCATTGATTCCCAACAATCTGCCATGCCGCACTACCCGCCGCACCAAGCGCCGCAGAATATAACCCCGTCCAGTATTGGAGGCTCTAATACCATCACTAATCATGTGAACTACCGCACGAACATGGTCGCCAATGACTTTTAATGATACTTTGTGCTCTGCATTGGCAGCAGTATAATTAATACCAGCCGCTGTGGCAGCAGTTTGAATAATCGGAAAAATTAAATCGGTTTCATAGTTATTTGGCACCTGCTGCAAGATCTGCGCCATGCGCTCTAGACCCATGCCGGTATCGATGTTCTTGTTCTTTAAGGGAGTAAGTTGACCATCTACATCGCGGTTGTACTGCATGAACACCAAGTTATAGAACTCAATGAAGCGAGTGTCATCTTCCAAGTCAATATGGTCATCGCCTAGTTCGGGATGGAAGTCATAGTAAATCTCTGAGCAGGGGCCACAAGGGCCAGTGGGGCCAGAGACCCAGAAGTTATCATCGGCACCCATGCGTTTGATCCGTTTGGGGTTGACACCGATTTTTTTCTGCCAAATATCAAAGGCTTCGTCGTCTTCTTCGTAGACGCTGACTACCAGGTTGGCGGGGGAGAGTCCAAAGGCTTGGGTGGAGACCTCCCAGCCCCAGGCGATCGCCTGTTCTTTGAAGTAATCGCCAAAGCTAAAGTTGCCCAACATCTCAAAGAAGGTGTGGTGACGAGCGGTGCGCCCGACGTTTTCAATATCGTTGGTGCGGATGCATTTTTGGGAGGTGGTGGCGCGAGAAAATTCGGCGGTTTTTTGACCGAGGAAGATCGGTTTGAAGGGCAGCATCCCGGCGATGGTCAGCAATACGGTGGGGTCTTCTGGCACCAAGGAGCCACTGGGTAAGGGCTGATGCCCTCGATCGGCGTAGAAGCCCAGGAATTTTTGACGAATTTCAGCACCGCTAAGTTTGTGGGCAGCCATAAGATTGGAACCAGAAGAGATCTACAGATTTTCATTATATTAGCCGTTGAACGGTGCTTGCCGATTATTAAACAGAAATTCGGCGACTTTACTTCATATAGATAGCTTTCCTCCATGACTTGGGGAAGATAGCTGCTGCCCATATCACACTTACTAGCTTCCTCAAAACTATTGATAATTACTTCCATTAGTAAATCTGTAAAGTATTGACTATTTGTGAGATTTGTTGGAAAATTACTGAGAATTAATATCAAAGCTTTGATTAGTGTATGAAGATGAGTATCGCAAAATTGGCAATCACCCTCTCGGTGGGACTGGCTTTATTCCATATCTCTGGCTGCAATTCCAGTGGTTCCAGCTCTTCCACAATCACAATCGTCTTTCCCAGCCGATCGGAAAGCACTGATTTAGAACAGAAAACCGCTGCCATCGCTAAAATCTTGTCACAGGAATCGGGTCTGGATATTAAGGCCAAAGTAGCCGACGAAACAGCAGCAGTAGAATCCTTAAATGCCAACCAGGCAGACGTGGCATTTTTGGGCAGTCGAGCAGCACTCAAGGCTGAAAAGTTGACCCAAGCAAAAATGTATTTGGCAGAAGTCAGACCCACCTACTCTGGGGGCAAAACCTACAATTCAATTTTTGTGGTGAACAAAGACAGCAAGTTAGCTGACCTCAAAGCGTTAAAAGGTAAGAAGATTGCTTTTACCTCACCAACTTCTGGCTCTGGATTCATTTTTCCCGTAGCCAAATTAGTCGAAGAAAAGCTAGTACCTAATAAAGAAAAACTTGACGGCTTTTTTGGTCAAGTCACCTATGGTGGCAACTATAGTAAAGCCTTACAATCTCTGCTGCGTGGCCAAGTTGAGGTAGCTGCGGTATCAGAATATGCCATGTCACCACCTCATCTAACTACGGAAGAAGCCAAAAAACTCAAAGTTATGTACAAAATTAGCGGTGTACCAGCCCATGGTATTGTGATCGATGATGATGTACCGTTCGAGGTACGAGAAAAAATCATCAATGCTTTACTAAAGTTGAACTCTGGTAGTAATAACGAGCTGTTTAAATCTTTGTATAACTCGACAGAATTAGTGAAAGTAGATCACAATCAACATTTGGCACCCATGAGTAAATCACTGCAAGCAATTGGGATGGAGCCTTAAGCTCAATGACCAGTTTAATTGATGCTGTCAAAAGTGAGCTAACCGAGCCACAAGCGATCGACTGTCAAAACTTAACGGTGAGCTATGGTGGTAAAAAAAACTTGCCGGTTTTAAGCCACATTAATGTCCAAATTCAACCAAGAGAATTTGTGGCTATTTTGGGATTAAATGGTGCTGGCAAGTCCACTTGGTTACGTTGCTTGGCTGGTCTGATTCCGATTCAGCAAGGTCGATTAAAAATACTTGGTCATACCGTAACCCCGCAGAGCTACCAACAAATTCGGCGGCGATTGGGCATCATCGTCCAAGGTGGGGGGTTAATACCCCAGCTATCGGTATTGGACAATGTATTGTGTGGTTGCTTGGGTCGTTATAGTAGTTGGCAAACCATATCACAATTTCCCGTAACAGAACAGGCTAGGGCACTATTGTTGTTAAAGCAGTTTGGTTTAGCAGCCAAAGCACAATTTGCTGTCAAACAATTGAGTGGCGGTCAACAGCAGCGGGTAGCGATCGCCCGGGCTTTGATGCAAAATGTGGATATCCTGTTGGCTGATGAACCGACCAATGGCTTAGATGTAATAGCGGCAAAACAGGTGATGGATACCTTTGCACAGTTGAATCAAGAGCAAGGAATCACCATCATTACGGTTTTGCATGATCTTGAAATGGCTGCTCTGTATGCTGATCGAGCAATTGTTTTAGCGGCAGGGCAGATATTTTATGATGGTACTGCCAATTGTCTACCACAAATATTTGCGGATTTACAGGCTAGATGATCAAGTCAATCTTCAGGCTAATCCTCAGTGTCTAAGATCTTTCGCTTTATGGATCGTCAACAAAGCCCTCAATTTTGGTGGAAGATGCTTAAAAAATGGATCATAGTATTATTCGTTACTCTAGTCTACATCTGGGCTGGTCAAGGATTGAGTTTAAATATCCAAACGTTAGGTAATAGCTGGCCTTACCTGTCTGATTTTGGGCGACGGCTATTTCCACCAAATTTATCGGTGCTAGATGTGGCGTTTAGGTCTTTGATCGAAACAGTACAAATGTCTTTATGGGGCACCACGATCGGAGCAATTATCTCTTTGCCGATCGCGGTAGCTAGTGCTCATAATGCTGCCCCTGTGCCACTACAATGGGGCGCAAATTTGTTGCAAAATACGGTGAGATCAGTACCTTCAATTATTTTGGGATTGATGTTTGTCGCAGCCACCGGTTTGGGTGCCCCAGCAGGAACAATGGCCTTGAGCATCTACACAATTGGCTATTTAGCGAAGTTTTTCCAAGCAGCTATTGAGTCGATTGATCCGCGCTCCCTCGATTCACTAGTGACAATCGGCGCTAAACCAACACAGATTTTGCGCTATGGAATTGTGCCCCAAGTGATGCCTTTATTTTTGGGCTATACCCTATGGATGTTCGAGTATAACATCCGGGCTGCTTCAGTTTTAGGAGTGGTAGGAGCTGGAGGCATTGGGTTTCAACTAAAAAACTATATTGATGGCTTTGAATATCAGAAAGCAACAACAATGATGTTGGTTTTACTAGCTGTTGTAACCACAATTGATTTTTTTAGTAGTAAGCTCCGCCAAAGATTGGAGACTTAGATTCTAAAGTAGCTTTAGTAAATCGGGTAAAATCATACCAGATTTCCTTCTGAGTATGAGTGAAATCTGGTAGTAGTATTCATCGTTAACTCCTGCTATCAAACCAAAAACTGTGAGACTTTCCAAATTGTTACAGCCTGTTAAGCCAGCCTCACAAAGAGTCATAATTGCCCAACCAAAATAGAAACATGGCACGTATAATGTATGTAATCCCCCTCAGGGGATGCTTTGAGGAACAACCATGACACAAGTTACAGACCAAGATATTAGGGAATTAAAGACCGGGATCGATGCCCTTGCTAAAGGAACTGATGCCAACACCAAAGCGATCGCTGACTTAACGGCTTCGGTTAGTGGACTCAGAGAAGAAATGCGTGTTGGCTTCGCTAATGTAGAAACTAAACTTGCTGATGTGCGAGGGGATATCAAAGTTCTCGATAACCGGCTAGCCAATCTAGAATCAACTGCCCAAAAGCTTCCTGACCTGGCGGAGAAGGTTGGAGAGCTTAAGAATTGGAAGCAGCTTGCAATAGTAATATTTACTGCTTCAGTTAGTGGTGCAATTGCTTGGTTCCTGCGCAGTGGCAAACTCTAGAAAACCAAAAACACCACTCTACAAACCCACTGAGCTAACTACTGGGCGACATTGGGAACCTACCGAATTCCCGAGAACTTGTGTGTTCACCACCACCAAGAACCTAAAATCTAAAATTGAGAGACTTTCCAAATTGTCACCGCCTGCTGTGCTAGCCATTTCTGTTGTTTGACAACCCGATCGGGCAACCACTGGTCATAATGTTCAGCGATCCTCTTAGTCAGAGCAAAGCTACTTTCTTCATACTTCGATCGCTTATACCCATACTCTCGATTGCCAATATCCCGGTTTAGGCCAGCCTCACAAAGTGTCATATTACCCAATCGATTAACTAAGGCTTCGGCCTGCTCATCATTAAACTGTTCCCAGTCCTCTTGGGGGTTTTGAGGCAAGATATGTTCTAGATTGAATTTTTTGCTGTCAAAATCTAGCTCTGTATTACTCAATCGACCTTCAATTTGACAGAGTATATACATAATTAAGCGTTTATTGCGGCTTCTGTTGGGAGCGATTACTTTATTGGTAAAAGCAGAGCTGAATTCGGCATCAGTTGGATAAATTGCCTGTAATGTAGTTAAAACTTGCGATAGGCTGTAGTAATCGCCAGATGCTAAGTGAGCAGCGGCTTTATTGTATACCTGCTCTTGCTCACTGGGTGTTTGGCTACCAATCACATTGTAGCGAAAAGATAAAACTACACAGACCTGCAATAACTTCTCAAAATCTTGAATCGATAAACAGCGATGAGCAGACATCAATAAGGCGAACGGTTGACGCACTCCAAATAGCCTCAAAAGTAAGGCGGAATTCTGACAAGATTCTGACCACTCCGCAGTTTCAGGTTGAGTAAGTCCTAAATAAACATCAATATCTTCATCGATCTCCCGTAAAAGGTTAAAGACTTGCTGGCGATCGATTACAAGATTGGCGCACAAAGCTATGGCGACTGTTCCAATGCACCCGCAAAAATTCTGGAAAACTTTCACTACCTAATCTACCAACAATTTTTTCCCAGCGGTCTTCTAGAATTCGTAGTTCTTGGTCATGTTCTGCTGCTTTGCTTAGAACCGAGAACAAATAGTTTTTTAATAAGTCGGTGGATGATAGGCGCACACCTCGGGCATTTAAAGTCTCGAAGACCCGGTAGGCGTTGAGTTCATCAGTAACAGTGATCACCGTAAAAAATAGGCTGTCACTGAGTCGATCGATGAACTGAGCGAATGCCCTACCTTTGTCTGGCTCTGAATTTTTTCTAATATATTCAAATCCTCCCACTCTATTTCTGTCCAGCTATAGTCTCGCTGAAATGGGGGAATTTTGTAGGTTAGCCCGTTACCCATCAACTTGCGATAGGTGTCATTTTTGGTGTTAAATTTGGCGGCAGACATAAATTTATCTAACTCTGAGTCTTCGTCACAGCCCCATCGAGATTAAACAGAGTTTGTAGAGCTAACATGGCCTGTTGACGAGTTTCAATGTCTTGCTGGGCGCGTAGTTGCACCATGGGGTCGTAGAGAATTTTATTAATAATACCTTTGGTGAGAGTTTCGATTACTTCTTGATTTCTACCAGCGAACTCGGCACCTAAGCGAGACAAAGCTTTTTCGAGTTCTTGGACACGAATATTTTCCATTTTGTCTCGCAGGCTGTTCATGGTAGGAACTGTCTCTAAAGAGCGCCACCATTCAGTGAAGTTAGCAAGTTCTTCGTCTAACAAGGCTTCAGCTTCGATCGCCATTTGCCTACGGCCTTCTTGGTTCTGTGCCACTACAGCTTTCAGATCATCAACATTGAAGGCTTTGACATTGGCGAGGTCATTGGCATTGGAATGGACGTTGCGGGGCACCGAAATATCAAAAATCATTAGAGAGCGTTCAGCCACCAGAACTCCCCCCAGGTTGTGTTTGTCTAACAAGGGGTCGTTGGAGGCAGTGCTGGTAAAGACGATCGAAGATTTGGCAATTACTGCCAGCATTTCGGCTAAGGGTTCTAGCTTCAGTTCAATCTCCGGAAACATCTTACGTAGGTCTTCGGCGCGTTTGGCCGATCGATTCAAGACTGTGACATCTTTGGCACCTTTAGAAATTAGGTGCTGAACCAGTAGGCGAGACATTTTTCCGGCTCCGACAATGGCGATCGATTGATTTGCCAAAGTTTCGACTTTCATTTGGGCAAGTTCCACAGCAGCAGAGCTGATCGAGACTGCGCCGGTGCCGATGCTGGTTTCGGTGCGGACGCGCTTACCGGCGGTGAGGGCTTGGCGAAAGAGTTTGTGGAGGATGGAGCCGATGCCGCCATATTGTTGGCCGAGTTTGTGGGTGTTTTTGACCTGAGAAAGAATTTGGCCTTCGCCGAGGACGAGGCTGTCGAGTCCGGCGGCGACGCGCATCAGGTGCATTACTGCGTCGTCGTGGAGGAGCATAAAGAGGTGGTGGCGGAGGTCTTCGATCGATAACTGGCCATAATTGGTCAAAAATTGGCTGACTTCCCGGATGCCCATTTCGGCATCTTTAGAAACAACGTAGATTTCCAGGCGGTTGCAGGTGCTGAGGATGGCGACTTCTTCGATGTGCGGACAGTTTTGGAGGGTTTTGATGGCGGCTTCGATTTGGGGTTCGGGGATGCTGAGTTTTTCCCGAACTTCTACGGGGGCTGTTTTGTGGCTCAAACCGATCGCGGTAATGTTCATACTTTGCTCCAATGCTATGCCGAAGATTTTTTAATAAAAATTTATATATGGATTGCTGGATCTGAAGATGCCAACAGGTGCGATCTCCAGAGTACCAGATGCTTGTCTGGGTTTGCCAAACGGCTTTCATTGTGGGGGTTAGGGGCTGGCTTTGTAAACTAAGCCATGCAGTATTTAATGATACTTAATGTTGTGGGTCGATCTCTACAACGATCTTAGGTACTGGGTTACGATGAGAATCTATTATGTTTTTAGCATCATAATCTATAGCAATGTTTGCATCTGTTCTCGAAAATATCCAAGAAAAAATTATCCGGCAACAGTATGTGATGACAATCCATGCTTATTCTACCGATGGCAATCTTGTCGAAGTAATTGTTAAGATAGGTTTGTCTGGCAAAGTAATCATTATTACAGTCTATGCGCTCTGAAACTGAAGAAATTACTGTTTGTGACGTTTGCGGCTTTACTCAGGCCAAAACTCGTCATGTACCTCGAACTTACGGGAAGGGGAAAGAGTTACTTGTAATTGAGAATGTGCCAGTTGTTAGCTGTCCTAACTGTGAGGCTAGTTACTTGACATCATTTACGCTCAAAGAAATCGATCGGATCAAGCGTGATCGCAAAACATTAGCAGTTACTACCTCTGTCGAAGTTGCTAGTTTTTCTGACTTCTAGAAACATTCATTTGACTGTGCAAGATCATTCGTTTTCATAAATTGGTTAAAGCCTGACTGATTTTGGTGAGATCGCCATCATTTTAATATTTAAGTAGTGTACTCAGCATTAATTTTCACATAGTCATAGCTCAGATCACAGCCCCAGGCTGTGCCTACCCCATGACCTTGACCCACACCAATTTTAATTAACACCGTATCAGTCTGTAGATATTGTCCCGCCGCTGCTGCTTTGAGATAATCGCTGGCCGCTGCTCGATCGAACACCAAAGGCTGACCATGTTCCATCAACACAAAGTCCCCAAGCTGAATGCGCAGATCATTCTGATCAAAAGGTACCTGTGCCCTGCCAGCAGCCATAGCCAATCGTCCCCAGTTGGGATCACGACCAAAAATCGCCGCTTTTACCAACGGCGAACCAGCCACCGTCAAAGCAATCTTGCGGGCTTCCACATCACTATGGGTACCTGTCACCTGCACTTCCACCAAACATGTTGCCCCCTCGCCGTCTCTGGCTACCGCCTTCGCTAAATATTGGCAGACCTCAGTCAACATCTCTTCTAGTTGATCGGCATGTTCTCCGGCTTCAATAATTGCTTGAGTACGAGACTGACCATTTGCCAGAGCAATTAGCGAATCATTAGTACTGGTATCGCAATCTACCGTGATCTGGTTAAAAGATTTATCTGCTGCCCGTACCAACATCTGTTGCCACAGATTAGTGGAAACCGCCGCATCACAAGTAATAAAAGCTAACATTGTGGCCATATTGGGCTGAATCATTCCCGAACCCTTGGCCATCCCCCCGATTCGCACCGGGCGACCGTCGATCGAAGTCTGCATGGCGATCGACTTACTTACTAAATCGGTGGTCATGATCGATCGAGCCGCCAAATCTCCCCCCTCATCGTTGGCACTCTCTACCAACCGAGGCAATGCCGCCACCAATTTATCCATCACAATCCGCTGACCAATGACCCCCGTAGAAGCCAACAACACAGCCTCTGGTGAAATTTCTAGTTGCTCAGCCAAAGCTGTGGCACTGGCTACGGCATCTTGCCAACCGGCTTCGCCAGTGGCTGCGTTGGCCTGACCAGAGTTGATCAGCACCGCCCGAATATTGTTTTTGGTGGCCAGATTTTGGCGACAGTATTCTACGCAGGCCGCTTTGACTTGGCTGGTGGTAAACACTCCGGCCCCGATCGCGGCGGTCTCAGAATAAATTAGTGCTAGATCCGGCAACCCGGAAGCCTTGAGACCAGCGGTGATCCCTGTTGCACGAAATCCTTTGGGTGCGGTAACTCCGCCGGGAACAATGTACCAATCTGCCATGATGCGCTTCAACTCAATAGTTCCAGCATAACAGTTCAAGCCCAGGTTGTAGAATTGGTTCGCTGTTATGCGGCACCGCAAATTTGAATTTTGACTGCCTCGCCCGAAAAGACTAAGCTTCAAGAATTTCCTGCGAATAGCTATTCAAACAGTAGGTTGTACTGACGGGGTACCAGTTTTAAGCGGGACACTGTTGCACTTGCCCTCACCCCAGCCCTCTCCCAAGCTTGGGAGAGGGAGCAAGAGACTACGCTTGGTGCTCCGGCTCCCCTTCTCCCAAGTTTGGGAGAAGGGGTTGGGGGATGAGGGCAAGTGCAATATTTCTATTATTTTGTCCCTATTTATGTCGCTACCCTACTGACGTAGCTTAATATTAAGATAGTGTATAACAAGTCGCTGATAATATAATTATATTTCTAGTATAGCATCGAGGCAGAAGCTTTGCTAGGAAAGGGTTTAAACCTCACAAGTAATTTATTGGTTAAGATATTTAATGAATAGCGATGGGCATAATGAAACATATTGAAACTCCACCTCACATCTTAATTTTTTTAGGTCGATTGCAACCGTGAATTCACTGAGATTACTGAGATCTGGGGTATAAAAGTTCTTGCATCTGTTACCTAGCCATGATCTTAGCTCACAAAAAGAATACGATTCTATCCGCGCTCAATTTATTAGAAGATTTTGCTAATCGCAAAGCCAATGGACTGCTGAAAGTATCGGCAAATGGAATTGCTTGGTTTATCCACCTCAATGAGGGCAAAATTTTTTATGCTAATTTTTCGATCGATCCCCTCGATCGACTAGAGCTGCACATGTGTCAGCTTTTTAAGCTTCGCCATCAAGCTATAAACAAAGATGTTTTTGCAAAATTACGCCAACAAACCAGTAGTCTTAGTTTAGATGATTACTATCCTAGCTATGACTACCAGACTTTATATTCTCTAGTTTGCACCGAGCAGCTTTCGGCAAGTGATGGGGCAGCGATCGTGCGCGAAATAACCAAAGAAGCCATACGCGGTTTTTTGCTACTCTCAGATTTTAGCTATGATTTTATCGCTGACCAGCGGCAGTTTCCGATCTTGTGGTCTACTAACTTTTTTTCTTTAAGCAAAGAATGTCAGAGCGAAATCACTGACTGGCAAGCTCTTGACTCTAAAATTTATAGCCCTTATCAGCGGCCTTTTTTACTCGAAAACAATGAATTTCAGAATAAATACGACTATTTGCAAAATTTTTTGGTGGGGGTAGATTTTAGTCATCTGGCTTTGCTACTCAATAGACCAGCGATTCGGGTAGCTCAGAGTTTAGAGCCACTCATTACGGCGGGCATTGTGGGTTTGCGATCACCAGAACATCCCTATACCAAATTGCCGCAAAAGCAAAATTTGTTGGTTAACCAGGGCATCAGAATTTAGTGGGCAAGAGTGATATTGCCGCATTTTAGTAGAAAATGAGATATTTTAGAGGGAGATTTGGGCATAATACAAGCAGATCGAAGCTCCGCAGCTCATCCTTGATTGTTTTAAGTACATTGAAACCATTAGGATCTACGGAACAGATAAAAATCCTTGTACACCATGTCTAGCAATGATTTCAGCTCATAGCAAAAGTACGACCTTATCGGCGCTGAACTTATTAGAAGACTTCGCCAATCGTAAAGCCAATGGTTTTTTGAAGGCAACTGCCAACGGAGTTTCGTGGTTCATATATCTCAACGATGGCAAAATCTTTTATGCCAACTTTTCGATCGATCCCCTCGATCGGCTAGAACTGTACATGAGCCAAGTGCTAAAAGCGCGTCATCAAAGTATCGACCCCCACATTTTTGAAAAACTGCGACAGCGGATTGCTGGTGCTAAGCTAGACGACTTCTATCCCAGCTACGACTACCAATCTTTGTATTCGCTAGTGCGTAAACAGCAGCTCTCGGCTGCTGATGCTTCTTCGATCGTCCGGGAAATTACCAAAGAAACCATGCGCAGCTTTTTGCTGCTCTCAGAATTTAATTACAGCTTTATCACCGACAATCGACAATTTCCGATCTTGTGTTCTACAAATTTTTTATCTTTAAGCAAAGAATGTCAAGATGAAATTAATGATTGGCGAGCTTTAGGGGCAAGGATTTATAGCCCTTATCAACGGCCTTTTGTGCTCAAAAAAAATGATAACCAGAGTAAATATGACTTCTTACAAAAATTTTTAGTAGGAGTCGATTTCAACCATTTGGCATTGCAGCTCAACCGGCCAGCTATCAGGGTAGCTCAGAGCTTAGAACCCTTGATTACCGCTGGAGTTGTGGGTCTGCGGCCACCGAAATCTCAATATACTAAGCTGCCCAAATTAGCGAAGGGTGAAAGTGATCGAGATTTATCTTTTGACATGATTGCAGCTACTCAATACAAAATTGTCTGTATAGATGATAGTCCAACCATTTTGCAGCGGATGAATGACTTTTTAGACAGTACTTATTTCGAGATTTTTCCAGTGCAAGATTCGGGTGCAGCTCTGACTAAAATTATCACTGTTAAACCCCACGCCATTTTGATGGATATTGATATGCCCAACATTGATGGTTATAAGCTCTGTACCATGGTACGCCGTAATAACGAGTTTAAAAATACACCAATTATTATGGTTACCAGCAACTCTGGCTTTATCGATCGAGCCAGAGCCAAGTTTTGTGGGGCGACCGATTATATGACCAAGCCCTTTACCCAAATTTCTTTGAACGACATGGTGTTTAAATATGTGGTGCGTTAGCTTTTTTTCAGTAGCCGCTGTTGGAGTTCTAGCCAGACCAACAGGGCATTCACATCGGCAGGATTCACCCCACCCAGGCGACTGGCCTGCCCGATGGTGAGGGGCTTGACCCGATCGAGTTTTTCGCGGGCTTCTTTCGAGAGCGTATCGATCGAGCTGTAGTCGATATCTGCGGCCAAGGCGCGGTTGGTATGCTTGGTTACTTGGTCAATTTGGTTTTGTTGGCGTTGCAGGTAACCAGCGTATTTCAAATCAATTTCTACCGCTTCCTGCTCGGCGGTGGTTAAGCTGAAATCTCCGGCCAAGCCATATTTGGCCAAATCGGCATAGTGGAAACCTGGGCGGCGTAGGAGTTCGGCTAAGGTGACTGCGCCCCCGCGAATTACTTGTTGGGCTTCAGCCATAATTGCCTGTCCGGCTGGTTCGTGGCTGCGCACGCGGGTGCTGTGCAACCGTTCTTTTTCGGCGATGATCTGCTCTTGTTTGTGGGTGTAAATTTGCCAGCGCCGATCGTCGATCAGACCGATTTCTCTGCCCATGGGGGTTAATCTTTGATCGGCATTGTCCGATCGCAGTACCAAGCGGTATTCCGATCGACTGGTCAACATCCGGTAAGGCTCACGCAAATCCTTGGTACAGAGGTCATCAATGAGAGTTCCTAGATAACTATCTTCGCGGGGGAAGATTAGCGGAGTTTGCTTATGTACCAAGCGGGCGGCGTTGACTCCGGCTACTAAGCCCTGGCCAGCAGCTTCTTCATAGCCAGTGGTGCCGTTGATTTGGCCAGCACAAAATAGCCCAGAGATGTTTTTGGTCATTAGAGTGGGGTAGCACTGGGTTGCTGGTAGATAGTCGTATTCCACTGCATAAGCTGGCCGCAGCATCACGCATTTTTCTAATCCGGGCAGCGTGCGTAGCATGGCGAGCTGGAGATTCTCGGGCAGACCGGTAGAGAATCCTTGAATATATAGTTCTGGAGTATCCCGGCCTTCTGGTTCAATAAAAATTTGGTGGCTGTCTTTGTCGGCAAAGCGCACAATTTTGTCTTCAATGCTGGGGCAGTAGCGCGGGCCTTTGGCATCTACCCAGCCGCCGTAGACGGGGGATAAATGTAAGTTATCTTTAATGATTTGGTGGGTGGCCAGGGTGGTGCGAGTGAGGTAACAGGGCATTTGCTCCCGCTCTTGCCAGTAGGCAGGATCAAAGCTAAACCAACGTACTTCTTCATCACCGGGTTGGGGTTCCATTTTGCTGGTATCGATCGATCTTTTGTCTACCCGCGCTGGGGTGCCGGTTTTTAGTCTGCCGGTTTCAAAGCCTAGTTTTTGGAGGGTTTCTGTCAGTCCATGGGCAGCGAATTCGCCCGCACGACCAGCAGCCATCGATTTTTTGCCTACCCAGATCGTGCCACCTAAAAAGGTGCCGGTGGTCAAAATTACGGCTTGGCAACCAAAAGCTACCCCAAAGTATGTTTCTACCCCGATTACTTCGGAGTTTTTGCCCAACACCAAATCTGTAACCATGCTTTCGCGGATGGAGAGATTCGGTTGGTTTTCGACGATCGTTTTCATCACAGCGGCGTATTCCCGCTTATCGGTTTGAGCGCGCAATGCCCAAACTGCCGGGCCACGGGAGGCGTTGAGGACTCGTTTTTGCAGGTAGGTGCGATCGGTTACTTTGCCGATTTCGCCGCCCAGGGCATCAATTTCGTGGGTGAGCTGCGATTTGGCTGGGCCGCCCACAGCGGGGTTACAGGGCTGCCAAGCAATTTTATCGAGGGTTAAAGTCAGCAGCAGGGTTTTGCAGCCCAGGCGAGCGCTGGCCAAAGCCGCCTCACAGCCAGCATGACCGGCTCCGACTACTATTACTTCAAATTCGTCTTGAAATTCGATCGCCATAATCACTGCCGAGAAACTGCCTTCTTCAATAATCTAACGTTTTCAGTGATTCTTTTGATATACCTGCTAAATAAATTGGGACGTTATCGACATCACCTAGCTTTTGCCTGCACAGCCGCCAACTGAGTGCGATAGATATGTACCTGATCGGTCAAACCCGCAATTCCTGGAATATCGTGATCATAGAGTTTAAACCCTTGACCGATCGATTTAGTCAAAACATCTGAAGCAAAGCCCTGATAATACACTGGTACTGGGCGATTGGTATGATTTCCCCAGCCATACTTACCCGTTTCGGGCAGCTCTTTACCGGCAGTATCTTTGGCGACCACTGGTTGGGAACCCCAATAATGACCAGCCTCAACGGCTGTATCAATTTCGGTCAATTGCTCAGCCCCTTGTTGTCGTAATCGATCGGGGAAATCATTATTTAGCGTCAAATAATGATCGTGATCAGCAGTCACAATTAATTGATTATGCTCCCAACCGCCGTGGCTTTTAATCCAGGCAATTACTGTCCCCACCGATCGATCGAAATCTCTAACCGTCCCGATTAAATTATCTAAATTATTATCGTGACCAGACCAATCTACATCACCGCCTTCAATCATCAACCAAAAGCCCTCAGGGTCTTTGCCCAGAACTGTTAAAGCTGCATTAGTCAAGTCGTTGAGTGTGGGGTTTTCGTTCCGTTCTCGCTGAATAAATTGAGAATTGGTTTCATTGGGGCTGAGGGGTCGATCGGTATCTGGTTGTAAACCTCTGGTACTATGCACTTTAAATAAATCTAAACCAGTCGTACTATAGTCATTGTTGGCTGAGCTGACTGGCAGATTGCCATTTTGCCCTCTAGCACCGTAAATACCCAGTAATCTTTGGCCTTGATTGGGATCGATTCGGGCAGCGGTCTGGGCTAATGATTGAGCCGCGTTAGTTCCCCGTTCACGAAAAGTATATTTATAAATGTTGTTATTTGGATGAGTGCTGAGTTCGCGATAAGTGGTCTCACTGATATATGTGTGATCTGGTTCTACTCCAGTGGGTAATGGTTTCTTGATATTGGAGAGTGGATGTCCGCCACCTAAAAGGACTGTGGGTTGATAGATCCGCAATTCCTGCTGCAAAATATTATCTAAAGG
>JANNEH010000189.1:0-2603 GCA_031378405.1 Synechococcales cyanobacterium OTE_75_metabat_409
TTCTTCTTCCGGGTAGAAGCGGACGTTTTCTAACAAAGCCACTTGACCATTGGTCATGGCTCCAACTTTGCTGGCTACTTCATCACCAATACAATCATTGCATTTGACTACGGTTTGACCTAAGAGTTCAGAGAGTCGATCGGAAACCGGAGTTAGCCGCAGCTTTTCGTCTACGCCTTTGGGACGACCAAAGTGACTGCACAGAATCACGATCGCGCCCTTACCAGTCAAGTCTTTAATAGTAGGCAGGGCTGCGCGAATGCGGGTGTCGTCGGTTATTTTGCCGTTGTCGTCTACGGGCACATTGAAGTCGGCGCGGACTAATACTTTTTTGCCAGTGAGGTCGGCTGCAGAAAGGCTGGCAACTGATTTTTTAGTCATTAGATACTATCTTCCTATATTAATTTAGCTAGCTGATTGTATATATTCCCTTACCACAGGGATCATGGATCTGTGGTGGTTAGAAAAATATTGTAACCAGAAACCGGTGAAGGAAAAAAGATTTTTTTTGTTTCTGAGGATTAATAGAGCTTTGGTCATACGAAGTTGATCCGCCATTTTTGCTGGGTTGTGTGGTAGTAATACTGAATGGGCTATGACAGAGAGAGCAGTAATGTTAGACTGAGGGAGCAAGTTTTTGAATATAAATGGAACCGACAGAGGCGCAACTGAGGAGATTACATCACCTAATCCAGGCTAATTGGCGACAGAGTGAACTCTTATATGACTTTGCACCTGATATCAATAGCGTTTTTCCAGGATGTTACTTGGCAGTCTTTGGCGCTCCTATCAATCATTCTGAGTGGTCGCTGACTCAAGCCTATTACATCTATGTTGATGGATCTTTCTTGTCAGAATAGTTTTATGGAGGAGATAAAATGAGTGAACCAAACTTTGCTGCGATGAGTCGTGATGAATTAGCACACTATATGGTGGCTCATCGTGATACACCGGCAGGTATTGAAGCACGCCAAGCTTTTATTAGTCAGATGGCTAAAAGAGCAGAGAGTCGTGGGATTGATTTTTATCGATCGCCGATCGTGAACGAATCAAATTCTTCAACGCCACCCATATTGTAATCAGGGGCTAAATTGCCATTTATTTGAGTTGAACATGGGATTAGATATCAGTTACCAAGCCATGCCTGAAGATTGTATATTGATTGCACGATCACGCTACGATCCAAATTTTGGTGGAAACCTTGAGTTCTTTAAATCAAATCTTCTAACACCACAAGAGGAGTTAGATGTTTTCGATGAAGATTACAATGATTATGATACTCATCAATCATTTGTTGAGTTCGTTTCCGAGTCACGTAAGGTAGTTAATAAATATCCTGGAATTGAAAATCGGAATCTATATCTTGGTCGAAGATGGGATATGCTCCACTACTTGCTATCAGAGCGAAGAAGGAATGGGGAAGAAATAGATTATTTACATTGGGTGGAAAAGGCAGTATTTGGAGGTCAAGTGTTGAATAATGCAACACAATCAGTGATAGGTAGTCCCATTTGCTATCTGCATCCAACAGAGGTGTATGATATTCAAAAAAAACTTTGTGAAGTAACTATTGAAATACTCCATTATTACTGGAATCCCCAAGCAATGAGTAAAGCTGGAGTTTACAAAATTCATTCTTGTAATCGTGAGGATAAATTCAAATATGTACAAAACGACTTTGAAAATCTAAAATCCTTTTATACTCTAGTTACAGAATATCATGAAGGAATTTTAACTTTTATGGGATAAGAAGCATCAGTTGAACTCATTCTTCTATAAAAAGTTGTTTCAGATCCTGTCTTCCATCTACAACACGAACGATTTCAACTTGGGTCGTTGTGACACGGTAGAAAATGATGTATTTCTCAACAAGTAGTCCTCGGATACTGGGATTGAGATGAGGATAGGGCTTCCCAAGGTTCGGAAACTTAGTGAGGTTATAGAACTGTTGATTGAAAGCATTGAATAATCGTTCTCCTGCTTCAACGTTGGTCTCAAAAAAATACTGAGATAACCGATCTAGATCACGAGTAGTGCTCGGCGCGAGGACAAAATTCATGAGGGGAGTGTTTTTCGTGCCGCCTGGAACCGTTGAAGATATTGACTCATGGCGGTCGATCCATCAATTCCTTCACCCCGATCCAGTTCGGCAATACCAACGGCAATTTGTTGACGGGTTTCTTCAATCCAGGCTTGATGCTCAGTATCAAGTCGAGTTAAAAGCTGAAGAGCGATCTCTAGGACTTCTTCGGCATTGGCATAACGTCCGGTATCAAGGTGATTCTGAATGAGTTTTTCTTGCTCAGGGCTGATCGTCAGCATAGGTATGAGGATCGAAGATGACAAATATATTGTAACTGTATCCCAAAAACATCAGGCATTGCATGGTTAAAACCAGTTTTTGGAAATGCTGAAGACGGGTAATGCTTTTGCCGAGAGGCTATGAGATCGATGACAGTACACGATTTAGCTTACCGCTGGCAAAGCCCTCCAGGTCTAAAGTGACAAAGGCGAATCCTAATTCCTGCAAAGCCTGGACGATCGATGGCAATTCAGAACTACTGGCAAACTTACCAATAAATTCTACTGGCAGCTCAATCTTG
>JANNEH010000190.1:0-32281 GCA_031378405.1 Synechococcales cyanobacterium OTE_75_metabat_409
GGTCAACCGACAGAGTTCCATCACTTCTGCCCGTTTAATTTGTCCATGCTGTGCGGCGTAGTTGAGGACTAACTGTTCGTGCTGAAGTGGTGAAAATCCAACTTGGCGCGTATACTCCGATCGATCTCCAGCGGCTTGATAGATGCCCAGCGCAAGGGTATATGGACGATCTCGTACCAAGCTCTGACCATCAGACTTTAACGAGTTCCTTAACGGGTGCAGTCAAGGCTGCTTCCAAAGGCGATCGACCAATTTCTTGCTCCAAAATATTCATTACCTCCCGCCCAAAATCGTGAGGATTTTGGCGCATGGCTTGGAGCCAAGTCTTGCCAAAGAACGAACCCCAAGGTTCCGGATTCCAGAGGACTTTTCTGGCTGTCCAGGGCATTAAACTCATGGGGTTGTAGCCTTTTTTAACTATGTTGTTATCAAAAGCATATTGCTCCAAATGAGTGTGGGGCTGCAAGCCAATAAAGAAAATCGCTGGTTCTACCTTGTTGGCACCAAAAATATTCTCTAGTTCCCGATGATAGGCGATCGTCTGTTGAATAGTTTCTTCGCGCTCATCAATAACATTGAAAGAATAGTTCACCGAAACCAAATCATTAAACCCTGCCGCCTTCAGATCCCGACAGTTCTCTAACACTGTTCGTAGGTTGTAGCCCATCCGCATCTTCCGCACCAACTCCTGAGAGCCGCTGGTAATGCCAATTTCAAAGTAGTTCATGCCTGTTTCGACCATCAACTTACAGAGTTCTGGAGTCAGGTTATCGGCTCGGATATAAGCAGCCCAGTGGATATCATTCATGCCCGAGGCTTTGATGGCTTGCAGAAGTTCGATCGCATCATCAATATATTTACGTGCCGGAATAAACTGGGCATCAGTAAACCAAAAGTTTCTCACACCCATATCGTAAAGCTGGCGCATCTCTGCCACTACTTCTGCTGCTGGATTCACTCGTACCTGTTTACCTTCAATGACGGTGTAAACGCAGTAACAACAATTGTGCGGACAGCCCCGTTTGGTTTGGACACCGATATAAAAATCGCTATCTTGTAAATAATAGGCAAACTCTGGCCAAATAGTTTGAATGTAACTATAATCACAGGCCGTCTTGAAAATCGGCTCGGGTTGTTCGTGAACCAATCTTTCGCGCGGTTGGGTTTCCCCAACTATATAGCAACGCTCCTTGGCCAAATCTTGACCGCGCAGAATTTTCTCCATCAGGGCTTCGCCCTCCCCCACCGAGACGATCGCTCCTTTCGGTAGACTAGTCGCTAATTGCTCGTAAAACACGCTGACAGCACCGCCACCCACCACGGTCTGGACATTGGAATTGTATTTCTGTGCCCGTTTATGGCCACGCTTCACTAAGCCAGTGTTGTTCCACAGCTCGGCGTAGTAAGTTTTGAGGACCTGCACACCACCCAGTGCACCGCGCATTTTCACGAAAGGATTGGGGTCGTAGTAAAGCTCAAAGGCATTTTGCACCGGGTTGCCACCGCGATTGCCGACGGGCGCATAGATCTGAATATCGCGCCAAGAGAAGACCAACACCGTGGGTTGAAACTCATCAATGACTGTATCCAGGGCTTTGCCGTAATCTAAGGGTGGGAAGGTGCCAAAGTCGAAGATGCGCTGCTCGGTGCCGGGGAACAGTTTATTGACGTGGTCAGCCAAGTATACGACCCCGATCGGAAAGATGGGGTTGCAGGGAAGTCGGCAATAGAGGATACGAGCAGCCATGATGGTTTCTGGGGTGTTGAAAAAAATGAGGAATATTAAAATGCCTTTATACAAATCTACACAATATTACCGAGCTGCGGGGAAATTTTGCTTGCAGACCTGAACTTCCCCAAAACTCTATTAGGATTTTTCTACGAGACGCTCCGCGATCGAGCAACTGAGTAGGTAGAGATCGATCATCGACTAATGAGTTAATTATTGAGGCTCCAGCAATCATTATTATTGAGGCCAAAAAGGGTGAACTCAACGCTGGTTGGGGTCAATGCGCTGCAGAAATGATCGCTGCTCAGAAATTCAACTTTGCCAAAGAGCAAGAAGTACCGACAATTTATGGCAGTGTCACCACCGGTACCCAGTGGCAATTTCTCAAGTTGACCGGTAAAGATTTGACGATCGATGTTACAGGATATTCCCTTGACCCGCTCGATCGACTACTTGGTATTCTTAAATGGATGTTGGAGGTCTAATATTGAAACAAATCCTTACTGACCTTTTGGCGCATTCGCAGACAATTTCCAAGACTTATGCTCAGGCGATCGAGAATTTCACCAAGCTAATTACTAAATTACTGGTCTAGGCACCCCAAGAAAACTTCGACTATCTTCAGCCGCAGAAATCGAGCATTTTGTCGGATGACCAAGCTGGGATAGTTGGCGAAAATTGTGGTGAACTCATCCATCCCTACAAACTCTTGAGCACTTACCTGCAAATCGATCGACCTTACTGGCTAGCCTGGGCACAAATTTCTGGCGTAGGCGCAATCACCATTCATCGCCTGCACAATCACTTTGGTGATCTGGCCAGCGCTTGGTACGCCACCCCCGCAGAGCTGTTAGAAGTCGAAGGCTTGGGCAATCTGAGCATCGAAAAGATCTGTGATGCCCGCAAAATCATTGAACCGGAAGAGTTTATCGAGCAGCACTCCGAGCAAAACCCCAACTTCTGGACTCCCGCCGACCCCGCTTATCCGCAATTACTACTAGAGACAGCTACCGCACCGCCCGTGTTGTATTATCGTGGGTTGGTCGATAAATCTGAGAACCTGGGGCATCAACTGACGATCGGTATTGTCGGCACCCGCGATATCACCAGCTATGGCAGAAAGTGGACTCAAAAAATCAGTGTAGCCCTGGCAGAACAAGGCTATAGCATTATCTCGGGTTTAGCCCAGGGTGTAGACACCGAGGCACATCAAGGTTGTCTGGCAGTAGGTGGACGCACGGTCGCAGTAGTGGGTAGCGGATTAGATGTGGTCTATCCAGCTCGTAACCAGGCATTGGCTGAAAAGATTTGGGCAGAAGGCTTGATGGTGAGTGAATATCCGGCGGGGACACGTCCCGATCGAGGACATTTCCCGGCCAGAAATCGGATTATTGCTGGTTTAAGTCGGGCGGTGTTGGTGATGGAAGCACCCCAGAAATCTGGGGCGTTGATTACGGCACATTTGGCCAATGAGTTTTGCCGTGATGTCTATGTTTTGCCCGGAGGGTTAGATCATCCCCAGTCGATCGGCTGTTTGGGCTTGATCGATCGGGGTGCCCAGCTAATTTTGAGTATTGAGCAGTTGTTGACTAATCTGGCAGCTTTGCGACCTGTTGAGATGGCCGCTGCACCTGAGCCGTTAAAGCAAACGATGCTACCGCTATTTTTGCCCCAGTTTGTGGCACCACCCCCATTGGCTCCTCACTTAGCTAAAATCTTGGCAGTGGTGGATAAATCGCCAGTATCTTTTGATGTGATCGTCTCTCAATCTAAGATGTCTAGCCCAGAGGTATCTAGCGGTCTGCTGGAATTAGAGCTAGAAAATTTGGTTACTCAGCTACCAGGAATGCAGTATCAGCGATCTTAATTTCTGTAATTCGGCTCTTATGGCAACAGGCTAAACGAAAACTGATACAGTAATTTGTTACTATGGGGTCAATTTGATCGCCATTGCTGAACGATGACAGTCGCAACTAGCCGAGAACCAGCATTCCAAACTTTGCCCCCACCCATCACCTTCGACGAGTTTGTGGCATGGTATCCAGAAAATTCAGAATTTTGTTATGAGCTAAGACGCGGAGTGATTTTTGAAATGCCCCAACCCCGAGGAAAGCATTCAGAAGTCGCTGGTTTTGTTCATGATGAGCTGGCGTTGGAAATTCGGCGCAGTCAGCTAGCTTACTTTATTCCTAAAGATTGCCTGATTAAACTCTCTGATAAAACTGGCTATGAACCTGATGTGGTAGTGTTAGACCGATCGGCGTTAGTTACCGAACCCCAATGGCAAACATCATCAATCATTGAGAAAGGTGCATCGATCAAGTTGGCTATTGAGGTAGTTTCTACTAATTGGCAAGATGATTATGAGTTAAAGATGGTTGAATATGAGTCTTTGAGTATTGTGGAATATTGGATTATCGATTATGCCGCAATTGGTGGTATTCGACATCTTGGTAAACCAAAACAGCCGACGATAACAATCGCTACGCTAGTGGATGGAGAATATGAAACTCGCCGATTCAGAGATAATGAAGTGATTGTCTCACCTACATTTCCTGATCTGAGCTTAAGAGCTTCACAAATAATGATGCTGGGCTAGAATGTGAGTCTATTTAGAGAGATTCACGATGAAACTGAACCAGTTAATTGCTATTTTACAACGCTTGTGATATGGGAGTTCAAATCTCTTCGTCTGCTTATGATGCAGACGTAGTTTAGCGGTAAAACCTCACGGCATCAGATTAATTCTACGATAATCGGAAATTAGTTGGCAGGATCAGTGTTACAACATTACCCCGGCGATTAGGATACAAACGCCGGGGCTTTTAATGGCTGCGGTTCTCGATCGGATATAATGCTGTTGGCAGTTTTGAGTGTTCATAATGGGCAGGAAACCAGGATGTAAACTAAAATTATTGGACAAACATGTTAGTTCATTCAGTTTGCACGATCTGAAAAGTGAGGCATTGCAGTGAGAATCGATCGATTAGAAATCAAAAACTTTAAAAAGTTCTTAGACTTTGTTATGGACTTACACCCCCAATTTACTTTATTGGTGGGGGACAACGGCACGGCGACAGCGACCATCCATACTCTGATCTATCATTAACTGTGTATTGATTTCTGTCAACTGTGCTGAACATGCCATGCCAATGATATTGAGAGTTAGGAGACATGGAAAATATCACATCTCATTCAACGCCATTGAGAATATAGATATAGTTGAAAGCGCTCCAAAAAATGATTTTCTGGAGCGATCGAATGGCTTCTAAAACAATTGGGTGAGAGACTCTCACAACACAATGATAGCCTTCTATTGCTGTTTCAAGGTTACTGTTGTGCATAGAGCCGATAGCTTCGCGACCTGCCAGACAAGTGCCCGAATGCATTCGGGCAAAACTGTCGCAGGTTGCACCAGAGGTGATCGACTACCCAGCGCCGGAATAACTCGATCGAGATGCGCCATTTTTCTTGGTCGCAGGCGGCTACGTCTGGTGCTCTAAGATTTTGAGGGCGGCGGTGAGTCAGCGGTTTTACTCGTTCTTCGATCGGGCTTGGCGCTCTGAGGAGTCGCGGGTGACGGAGTTGGTGATTATTGGTCAAGATCTGGATGAGGTGGCGATTCGAGCTAAACTAGAAGTCAAAATTTAGTAGGGAGATTTGGGGTTATGGATCAGGCTACGGTTTTACCGATTTTAGGAGCGGCAGCTTTTGGTTTGCTGGTGGTGGTTACTTTGGGCATTTTTTATTTGACGCTTTCGGGCTGGAAAGATAAGGCAGGAAATCGATTCGCGTTCCGCGACGCTACGCGAACGAAAGCGCTAATTATCAAGAATTATGGATGAACTTGCTAGTGAAAGGTAATAATAGATAGGATATTACTGCTGATTTTATAGGTTGTGGTAGCTATGACTGAGTTGCTTGAAAGGGCGATCGCCCAGTTGAAAACTTTGCCTACTAACGAGCAGGACTCGCTAGCAGCTATCTTATTGGCTGAGATGGAAAGTGAGCAAATCTGGAAAGGCAAGTTTGAATCGACGACAGATGATCAGTGGCAGCGGATGGCTGATATGGTTCGTCAGGAAATTGCTGCTGGTGATACTACTCCTCTTTCCGCTGTTTTCCCACTCGATGCTGAGTCATGAAATCTAGTGTAACCAAAGCATTTCGCAAAAAACTTGAAAAACTTCCATCTGCGATTCAAGAGCAAGCGACTAAATCATATGCTTTATGGCAGTCAGATCCATATCATAATAGTCTTCATTTCAAACGAGTTAGCCAGAGTCAGGAAATATATTCAGCTCGTGTTAACTTAGATTATAGAGTGTTGGGATTACTAGAAGATGACCACATTTATTGGTTCTGGATTGGTTCACATACAGAATACGATGAAATACTTAAACGTCTATAAATACAATAGCTATATTATTGTATTTATCCCAAATTTCAGGCAATAAAAAATCTAATCATCATTATATTCCATGAATAGGAACACTTTAAGACATTACGAATTCCTCATTTACTTTTGCATTGGGTTGTTTTCCACTATTTTGTTTTTTCTAGGAACTTATGTGGTAACTGTCGGAACATTCAGCTCACTTATATTGAACTTATCATCAGAGTTTTTGGGTGCTGCAATGATATTTTTTATTGTAAATCGGATGATCCCATATAATGAAAATGGCGATGAAGACAAAGTATCTGATAGCGTAGAAAGAATACATCAACTTTTGATAACTAGAGATAATAATTCTGCTGATAATACTAAATTATCAAATGATATTGAGAAGATTCACCAAAGCTTGACAAATATCAATCAAGATATTACCAAGCTGACTAGAAAAATAACATCTGAAATTGATAAGCAGCAAGGTCAGCTCTTAAAAGTTGTAAGTGATAAATTTTCTGAGGAAACTCAAAAATCAAATCAAAGCTTACGTAAAGCTATTGAAGAAGAATTAAAATCATCTTTGAGTCAGCAGGGTAGTCAGAATCAAACAGTTGAAAGACTTGTGGAACTTATTGGTGATTCTATTAAAACTATGGGGTCTTTTCAAAGGTTGGCTATAGAAGAGGAATCTCGAAAAATGTTTGCTGACATGTTACAAAATATCGGCACTCCTGCTGAAAATCTTTCTAGTGAGGTCAAAGTTCTACAGCAACAAGTTCAGGAAGTTCAGAAGCATATTAATCTTCCAGCATTAGTACCTTCATCAAAACCACAATCATCTCTCAACTTACCAACGATATAACCTGCTTCTAAAAATAAAAAAAGAGTTTGAATATACTGTGAAAGCCACATCGGATTAATAACTGCTTTTATGTAATGAGATCATCTCACATGCAGGTAGATAGCAAAATCCGCATCACCATCTATATTGATGACGATGTGCTAAAGATCTTGAGACGACTGCGGATAAAGGCTATTAGACTACCATAAATGAAGCTTTACGACAGTATCTTGACAAAGCAAAAACACCGATCGACGAGGAAACATTACGCCGAGTTATTCAAGAAGAACTGAGAGCGGTGAAATCTAAAATAATTAGGTGAGAGACTCCCGTAAACTAATGATTACTTTCTTCTTGAATTTCTAGATTACTGTTGTGCATAGAGCCGATAGCTTCGCTTGCACCAGAGGTGATCGGCTACCCAGCGACGGAATAACTCGATCGCGCACCTCCAATCCAAAACAACCACACACCCGCTCAAAAAAACTCGATCGTACCAAATCCAAATAAACCACAGGTGCCCCAGGCAACTCCGCCACTTGCGCAAACTCCCTCCGCAGAGCAATCAGCTCTTTTTCTCCAGCATCCGGTGGCAACAACAACTTACTTACAGCCACGGCATCGATCGCCTTTGGCGCAACCTGCGACAGTTTTGCCCGAATGCATTCGGGCACTTGTCTGGCAGGTCGCGAAGCTATCGGCACCCACTTCTGCGGTAAATTTTCCAACTCCTTTAGATCCAAATCCAACTCTTGCCGTCGTTGCTGTAACCACCATCGATCGGCCTCAGACAAACCTTGAGACTTTAAGCATTCCTTGATCATGCTTTGTTGTGCAGCAATCATCGATCGACCGATCGCCTGCTGTAACTCTTGCTGAGTATTAGTATTTCCGCCCTGAACCAACCCAATCAAACCATTAAAACCCTTCACAAAACTCGCATCGACCCGATTACCAATAATGCCCCCGATCGCACTCCCAATAAAAGCATCTGGCTTCAGAGCATTGCTGACAGCCGCACCAATAACAGTAGCCAAAAAAAGAGTGAGAGGTTCCAACTTTAGTTTCTGAAGGGAATTAATTATCTAGTATACAACTATTGATGAATCGTGGCTTTGTAACTGCATCAATCAGCATAGATGAATCTCGACTAACTGGTTAAACATCAAAACCAATGGTCAGACAGCAAAATCAGGCTGTGGCCATTTCAGGAGTCGCGGGCTGAAAATGCAGAACCATCAACTGTTCCCTGCGCAACCCAACAGATTCATAAGTTCGTCCATCCCGATCACTAAATTCGACCTCAAAGGCTACACCATTCGCCAACTCTTCAACCACAGTGCCAACTTGCCCTCGCCACAAACCATAAGCGGGTAAATCAACTGTCAAAGCCACAATATCTAGTAGTTCAATAGTATTTTTGCTCATTTCCATCACCTTGAGTAATTACAACGGGTAACAAGTCGTTAATCGGGGAACTTCTGAACCATTTTCAATAATCCAGCCACTCCGAAGCACTGCACTTCTATTTTGCCATTTAACAGGAAAGTCCAAAGTATATCTTTGTCCAAAATCATCCTGCCGACTCAACTGCACTTCGGTAGTTCTAACAATTTCAAGCAAAATTTGCCGCAAATCCTCAGCATTGTCCACCGTCATCCCCAAAGCCGATAAGAAAAGACGAGCTTTATGTTTTCCTTCTCTGTGCTCTGGGTTTAGGCAATAATCACGCAATTTGCGGATATCTACCACCGCATTTTCGGCGTTAGGCAATAGGTTTGTCACAGCACTGTTTCTTGGCAACTAGTTTATAGTTTAACTAAATGAATTTCATTTCGATCCGGCTAATTGGGGAAATTGGCTTTCACGACATCCACCAGGTAATTAGTCCAATGAGTTACCAATTCTTGGTCACTGGCCTCCACCATCACCCGAATTAGCGGCTCAGTACCCGAAGCCCTCACCAAAATTCGACCCCGATCGCCCATCGCCACCTCCGCCTCCTCGATCGCCGTACACAAAGGCACACAACTCTGCCAATGCACCCGTTTATCCCGGTCGTCCACCCGCACATTCTGCAAAATCTGGGGATAAGTATTAAAACTGGCATCTACTAGCTCCGCCAAAGATTTACCCGATTTCTGGACGATCGCCGCCACATGCACAGCCGTCAATACTCCATCGCCACTGATGCTATGCTGCGGTGACAAAATATGCCCAGACTGTTCACCACCCATCTGTGCTCCGGTTTCATCCATCTCAGCCTGCACATATTGATCGCCCACCGCCGTGCGCGTAAACTTGCCACCCACTTTTTCCCAAGCCCGCTCAAAGCCTAAATTAGACATTACTGTGGTCACAATATGATTATCGGGCAACTGTTGCAGCTCCATCAGGTTCTTACCCCAAAGGAACATAATATAATCCCCATCAATCCGTCGTCCTTGGTTGTCTACTGCCAACATTCGATCGGCATCGCCATCAAAAGCAAAGCCCATCTGCGCCTGATGTTTAACCACTTGAGCTTGCAGCTCTTCCATATGAGTGGAGCCACAATTTACATTAATTCGATCGCCATCTGGTTCCCGATGAATAGCAATCACCTCGGCATCCAAAGCTTTAAAAATCGCCTCGCCAGTTTGAGTCGCCGCTCCATAGGCTAAATCCAAGACGATTTTCATGCCTTGCAAACTGGTACTTTCTCCCACCGATTCCACCACCGCTTCGATATATTGCTGCACCAGCTCTGGTAAGAAATAGTTTTTTCCCCAATTTTTAGGCTGACCAGGACGAGGCTTTTGGCCGCGCAGACCTGCTTCGATTTCTGCTTGCAGATCCTTAGAGAGCTTCTTACCATCGCTGCCAAAAAACTTGATGCCATTATCTGCCGGGGGGTTGTGGCTAGCGGAAATCATAATGCCACCGATCGCATCGCTAGTAGCCGTAATATGTGCCACCCCCGGAGTTGGGCAAAGCCCCAAATTCCAGACCTCTACCCCCGCCGCCGTAATCCCGGCTGCCAGCGCACTAGCCAACATATCACTGGAATTCCGCGAATCTTGACCAATGATAATTGGTGCCGGAATAGATTGCTGCGCCGCCAAAATAACCGCTGCCCAATAGCCAATCTGTAAAGCTAAATCAGCAGTGAGTAATTCGCCAACTTTGCTGCGAATGCCATCAGTGCCAAAGAGGGGAGTAGCAGGCAAGATAGTTTGGTAAGTCATGACTGAATTTCTGGGTTTAGTGCCATCAGGAGAATATCACGTTCGCTGCTCCAGACTATTTAAACAAAAAAAACCAGCTAAAGTTTTTAGCTGGCTCCAGTTATCAATAAGGTACCGTTTAGAACAGACCCAAAGTCAAAGACTTATCGATCGGCAGTGCTGCGCCAATTCCTAAATAGATAGTGAATACAGTACCGAACAAGAACACAGCCATTGCCAAGGGACGACGGAAAGGGTTTTGGAACTTGTTGACGTTTTCGATGAAAGGCACAATCAACAGACCTAGAGGAATACTGGCCATAGCAGCGATGCCTAACAGCTTGTTAGGCAATACGCGCAGCATTTGGAACGCTGGCCACAAATACCACTCAGGCAAAATTTCCAAAGGAGTAGCAAAAGGATTTGCTGGCTCGCCTTGTACCGCAGGATCAAGTACGGCTAAAGCTACGCAGCAGCCGATCGCACCAAAAATCACGATCGGAAATACATACAGCAGGTCGTTAGGCCAAGCTGGCTCACCATAATAGTTGTGACCCATACCTTGGGCTAGCTTTGCCCGCAAACTAGGATCGGCGAGATCCGGTTTTTTGAGATTAGACATAAGGTTTATTTGCTCTTGATTTTTTTTAAATTAACCACAGCTTGCGAGAGCTTAAAAAAAGCTCATTCATAGATTGCAGAGCTTACAAAGGACCACTGATGCCTTGCTTGCGGATCATGATGAAGTGCAACAGCATGAAAACAGCAATGAACCAAGGTAAAACAAAGGTGTGCAGGCTATAGTAGCGAGTTAATGTAGCTTGACCAACACTGGAACCACCACGCAGCAAGTCGGCCATGGCCACACCTACTACCGGAATAGCTTCAGGGACACCAGATACGATTTTTACTGCCCAGTAACCAATTTGATCCCAAGGTAGTGAGTAGCCAGTAACACCAAAGCTGACAGTGATTACGGCCAAAATTACGCCGGTGATCCAAGTCAACTCACGGGGCTTTTTAAAGCCACCAGTTAAGTACACCCGGAAAGTGTGCAGAATCATCATTAAGACCATCATACTGGCACTCCAGCGATGGATCGAACGCAGTAACCAACCGAAGTTGACCTGGGTCATGATGTACTGTACCGAGCTAAATGCTTCAGCAACGGTAGGGCTGTAATAGAAAGTCATGGCAAAGCCGGTGGCAAACTGGATGACGAAGCATACCAGGGTGATACCGCCTAAGCAATAGAAGATATTAACGTGGGGAGGAACGTACTTACTTGCAATGTCATCAGAGATGCCTTGCACTTCCAGACGTTCGTTAAACCATTGGTAGGTTTTACTGTTAGTAACCTGCTTGGTGAACATGAAGTGATTAGTTTTTTATGAGTGGGATCAATTATATAGCCAACAGCGAAAACCACTGTAAGCATTAATGATGACGGGGGACTTGAAGATGCAGCGGCAGCAAGCCTCACGGCTTCGGTCTAGGCATGATGGTCTAAAACAGAGAGTCGTAGCGGCCTGAAGTGATAGCTTGTTCTAATGTACCCGATCCAAATTTAACACTTTTTGATATTGGAGTCATCGTTGACGAAGCGAAGGCATACTAGTTTCGATGATGATTATTGTACTTAATTCTGGCTCCGGCCCAAAGGAGCTTGTCTCGCAATGTCCGGTAATAAGAATAGTCTTCGCGCAGAATAATGAACTGGGCACGACAATCAGCCTTGCTGACTTCCACCCGATGTCCCGGCCAGATCACCGTTGCCAACACCCCATCCATCCACAGTTTAGTATTGAGTTCGTAGTCACCCAAAGCCCACACCCCCACCCTGGCTGCCGGGGGAATAACTATAGCCCGACTAGAGAGACTCAGAGGACAGATTGGGGTCACTGTAATAGCCTCCATGCCAGAATGGACGATCGGGCCATTGCTGGAAAGATTGTAACAAGTGGAACCAGTAGGAGTCGAAACAACCAATCCATCTCCTTGATATTGGTCAACTACCTCGCCATCAATTTCTAATTCCAAAATTGCTGTGAGCATCCGATCGGCTGCCGCAGGCTTAATACACATCTCATTCAAAGCTAAATAGGTATCACTGACGGCCTCTTGGTCACTAGCATCCCCTTCATACACCGTGGCCTGCAACATCATCCGTTGTTCGATCGCATATCGATCGTTTTCCAGCCGTTCCCACAAACTGGCCGAATCATCCATAAAATCCAAAGATTCTGTCAAAAAACCCAGATGCCCCCCCGCATTGATCGCCAAAATCGGCACCCCGACCGGAGACATATGTCTGGCAGCCGCCAATGCCGTGCCATCGCCACCAAACACCAAAGCTAGATCGATCGATTCATGGCTAGAAGCTAAAAACACCGGAAAAGGGTTATCTTTAGCGCCGCTAGGACCCATTAAGACCTTACAGCCCCGCGCCTCTAGCTGCTGCGCTGATTTTTCCGCAAAGCTCTGACTAAACTTGTCCCCGGCTTTGTGGGCGATAATAACGTTGTTAAGTTTCACTTTTTACCAAAACCATGCAATTTTTACGCCAAAAGGTCTTACCCGCAACCATTGTACTCATTTTTTTGATTGCTCTGGCCGCCACTAGCGCCCGGATTTTTCTGCCATCAGAGATGTCTTTGCCCGCACCCATGTAGACTACATCAAAAAAAACACCCAGGCATCTATAATCTCTTTAACAAATTCTTCACCAGCAATAGATATCAATCTATTGGAGGAATACTGGAGGGGACGCGAGGACAAAACGACTCATCCTCAGAAAAATACTCACACCCCTAGAGGTGAATCTATGTCAAGCTTTGTCAATCTCGAAGGTAGAGTTTTTGTCCCGGCCACTGAGCTACCGATCCCGGAATGGGGCTGTGTACTTAGCGATCGAGCACAGCCTACCCTAACTTTAAAAGACGATGACCTGTTTCTCATCGCCGATACCATCGGCAATATTTCGGGCTGTACCCGTGATGAAGCCATTACCAGTATGGGACTTTTTTGCCGGGATACTCGCTTCCTCAACCGGTTAGAATTGCAAATCAATGGTCGATCGCCTATTTTGCTCACCAGTAACGCCGATCAAGGCTTTGCCCTCTCGGCACTCTGCACCAATCCCATTTTATGGGATGAAGACAAGCCAACAGAAGTTGGCATTCCTGCCGAAACCATCAGCATTCAACGAGAACTCGTCCTTAACGGCGGTTTGTTTGAAGAATTGGTTTTACACAACTACGGCCCAAACACCGTAAAGTTTCAGATCAGCTTAAGCTTCGATGCTGATTTTGCCGATTTGTTTGAAATTCGCGGCTTCGATCGACAGACTCGCGGTGGCCTGTTGCGCCGAGTGGCCGAAAATGACTCTACACCGATATCGGCAGAAGTCGATCGGGAATATTTAGTCGATCACCCCACTGATTTGACCCTAGCTTATCGGGGCCTAGACGAGGCGGTATTGGAATCTCATATTGAATTCTGTCACCAACTACCCGACTATCTCAAAGGCTACACAGCGGTTTGGAATGTGCGGTTAGAACCTCACAGCGAACTCAAAATGGGCTATCGGCTAGAAATGCTGATGAACAGTAAGCCAGTTTCCCAGGTGAGGTTACCCGCTGAACTCAATCAGGCCAAAGCGGCAGAGCTAGCCGAAGAAGAACGCTGGCGCTCCCAGATCACCAGAATTCGCTCAGACAATCCAGCCCTTAATCAAATTATTGAACGCGCCGAAAAAGACGTTTATCTGCTGCGACAGAGCTTTGAATTTGGCAAAGTGCTTTCGGCTGGAGTGCCTTGGTTCTGTACCCTGTTTGGCCGTGATGCCATTATTGCCGCTTCCCAGACTCTGATTTTAGACCCGACGATCGCCAAAGAAACTCTGTTGGTATTGGCACAGTATCAAGGCCAAGACCACAACGACTGGCGGGATGAAAAACCGGGCAAAATTTTGCATGAAATTCGCTTAGGAGAAATGGCTCGCTGTAACGAGATTCCCCATACTCCTTACTATGGCACCGTCGATGCCACACCATTGTGGCTAATGTTGTACGCCGAATACTATAGCTGGACTCACGATCGAGAAATCTTAGATCGTCTGTGGGATAACGCTTTGGCGGCTATGGCCTGGATCGATCAAGAAATGGAGCAAGCTGATGGTTATTTGGCCTACTATCAACGCTCGCAGCGGGGTCTGCAAAATCAGGGCTGGAAGGATTCTGGCAATTGTATCGTGGATCGCCATGGCAAGATGGCCGAGGGTTCGATCGCCCTTTGTGAAGTCCAGGCTTATGTCTATGCGGCCAAGATGCGTTTGAGCGAAATTGCCCGCACTATTCGTAAGGAAGAGCATTTGGCTGATCATTGGGAATATGCAGCCAAAGAACTCAAAGAAAGATTTAACCGGGATTTCTGGGTAGAAGACCTAGATTTTTTGGCGCTAGCCCTCGATGGCGATCAAAACCAGGTGGATGGAATTAGCTCTAACCCTGGCCAATGTTTACACCTGGGCATTTTAGATGACGATAAAGCCCGTAGTGTAGCCGAGCGATTAATGGCTCCAGATATGTTCAGTGGCTGGGGAATTCGGACTCTAAGCAGCGATTCTCCGGCTTACAATCCGATCGGCTACCATACTGGTACGGTTTGGCCGCATGATAATAGCCTGATTACCATGGGTCTGCGCTCTAATGGTTATCCCGATCAGGCGTTGGAAGTGGCGGAAGGGCTCTTTGATATGATTGGCCACCAGCCTTATCATCGTCCGCCAGAGTTATTTTGTGGCTATAGTCGCAAGCAGGGTAATCCAGTCCAGTATCCGGTGGCCTGTACTCCCCAAGCTTGGGCCACTGGCACGGTGTTTCAGCTTATTCACATGATGGTGAATTTGGTGCCCAATGTGGAAAGCAATCAGGTGCGGATCATTGATCCAACACTGCCTGAGTCCATTCGGCAGTTGTCGATCGAAAATCTGCGGGTTGGTGCTACGGTGCTAGATTTGGAGTTTCTGCGGGAAAAAACTCCGGAGTTCGATCGCACCCATGTGGCAACCACTTCTTGTCGGGTAACCCGCAAGCGGGGCAATCTGCGGGTAATGATCGAAGCTTAAAATTCTCCTGAGATCGATCGCGCCCTTAACTCTTTGACCTTAATGGGGAAAAGGAGTTGGGGGCGCTATTTTACAGCAGTCGATCGACTACTATAAAGCTTAGTCAATTTCAGCAGAATCATGGAAGTCACGATCCCCGTCCAGTTGCCCACCAGTCGCTACAACGTGGTCATTCAGCACCAAGGCTTACACCAACTCGGCGCAAAGTGTCGCGACCTGCAACTAGGCAGCAAAATCATTGTGGTTTCCAACCCAGTTATCTTTAAACATTATGGCTTCAAGGTTGTGGAGTCCCTCACTGCCGCTGGCTTCCAAGTCACCACCTGTATTTTGCCTGCTGGCGAGCGATACAAAACCCTCAACTCCCTGCAAAAAATCTTTAATGCGGCGATCGAGCAACGTCTGGAAAGATCCTCCACCCTGTTAGCCCTCGGTGGCGGCGTAATTGGTGACATGACAGGCTTTGCCGCTGCTTCCTGGCTGCGCGGTATCAACTTTATTCAAGTTCCCACCAGCCTCTTGGCTATGGTCGATGCTTCGATCGGGGGCAAAACTGGTGTAAATCATCCTCGGGGTAAAAACCTGATTGGTGCTTTCTATCAGCCGCGCTTGGTGCTGATCGATCCCGATGTTTTAAAGACTCTACCCACCCGCGAATGGCGAGCAGGTATGGCTGAAGTGATTAAATATGGCATTATCTGGGATGCCGAGTTACTAGAGATGTTAGAACAAGCCGATCACCTAGATCGGCTCAGTGGCATGGACAACCACTTAATTAGCGAAATTTTGCGCCGTTCGGCGCAAGCAAAAGTAGACGTAGTCAGCCAAGATGAAAAAGAAGCTGGACTGAGAGCGATTTTGAACTACGGTCATACCATTGCTCATGCAGTCGAGAGTCTGACCGGCTACAAAGTGGTAAACCACGGCGAGGCCGTAGCGATCGGGATGGTGGCGGCTGGCCAGTTAGCTGTGGCGGCTCAAATGTGGACAGCGGTAGAGACCGATCGACAAGATGCGGTAATTCGCAAAACTGGATTGCCCACCAAGTTACCCGCTGGACTAGTGATTAATGATATCGTTACCGCCCTCTCTTTAGATAAAAAAGTCCAAGCTGGCCGCATCCGCTTTGTGCTCCCTACCAAAATCGGTCAGGCAATTGTCACCGATACCATCGAAAACACCTTAGTAGCCAGCGTTTTAACTAAAATGTAGCTATTCACCTTACCAAAGCACCGTGAAGCAAACAACTGCGGGAAAACTACCAAAAATTTTAGCTAACGCCCTCAAGTCTAGATGGCGATGGTTGCCCGGCTCGATCGCCGCTGGTTTGGTAATACTGTTGTTTGAATTGGGTGCTTGGCAACAATTTGAGTTCATTGCCTATCGGCAGTTGTTTAGAATTCGAGGCGAACAACCCTTAGATTCCCGCATTGTGACTGTTGCGATCGATGATGCCAGTCTAGAGCAACTGGGCAGTTTTCCTTGGTCTCGCCAGCGATATTTAGATTTATTCACTAAGCTGCAAACCGCCCAGCCCGCAGTAGTAGCCTTGAGCTTCCCTCTGAGTGACAATAGCAGTGATGATCTCCTGCTAGCCAAGAAAATACGCCAGCTTACTGTGGTACTTGCCGACGATTGGGATACCAGAGATTTACCAGTATTGTCTAATGCTAAGTTACGCAGTGTTGCCGCTCAAGTCGGTCATGTCCAAAGTGTGGAAGATATTGATGGTTTAGTGCGATCGATCCAACTGATCAAAAACAACCAGCCAGCCTTTAGCTTGGCGGTAGTCCGGGCTGTCCAACCAACCCATAACCTTAACCAAACCCCAGAGTATCCAGCCGATCTGTGGCTAAACTGGCGTAGTGCTGCTCCCAGAATTGCTAACTATTCTTTTGCCCAAGTTGTAGCTCCTAGTTTTGATGCCACTGTGTTGCAAGGCAAAATTATTGTAGTTGGTTTGACAGCACAAGGAATCAATCGACTTGGTACGCCCTTCGATCGCTATAACAGTGCCAATGGTCTGCATCTACAGGCTACAGCCATCGATAACCTCTTACAAAATAGAGGACTACAAAACTTGCCCAAGTGGTTGCTGCTATTCCTACTAGTTTCGATCAGTCCAGTCCTAAGTTGGCAGTTAAGCTACTATGGCCAAAGTCGCCGCCTTTTGATAGTTATCTTAGCGGGCGCTGGCTGGATTGTCCTAGCGGTAGGTGGTTTGTCGCTAAATTTATTAATGTGGGTAGCCCCGCCATTACTGGCGATCGGCTTAACTGGCATTGGGGTAGCTTTCAGCGAAAAAATGTATATAGATGCCTCGATCGATCGGCAAATTTTACAATTATGGCGTGCCCATCAGGTAGATTTGATTTCGCAGCAAAAATCTCCGGCAATTTCGCCCGATTTGCCCTCTTTTAGTAAAGTGGCTAAATTAGCCTCTTTAGCCGAAGATTTTGGTCGCGCCCAGTCTGCTCGCGCAGCAATCACTCATAGCTTATCTTTAGGATTATTAGCCATCGAGCTAGATGGCCAAATCTGGTTCTGTAACTCGGTGGCATCAAGAATATTGAAAACGAGTGTAGGAGAAAATATCGATCGGTTATTAGTGCCCCAGTGGCTGAGCCGTGCCGAATGGGAGACTAATCTGCAACAGCTCCAAAATGGCCATTACATTCCGCCCAAAGAAGTACAGCATGGAGAACAGTTTTTTACTCTAAAAATGGAGCCATTACTCGATTGGCGGGTGCTGCAAAGTGGCTTTGGCAACGAAACACCCACAGTGCCAGAAAACGAGGTGATTTCTGGGGTCTTGCTGGTGGTAGAAGATATCACTTCAGCCAAGCAAATGCAGTCGTTGATTTTAGATATGGAAATTCAGCGACGGCAAGAGTTAACCAAACAAAACATTGCTCTCGATAAAGCTCGGCAGTTAGCAGAGGCAGCGGCCAGTATTAAGAGTGCTTTTTTGGCCAACATGAGCCACGAAATTCGCACACCGATGAATGCAGTGGTGGGGTTAACCAATTTGTTGCTAGATACGCCGTTAAATAGTGACCAAGAAGATTTTGTTTCGACCATTAAAGTCAGTGCCGATCACCTGTTAAAGATCATTAATGAGATCTTAGATTTTTCTAAACTAGAATCGGGAGAAATGCAGTTGGAGTCGATCGAGTTTGACCTGAATGAGTTGATCGAACAAGTGGTAGAAATTTTGGCGAATCGCGCTCACAGCAAAGATTTAAACCTCAGTTACTGGGTCGAAACCCAGACTCCTCGCTTGGTCAAAGGTGATCCGACTCGTTTGCAGCAGATTTTGACCAACTTAATTGGCAATGCCATTAAGTTCACTGATCAAGGCGGGGTAACAGTAGATGTGCGGCCATTATCTTGCGATCGTACTACCACCACTATTAAAATCATGGTCACCGATACGGGCATTGGCATCTCTCCCGAAAATCAACAAAAGCTATTTCAGTCTTTTTCTCAGGCTGATGCTTCTACCACTCGCCAGTATGGTGGTACCGGCCTAGGACTAGCGATCTGTCAGCGGTTGATCAATTTGATGGGTGGCAAGTTGGGGGTAAATAGCGTAGCGGGAGAAGGCTCGGCATTTTGGTTTGAAGTAGATTTGCCCACTTTGTCGGTGCCAGTAAACATGTCGATTCCGGCTTTACGCGGCGTATCAATGTCAATTTTCGATGACTGGCCACATCGAGCTTTAGCTTTAAGCAAAGTAGTGACCGCCTGGGGTATGCGGGTAATTGATCACAGTGAGCGACCGCAGCTTGCCTTAGTAGATTGGAGTATGGGCAACAATCAAGAGTTGGTAGACCTGTTGATCGAGCGGTCGGTACCGACTATTGTAATGACTACGTTCGATCGATATGAATCAGCTCATGCCAAACTAGGAGAAAAAGTTAGCTATATTTTTAAGCCGATTAAGTCCTCCCGGCTGGCTAGCCTTTGTCAGGAGCTAGTCTTACCTGCGGCTCCAGAATCTATTCAGCCAATTAATGCAACTACTGGTAAAGTATCACAAATTCCATATCCATTGTTACCAAAAGAAAATCGCCAAATTTTATTGGCTGAGGATAATTTGATCAACCAAAAGGTGGCACTACGCCAGTTAGCCAAGCTAGGATATCAGGTAGATGTAGCGACCAATGGTCAGGAAGTATTAGAAAAAATGACCCATAAACATTATGATCTGATTCTGATGGATTGTCATATGCCGGTGTTAGATGGCTATGAAACCACCACGGCAATTCGCAAGTTGTCAGATCAAAGACGAAATACCATCATTATTGCCCTAACAGCCAGTGCGATGCGATCGGATTTAGAGCAAGCCTTGGCTGTGGGGATGAATGATTTTTTGTCTAAACCAGTGAAAGTGGAGCAGCTCCAACAGACGATCGAGGGCTGGCTGAGTGCAGGCTCGAACATCAAAAGTAAGCTGCTGGCTGCTGATATATAACTAGCCTTTGGCTGCGAAGATTTTTGTGATTACTTCTTCGACTACTTTGTCGGGAGTGGAGGCTCCAGAAGTGATGCCTACATTGATCTGGCCAGCGGGTAGCCAGTGTTCGGCAATGGTTAAATCCTGATTCAGAGGTTTGTGCTCTAAGCGATAGTCGGCCAAGATCCGATCGGCACTATCAATATGATAAGAGGGAATATGACGTTCGATCGAGATCTCTTGTAAGTGCGTGGTATTAGAAGAATTAAAGCCACCAATCACCATCATTAAATCTAGCTTTTCTTCCACCAATTCAAACATGGCATCTTGACGTTCTTGGGTGGCATCACAGATGGTATTAAAACTCAAAAAATGCTCATCAATTTCGGTGGGGTTGTATTTGCGCAACATGGTGCGCTGGAAGAGTTTGCCAATTTCTTCGGTCTCGGTTTTGAGCATGGTGGTTTGGTTGGCGATACCAACTCGCTCTAGGTCTACATCTGGGTCGAAGCCGACCGAGCAAGCGTTGCTGAATTTGGCTAAGAAGGCCGACTGATCGCCGCCGTGTAAAATATAATCGCAAATATATTTGGCTTCAGCCATATTTAGCACCACCAAGTACTTGTTGGCAAAAGAAATTGTAGCTACTGTTTCTTCGTGTTTATATTGGCCATGGACGATCGAAGTATGGTCTTTTTTCTTGTGTTTCTCGACGGTGTTCCAAACCTTGGAAACCCAAGGACAGGTGGTATCTACAATGGTGCAGCCTTTATCGTTGAGTAATTGCATTTCTTGCACACTAGCCCCAAATGCCGGTAAAATCACTACATCTTTTTCCCCGACTACGCCAAAGTTTTTGTGACCCTGCTCCACTTCAATAAAGCCCACGTTCATTTCCCGTAGCCGTTGGTTCACCGAAGGGTTATGGATAATTTCGTTGGTGATCCAAATATCTTGGCTGGGAAAATGCTGACGGGTTTCATAAGCCATAGCAACGGCCCGCTCTACGCCCCAGCAAAAACCGAAGGATTCAGCGAGTTTGATGGTGACACTGCCTTGGGTGAGGGTGTAATTGTTGGCGCGAATTTTTTGGATTAGGTCGCTCTGGTACTCCGAATCCAGGGCAATATTGACTTCTTCTTGGTGGCCAAAGCCCTTGCGATGATAGTTTTCGGAGTGGTTGAGCGATCGCTTGAATGCTTTGGTATCCATGAGATTAACTACCGGTGAAAGACTGTGTGTTACTTAATCCTTTACTGTAGCAGAAACAGTAAAAGCCTCTCGCTCTCCAAGAAACTCAATATTGTCGGCTTGCAACGGGCTTCTTAGACAGTCGGTAGGTCATATCCAGACTGTCCGGAGATATTCTTGGTCAACGGTTAGCGGGTAAGGCCAGTGATCTCGCAGTTTCTGCTGGCATATCTTGGAGTAATACTTCCCGGATTAAGCGAGCCGCAAATTTTTGGGCTAGTCCACCGGCAATGCGCCGACCCAGACTTTGGGTTTCTGACTTGGTCAAAATCTGGGGAATAATCGGCAGAATAGTCATGGGGTCAAAGCCCTTGGTAGAGCGTAAAATGCCCCAAATTCGTTGGATGTGACCAAGAGTATTAAGAGCAGAGGCCGCAGCCGGATCGGGGGGACGTTGACTTTGGCCTTGGAAACGAGCAGTAAAAAGATCCCAAGTTGATTGACCTAGCCCGTCTAAACTGCGGACAATTTCGTCGGCTAGTTGGTCGCGAATATAAGCGCCTCGATCAGATAACAGAAAGTCGATCGACTGATTTAAGACCAAGCTCAGGTCGTAGTCTTCAGTGCCTCTAGCGTTATTCAAAAGATTTTCTAAGCGATTCCAGCGAAAATAGCCATCTTTGAACAATAAATCTTGCAGAGAAGCCCGCAGTTCGGGAGCCGAGTCGGTTAATAACCGTTTGGCCACGTAGGGGTAAGCTTTGCTCAGCACTTTAAAATCTGGGTCTACAGCAATAGCAATGCCTTCTAGAGTGACTAGCGATCGCAAAATCAGGGCATAGTAGGCGGGCACCTGGAAGGGATACTCGTACATCACACCGGAAAGTTGGTCGGTCACACTTTTGAAATCTAGCTCAGCCACATTGGTGCCACTGCTGCCCATGCTGCCATTAAAGACAGCGGCAAAGGCCGGAATAATCGGGGTAAGATCAGTATCAGAGGTCAGAAACTCCAGTTTCACAAAGTCTTTGGCCAAGCCATCAAAGTCCCGGTTAATCAAATGGACGATCGCTTCCAACAAACCATAACGCTGATAGTCTTTCACTTGGCTCATCATGCCAAAATCTAAATAAGCCAGCTTGCCGTTGTACATGGCCAATAAGTTGCCGGGATGAGGGTCGGCATGGAAAAAACCATGGTCTAACAACTGGCGCAGGGAGCACTGTACGCCTATCTCTACCAAATAGGTAGCATTAATACCATTTTCGGCTACTGCTTGAATGTCGGTGAGCTTCACCCCATCGATCCATTCCATGGTCAATACCCGGCGAGAAGTATAGTCCCAATAAATTTTGGGGACATAAATGTCTTCAAAACTGCCATATAGAGCAGCAAATTTCTCGGCGTTACGACCTTCGTTTTCGTAGTCCATCTCCTCGAAAATGCGAGTCGCAAATTCATCGGTGATCGCCACTAAGTTACTGCGAATTTGCTTGAAAGTGTTCTGTGCCCACTGACACAGCCCGCGCATTACATAAATATCTAAGGCAATGTTTTCCACCAGGCCGGGGCGTTGTACCTTAATAGCCACCGTTTCGCCGGTTTTGAGCTTACCTTTGTATACCTGACCTAAAGAAGCAGCAGCGATCGGTTCGGCGCTAATTTCTTCGTAAATGTAATAAGGGCTGTCTCCTAACCCTTCTTCGATAAACCTGAAAGCAATTTCGTTGGGGAAAGGTGGAATTTTGTCTTGGAGTCGGGTCAATTCTTCTAAATAAATTGGTGGTACCAAGTCAGGTCTAGTAGAAAGAGCTTGACCGATTTTGATGTAGGCTGGGCCAAGCTTGGTGAGCAGGTTGCGCATCTGCACTGCCCGCTTAGCTTGATTTTTGGTCAGCTTACCCCAGGTTTTATCCCACCAAATGCTCAGTGCAAAGCCAATCATCGGCAAAAAGATCGAGACTGTCCTGCTCCATACTTCCCACCAACGACCTCGATAATATTCGCCAATCACCGCTGGATCATAGTCCCGCCAAGATTTATCGACGGTTGCCCAATGCTTATCTACAGTAATGGGGATTGCTTCGACCTCGATAGATCCTACTTCTGTCAGAGGTGGCTGAGATTGGTAAGCAGTATTCATGGAGGTTTGCAATAGGTAAGCTTGTGAAGCATTGTAACAACTTTCGCTAGCCTACAGGTAGCAATCACCGAAGGTGTAAACGGAAAGACACCTGTTAGTGGGCAAAAAATTTGTCAGCTATGTCAATTCGATAAATCTTCTGAACAGTTCAGAGTAACCGGAAACCGTTATCTCATCTATGTTAGAACCCACTTGTTGATAAAACTTACCTGCATAGGAAATAGGATCACGATCAGCCTTTAACCGCAGCAGTAAAATATCTTTGTCGTAGTACCTTACCAAGCGCATATTTTGGCCAATCCGGTCTTTGATTACTTGCTCGATCGGCTGTAACTGAAGTTGCTGCAACAACCAGCGCTGAAATTTATCCAGATCCCCTTGCAGATTTTCGGCTTCATGATGTATGCCAGTAATTTTAAAACCTTTGTACTCTTCTGGTTTAATCCCATAAATGTCTGTAACTCTTTGGGCATCTTGATCATCATCGGCTACACCCACACAAACGTAGCCGGTAGAGCCTGGAGAATGATTTGCCATTGCGGTTAGAGTCTTAATCATCTTGTTAAAACTGGCTAGGTCAAATTCCTTCTTGCCATCTAATCTGGTAAAACCTTGTTTGAAGTCATATAAAGATTGTTCAGTTTTAGATTGGCTGAGCAGAGTTTCAAATTCTGTCAGCCAGTTATCGGTTGCTGGATCATTTTGAGATCTGGGTTTGAAGCAATCACGAACAATACCACTCACTGCCGCAACATTAGTTTTTTTATTGGCTGAACTCCAGTTACCACTTCGGTTAATAGCAATATTGTTACCGGCATTCATCAGTGCATCTGCAAGTTTACTGTGGCTAATAACTTCCATTTTCTCCTGGCATATTAGTTCGTATAAACTTAGAAATATCACTTGAAAATATCTTGGTACTGATGAGGAGCTTTGATCAGAGATGATTTCACTAAATTTCTTACCAGATTCGTCAATGGTCTTACGAATTTCGTTGTATATGCTCAAGAATTGTTGTCGAATAATCTCCGGATCATTTTTGCGTAGAGCTTTCTCTATTTCGTCTTTTCTGCGGCCATCAGTTAACCCATAATATTCATCTAAAATCTCAGAACTACTGGGCGGAATATTTTTTAAAGCAATATAAGCAACTAAATCTGCTACTATTTCTTCATCTCTAGATTCTCTCACCATTTCTTTGCGAATAATATTATTCTTGACCCAGAAGATATCATCTACTACAATTCCGTATTCCAACTGCTTATTAGTAATACTAATTTCTTTCATATTATTGAGTAACAAAATATCTAAAGCAGATGTATCAGTTCTAATTTCACTCGATATTTTTCTTACCAAATCTGGGAAATAGGCCGTTGCTCCTGCTGCTCTTAAATCTTGTCTAGATAGATGTTTTCCGTTAGAGTTAATCCGCCGAAAAATTTCATCCACTTTCTCATTGTCATTGAATTGATAGACAGATAAGGGCAGAACATAGCTGGCTAATATTTCACATTCTGTCCGATCGAGTAGTGGCTTCTTCTGCTGCAATTTCCCTTGGTCTAGGAGAGATTTTGATTCCACCATTGTCTGTAAATCAAAGTATTTAGATTGACCAATTGAGTCTCTTTGAATATCGAACTCTCCTTCAATAAAAGAAATTACGGCATTCAGTCGCTGCATTCCATCAATGATTTCATAGACAGATTCATGATCTCGCTCAGTCTCAGCCAATAAAATAATTGGTACAGGAAAACCTTGTAAAATAGAATCAATAAAGGCTTTCTTTTCTTCAATTGTCCAAACTAATTTGCGTTGATAGCGGCGATTTACATAAAAGCGTTGATTTGCATAGAAATTATAAATACGCTGAACACTTTCACTTCTGATCGAAAGCTCATTTTGAAAAGAAGAGGAAGATCTCCGATCGCTGTTATGGTACATCGTTATACTCCTGCTTATTTAACTATTTCAGTGTAATTAAGTTCTCCTTAATTAGCCAGAAGAATACCATGTCAAATGCTAAATAAAGGCGATTGACATTGGCATAGGTTCATAACATATCAATCTACTTAGGCTACTTAGGCTACTTAGGTTCAGCTTGCTGCCAGAGCTTAATGGTGTGATCGCTACTACTGCTAGCCAGAATTTTGCCATCGGGACTAAAAGCAATATGGTACACACTATCTTCGTGACCCAAAAGTGTCTGGACAGTCTTGCCGCTGTCCATGTCCCAGATTTTGATGCTCTTGTCATCACCGGCACTGGCCAGATATTTGCCATCGGGGCTAAAGCACACGGAGTTAATGGCGCTCAAGAAACCATCAAAACTGTGGACGATTTGGCCAGTTTTCAGATTCCACATCTTAATGGTGCGATCGTCACTGGCACTAGCCAACATTTCACTGTTAGGGCTAAAGGCGATCGTGTTTACCGAGCTATCATGACCATTCAGAGACAGCATTTCTTGGCCAGTTTTCAGACTCCAGAGCTTAATGCTTTGATCGTGGCTGCCGCTGGCGAGGGCATGACCATTAGCGCTGATAGCTAGACAGTTAACCAGGCTAGTATGGCCATTGAGAGTCCGAATCCGGTTGCCGGTTTTGGTGTTCCAAATTTTGATTGTGTAGTCCCAACTGCCGCTAATCAGCATTTGGGTATTGGGCACAAATACCACTGCCGCTACGTTACCAGAATGGGCTTCTAGGGTTTTGAGTTCGGTGCAAGAATGCACTTCCCAGAGCTTGACGGTGTGATCGCCATTGGCGCTCGCTAGTAACTGACCATCTTGACTGAAGGCCACATCGTATACCCACAAATGGCCGCTAAGAGTTCTGAACTCTTTCCGTGAAGATAAATGCCAGAGTTTGATGGTTTGGTCATGACTAGCGCTGGCCAGCACTTTACCATCAGGGCTAAAGCTCACCGAGTAAACACTTTCTTCGTGACCGGTGAGGGTATCGCTCAGCTCCCAGTGAGGAATGACGTTAATTGGTTTGGGCGCTAAGGCGGTAGGGGTAGGAGCCAGAGCCTTGAGTTCTTGGCGGTGAGTTTGGCGCTGCTGTTTTTGAATGTTGGTCAACAGCTCGGTATAGCCATGCACTGCGGCACTACTGAGACCTAGAGTTGTAAAATATGCCTCTAGCTGAGGCATTTTTAGGTTGTAGGTAGGATAGAGGTGCAAATAGTAGAGATCGATCGAGAAGGCTGCGACCAACTGATACAAAGCCGAAATCCCAGCTCGAATAGCGCGAATCGCCTGGATTTCGTTGTGGTTAGTAGCCTTTAGTTTCTCGGCGATCGATTCCCAATCCCAGGCAGTGACACTGAGTTTAAAAACCTCGGTACTCTGCAAATGCCAAATACCAGCATGAATATAAACTCGCCGATCGCTGATAGTGCCATAAATGCCCACGGTTGGTACCGGAGAAAGCACCGTATGCAATTGGTGTAACTCGGCTTCACCGACCGATCGCTGGAAAAAATCTCCGTAAAATTTGACCGGTACATCATTACTGTGAGAGTAATGCCGTTCGACAAAGTCTCGCATTTCTTCGGGTAAATCTAGCTCTAGATCGTGCTTGAGGGACTGTGGACAACTAGGACTGACCTTAGGTGCTGCCGCTAGTAACACCAAATCGTGTTTCTTTTGGGCAGACTGCAAAATGCTATAGGTTTCGGCTCGATTGTAGGCTGTACCAAAGTCGCGATTTTCAAAAGCATCGCGAGTATCAAAAGACTGCTGCTCAATTTTGTCTGACTGCCATTCACTCAGGCAGTTGAGCAGTTGACCATTCAGGTCTTCCAGATTTTTTTGGCTGTCCTCAGCCTGATATTGATCGATAAGTTCAGCACAATGGCGATCGGCCTTTAAATCGGCGGGAATAAAAGCACAGAAACCCGCAGCAGAGAGCTGCCCTGCGGTCAGACCGGGCAGTTTGTGGGCGAGCTGCTCAGCAGTGTCAATCAGCAGTTGACTCAAATCGTCGGAAACGGCAGGATAGAGAGGCATGGTGTTTGCAGGAAGGCTACTGAAGGTAGGCTGCTTGACAGATAATGTGTTAGTTAAAGTTAGCTCAGCTCATTTGTCAATGACATCAGCCAAACTACCAGAAGGCTACGGGCTTAGGCTTATTCAATTCTTGACAACCCAAATTTTGTAAAACACTCCTCCGAATAGTCGCATCGGGTGAAATAGCCACATAAGCTTGGAATCTGAAATTCTGATCTGGGCGCGATAGAATATTTTACAACCCAACATTAGCAGTATAGCCGCCAAAATAAAACATGCTAGGAAATTTTCAACAGAGCCAAATTCGGATCGAAGTTGCAGCTAATTCGGCAGCAATTCGGCAGCAGCTCTTGTCTCCAGTCTGTCTACGGCAGTGGTTGTCTCCGGCTAAGTTGTCTTTAGAAAATGATGACTTTTTGCAGGCACCGTGCAGTTTTTCGATCGAATTAGGCCCAGTGCGGGTAGAGCAGCAAGTTACCCTGGCCACTAACGAAAGTCTACGGCTACAGCTCTCGGCTGGCATCGATGGCTTTCAAGAGTGGTACTGGGGGGATGGTTGGTTGCAATCTCGCTTAGAAGGCATTTCTTTGCTGCCTCTAGGCTTGTTGCAAACCACCAACCTCTCGCGGCTGCGCCGAGCATTGACTCACCACTCCTAAGAAATCGTCACAGAGACCGCAATCATTCCTAGCACCAACAAAATACCAACCACGCCCACAATCACAAAATTCCTTTTTTGGTCGGCGTTAATTGGTTCAGCCTGATACATTTCTGGCTCTTTGGGAAAGTTGTCGAGCTTACCAGCACCATCGTTGACATAGGGCATGATTACCTACTCCGCTTTTCGTTTTATACAGTAAATAATGTTTTGCGGCATCTTAGTGAAGGACTGCAACAAAAGTTTAATCTGGCGGAAGTTTTGTCCTTAAATATTCATGTGGTTGAAAAGATTAACAGACAGCATGGTGGACTTAGATACAATTTTGACTCCCTGGCAACGGGCAGGCATGAGCTTAGGACTAGAGCGAATTCAAGCTCTGATGGAGATTTTGGGCAATCCTCAAGATCAAATTCCGGTGATCCATGTAGCCGGTAGTAATGGCAAGGGTTCGGTCTGTGCCTATCTAGCGCAGATCTTGGCAACGGCGGGCTATCGAGTGGGGCGTTACACTTCGCCCCATTTGGTGGATTGGAACGAAAGGATTTGTATCAATGGCCAACCGATTGCCACCGATCGACTAACCACCGTTCTCCAACAAGTCCAACAAGCTTCACCAGAGCCACTAACCAAGTTTGAGTTGATTACCGCAGCCGCTTGGCAGTATTTTGCCCAGGAAAAAGTCGATATTGCCATCATAGAAGTGGGTTTGGGTGGCAGACTCGATGCCACCAATACAGTCAAAAAGCCGCTGGTGAGCGTCATTACCAGTATCAGTCGTGAACATTGTCAGCAACTGGGCGAGAGCATCCCAGAAATTGCTGGTGAAAAAGCAGGCATTATTAAACTGGGCTGCCCGGTAGTGATGGGTCAACTGCCGATCGAGGCCATTCAGGTAATTAGCCAACATGCCCAAGATCTTCAAGCTCCCTTTAGCCAGATTACTCCAGCGATTTCAGTCAGCCCTGGTATCGCTCAAATCGGTGATTTGGAATATATACTGCCTTTGTTGGGAGACATTCAACTTCATAACTCAGCACTGGCGATCGGGGTAATTCAGCAATTGCCAACTCCAGACTGGCAGATTAGCGCAGCACATATCCAGCAAGGCATTGCTAACACTTGCTGGCTCGGACGGATGCATGAGACTACCTGGCAAGGCCAGAAACTACTAGTAGACGGTGCCCATAACCCCGCATCGGCGATCGCCCTGCGTGGCTACGTAGACTTATGGCAGCAGCCGATTACCTGGGTAATTGGGATGTTAAATACCAAAGAACATCTGCCGATTTTGCAGGCTTTATTGCGATCTGATGATCACATCCACCTTGTACCAGTACCAGAAGAAATCACCGCGACCCCAGATCAACTATTGGCTGTGGTGCGATCGATCTACCCGGATTTAAATGCAGAAACTTTTCCGGATTGGCAGAGCGGCTTAACTGCTGCCTACCAATATTCAATGCCAGTAGTCATGTCTGGGTCACTATATCTGTTGGGAGACTTTTATCGGTCGCCTTTGGCGCAGCTATCATCAGCAAAACAGAAGAAATAATGATGATTTGTACTAACCGTCACAACAACTAGCAAAAGAGTGGGTACAATGGTAACAGTGATGTACAAATTTTGATTTGTCGTCAATGTTGAATTCTGAAGATCCTACATGGACCCTGCTACGTCTGGTAAACCTCTGCCTGCCCCGACCCATCATAAATGGGAAGAATTTTGGGGGACGGCCATCGCCCTGATAACTTTGACCTTACCGGTTGCGGCGATCGCCTTTTCTTCTCCCTCTGTTCCGCCCCCTGCTGCCCAAGTTACCAGTAGATCTATGACGTAAAAATATTTTGTGAATCGGCTCAACGGCTACAGTGCTATTTAGTACTGTAGCCGTTTTTAGTTCGGGAACCCGTACTCTAGCCTTGCTTGCTGTGGTAGTGCAACCTCCGGTAAATTAGCACTCATAAGTCACGAGTGCTAAATATTTTTTTATGGCTGCAATTTCTCTCAGCGTTTCTACAGTTAAGCCCCTAGGCGATCGCGTATTTATCAAAGTCAGTGCTTCAGAAGAGAAGACTGCTGGTGGCATTCTGTTGCCAGATACTGCTAAAGAAAAGCCTCAGATTGGCGAAGTTGCTCAAGTTGGTCCTGGTAAGCGGAACGACGATGGTGTTCGCCAAGAATGCGAAGTAAAAATCGGCGACAAGGTTCTTTACTCTAAGTACGCTGGTACTGATATCAAGCTAGGTAGCGAAGAATATGTATTGCTTTCTGAAAAAGACATTCTCGCTGTAGTCGGCTAAGTATTCCTGTTCACATACCTCACTCCCCAAACATCATGGCAAAGCGAATAATTTACAATGAAAACGCCAGACGCGCTCTGGAGCGCGGTATGGATATTCTGGCTGAAGCCGTAGCAGTCACCTTGGGTCCGAAAGGCCGCAACGTGGTACTAGAAAAGAAATTTGGTGCACCCCAAATCGTTAATGATGGTGTGACCATTGCTAAAGAAATTGAACTCGAAGACAACATCGAAAATACCGGTGTAGCTTTGATTCGTCAAGCTGCTTCCAAAACCAACGATGCGGCTGGTGATGGTACTACCACTGCAACTGTTTTGGCCCATGCCATTGTAAAAGAAGGTCTGCGCAACGTAGCGGCTGGAGCCAATGCAATATCTTTGAAACGCGGTATCGATAAAGCCACCGCTTTCTTGGTAGACAAAATTAAAGATCATGCTAAACCCGTAGAAGATTCTAAGGCGATCGCCCAAGTAGCAGCAATTTCGGCTGGTAACGACGATGAAGTCGGCCAAATGATTGCTAGCGCCATGGACAAAGTAGGCAAAGAAGGCGTGATTTCTTTGGAAGAAGGTAAGTCGATGACTACCGAACTAGAAATTACTGAAGGGATGCGCTTCGATAAGGGCTATATTTCTCCTTACTTCGCTACTGATATGGAGCGGATGGAAGCAGTTTTAGAACAGCCTTACATTCTAATCACTGACAAAAAAATCAACTTAGTACAAGACCTAGTGCCAATCTTAGAGCAAGTAGCGCGTTCTGGTCGCCCCTTGTTGATCTTGGCGGAAGATATCGAAAAAGAAGCCTTGGCTACCTTGGTGGTTAACCGTTTACGTGGTGTTTTGAACGTGGCGGCTGTCAAGTCTCCTGGTTTTGGCGATCGACGCAAAGCGATGTTAGAAGATATCGCGGTATTGACCGGTGGTCAATTAGTAACTGAAGACGCTGGTTTGAAGCTAGATGCTACTAAGCTAGAAATGCTCGGTCAAGCACGGCGCATCACCATTACTAAAGACAGCACCACAATTGTTGCCGAAGGCAATGAAGTTGGTGTGAAGTCTCGCTGTGAGCAAATCAAACGTCAGATGGAAGACACAGAGTCTTCTTATGACAAAGAAAAGCTACAAGAGCGCTTGGCTAAACTGGCTGGCGGCGTAGCCGTAATTAAAGTCGGTGCTGCTACTGAAACCGAAATGAAGGATCGCAAACTCCGCTTAGAAGATGCCATCAATGCGACCAAAGCAGCGGTGGAAGAAGGAATCGTGCCTGGTGGTGGTGCAACTTTGGCTCACTTGGCTCCAGAATTGGAAGTCTGGGCTAATGCTAACTTGGTTGACGAAGAGCTGATTGGCGCGTTAATTGTAACTCGGGCTTTAACTGCTCCTCTGAAGCGGATTGCCCAAAACGCCGGTCAGAACGGTGCAATTATTGCAGAAAGAGTGAAAGAAAAGCCTTTCAACATTGGCTACAATGCTGCAACTAATGAGTATGTAGATATGTTGGCTGATGGGATTGTTGACCCCGCTAAGGTGACTCGTTCGGCGTTGCAAAATGCTGCTTCGATCGCGGCCATGGTCTTAACCACTGAATGTATTGTGGTTGATAAGCCCGAAAAAGACGGTGCTCCAGCAGGCGGCGGCGGCATGGGCAGCGGTGACTACGATTACTAAGTAAGCAAGGGTAGTGGGCTTCGACTCCGCTCAGCCCACTACCCAGTAGATCCTCAATTTTGGGAAATCAATAGAATATTCGATCGCCTGTGTCTTTAAAGATGCAGGCTTTTTGTTGTTTGCTGATCCATATCTCGGCAGTATCATTCTCATGAGCTATACTAGATACCACGTTCACCATCATTTTTATGTCGGAAGAAATCAGAGAAATTAAAGAATCAATCTCTTTCATGGCAGAGACCCAAAGGATTTTGTCTGATAGCATGTTGCTTCAGCAGCAGCAGTTTAACGAATTTCAGCAAGTTTTAAGTTTTTCTTTGCAAGAGTCTGAGCGTCGATTTAATGCTTCTCAGCAAGAATTTGAGCGTCGCTTTAATGCCTCTCAGGAACGATTAGAGGCAATTCTTTTAAACCAGCAGCGTCAAATCAATCGCTCTGAGGAACGACATGCGGAAGCAGAGCAACGGTTTAATGTTTTGTTACAAGAACTGCGACATACCAATCAGAGAATTGACCGGATCGAACAACCCTAATAACAGCTCAGGATTTGGACT
>JANNEH010000214.1:0-2348 GCA_031378405.1 Synechococcales cyanobacterium OTE_75_metabat_409
CGACTGCCTCTTACCTTGGATGCTAAATTTCGAGAGGCGATCGAACACCGTGGTATTACTGCAACGACTGCGCTGACAGAAGCGGTTGAACTTTGGCTAAAAAATCTAGGCGTGTAGCGATTCAACCTTTCCCCCAACTGGATAGAGCTGTAGATTTGGTCGGAAACACGAAAACCCCACACAGGGCGGGGTTTTGAATGATGCCAAGAACGAGACTTGAACTCGTGACACGAGGATTTTCAGTCCTATTTTATTTATCTCTGTGAGTGCATTACAGAGATTTAAAATAATTCTTCCCCCAATCTTCCCCCAATGTAGAGAAAACTGGAGAACGTTAGAGATTAAAAACTGGTTGGTTACAGGGATAATCATAGGGTATGTTTGGGATAGAATTTCTCAAATCTTGATCGAACTGTGTCTAAAGTAGTTCTTTCGATGAAGTCACCCCTGGCCTTAACTGGTTGGGGGTGACTTCATTCTAGGGCAAGGGGTGCTAATCGTGTCTATTCATGTCTATGGGGGTAAAATTAGGACATATCTCATCACTTGCCGCTATGCCACCTATTACCGAGTCAGATTTAAAGGAAACAAGAGATTTAATGACTGCGAATCAAAACGCTGTCACTCAGCAGATAGCAGCCATTAGCCAACAGATAGCAGCACTTAGCCAGCGGGTAGAGGTGGGCTTTGCTCAGGTAGATATTAAGTTCGCCCAAGTTGATACCAAGCTGGCACAGGTAGACACCAAAATATCTGACTTACGGGGCGAAATGAATACCCGTCTAGCTGAGATGAAAGGCGATCTCAAGATAGTGAAGCAACCGATCGAGTTCTGGGATTTTGTTAAGAAGTCGGTTGCTGCTGGCCTGACTGTAACCGTTGTTGGTGGGCTGCTACTGGCTGGTTGGAAGTTTGTCATATTTGGGGCAAGTACATAATCAAGGCAGCAGCAGAAAGATTAATGTGGGGATAAACATAAAAATTAGGTAAAGTCGGACATCAGACATGGGTCTAGGCTCCATTACTCATTTTTTCTTGGTTGGTTTTGGTGGCGCTGTCTTAGGATTTTGGGCTTGTTTGATCGCGTTCTCCAAACAAGTTTTAAGCCGCTTTAATCCCTTGCCCGGTGTGACTCCATCTTTCAGCTCCAATGCTTCCCCGTGGGCTTCTAGCCAGTCAATAGCGATCTTAACCACTGCTACACTCACATCCTGTTTACTCCCAGCAATGGCCACCAGTGGGACGATTGGGGCATCATCAGGGATATTTGGAAAGTTATCTACGGTAATCTGCTTGAACTTAAGAGGAATGAGGGTTCTAACCATTGGTTTGACCTCCATCAATTATTTGTCCTTGCGGTAGCCATTCCAGGCCGGGGAACAGCTCGTCTTCCTTCTTTGCATCCCATAGAACAGCTCGATCGAACAATTCCAGGCAATCGTCAAGGTTTGTCCAAGGTTGCAGCTCTGTTTCTTGGACATGGCAACCATTCCAAAGCGACCATTGCAAGCCGTCTAGATAGTCTCCTACGGTCAGAGCATACAATCCAGAATTGGCATTACTTACAATGTACAAACCTGGGAATTCTCCCATTAGGCGGTATAGCCCAAAATCCATCCCCCGATCGAACATCTCGGTCATCACCTTGTTAAACTCTGGCGAGAGGTGAACCATGTTTGGCGCAATGTACATTAGTTCTGGCCTCCATTTTCTAAGCTGTTCAAGTACTCGATCGCTAACCGGAACCGACTGTTAGAAGCGCCGGTGTATTTGCCGCCATTGCTATTCAGGAAGCCATTGTCGGCTAGGTATTGGCCTAGATTCTCGCTCGTGTGACCAGCAGCCAAGCCATCGATGACGGCAGATTTTAGGGCTGGTTCTCTCTCCAATCTATTGGCTACCTTCAAGACTTCTTTGTGGACTTCGCCCGGTGCCGATGCTGTCCTGATGGCGGCTGACTGTGGTTGCTTGGCCGTAGGTAACGCTTTAGAGATAGCATCGGCAATCAATCTCTGTATGCCCTCTGTGGTTAGTTCACCAGCTTTGATTTCAGATAGCTGGGACTGGATATGAACCATGTCCGATGCTAACGGGTCGATAGCTTGGTCAATGAGTGATCGAACATCGTCAATACTCACCCCATTACCCTCGCTGCTGCTAATAGGGGGTAGTATCTGCTGAGTATTGATGATGTATGTCTCATCACACAACAATCCGCCATTAGCAATCACTTGATCGATCGCTTGCAGAAGTAGCCAAGACGCAGGCCGCTGGTACTTCTCATCGGCAATCTTTGTAAATGCCTGTTTCTTATCAGGGGGGAATGCAAAACTGTATGCCTGTCTCTT
>JANNEH010000216.1:0-7296 GCA_031378405.1 Synechococcales cyanobacterium OTE_75_metabat_409
GTTAAAGACTTTCCAGCATTCATCGTAAAACTGGCGAATACCCTTAGCCGACTGGGGAAACTTTTGAGTGAGTTCTTGAATAAACTGCTCGTAATCTTTATGTACCTTGACTTCTAGGTTATTGGGCAAATGATAGTGAATCTGCACTGGGTCAGGGATAGTTTCGATCGACATGCCCACATCGGCCAGTGCCCTGGTCAATAAATTGGTGGTGCCTTTGTCTCCAAAACCAAAGATCATCGAAGCTCCTACATCAAACCGATAGCCCTCTCGATCGAAGTAGCCAGAGCTACCACCGGGAATCAGATAACTCTCTAGCACCAGCACCTTGGCACCTTTAGCTGCTAACTGGGTAGCGGTGACCAGTCCCCCAATGCCTGAGCCAATGATGATGGCATCATATTGAGTGGAGTTGGGCAAGGAGGAGGCGCGATCGAGTGCAGGCATTTGGGGAAAGTATGATGAAGACAGTGCATGATCTATTTTAGCTATTTTTTGCCCATGCCCAGCGTTTGGCGGTAAAGCTTCCTTACTGGCGGAATCGAGCTGGAGATAAATTCTAGGTCAATTTCCAAATCCCTTGTTTCCGAACTAGCTTAGCTGGGATCTGCTCACTGCCTAATGTTAGGGATCTTTGAAATTCGATCGTCGAATTGTTTTTCCAGACTGGATTGGCTGGTGCCTTGACTTTGGTGTTTTTATATTCCCGAGTTACCCCAGTATTCGTCAGACGATATATTTCGATCGAAGTAAGGCCATTTAATTCATCGATCACCATCGCGGTGAATCTTTGGCGATCAGGAGCAAAAACCGGCACACCATACAAAGTGGTCTTGGCACCCGTCTTTTCATTGATCAAAGTATATTCGTTGTACTCGATCGAAACACTGTGCACCAGAAAATACTGGACATCAGCAAAGTAAGATACCAGCTTGTAGTTAACCGGATCACCTGTGCAAACATCTTTAAAAGCAACTACACCTCGACGGGTTTTGATCCGTAATTGTCCCTGTTGCCGGACAACCTTGCCTTGAGTTGTCGCAATTGTAGTTAATTCCTTGGCATCATCGTTAGGATTGGACAAGCATGAAGTAACCGTTTGCTCCGCAATAGCTGGTAGCACCCCAAATTGGCCAATGGTGAGTCCAATGAGTGCGATCGCCTTTGGCACAAGCGACTTGTGCTGAGCCAAGTCGAAGTAAGCTATCGAACCGAGAAAACCTAAACTCAACCGAGCTTTCATAAAAAATACCGATAAAAACTCATTATTGGATGGTGGTAGTAGCTGAAGCTAAAAACCCTAGTCCCCGTTGGTAGACTTAGCTGCTAGAAGTCGCAGAGCAGAAGTCCGACTTCTGCTCAAGTTGCTCATAAAGTACCAAAACCTTTCTTTTTCTTCTTGGGCTTCTTCATGCCGCCACCTCCCATTCCACTGGGCATCCCAGGCATTCCCGGCATCCCAGCAAAATTCCCGGAAGTCATTTGCTGCATCATCGTCCGCATCCGGGTAAAGTCAGCAATTAGTTTATTGACTTCCGACTCGGTACGACCACAACCTTTGGCAATCCGCCGCCGCCGACTAGGAGTCTTGGCCAGCAGATCGGGGTCACCGCGCTCTATCTTGGTCATGGAGCTAATAATTACTTCCGCTTTTTTTAGCTCATCTTCTCCTTGCTTAAGCTGATCGCCAGAGATTTTACCCATCCCCGGAATCATTTTGAGCAAACCGCCCAAGGAACCCATATTTTTGATCAGGCGCATTTGCTTCAGGAAATCATCGAAATCAAACCTGGCCTCCATGATTTTCTCAGTCATCTTTTCGGCATCGGCGATATCAAATTCTTCCTGTGCCCGCTCTACCAGCGTCAGCACATCGCCCATTCCCAAAATGCGGGAGGCCATCCGCTCTGGATAAAAAGGCTGTAATGCCTCAACCTTTTCCCCCACACCCACAAACTTAATCGGCTGACCAGATACCGCTCGCACCGACAGCGCTGCCCCACCTCGGGTATCCCCATCCATCTTGGTCAAAATCGCCCCAGTGATCCCAATCTTTTCATGGAAAGCTAGGGTGACATTGGCCGCTTCCTGGCCAGTCATCGAATCAATTACTAACAGCACTTCATCGGGGTTGACCGCTGTTTTCACATTGGCCAACTCATCCATCATACTGGCATCGATTTGCAGCCGCCCAGCAGTGTCGATAATAACTGTATCTACCCCTAACTCCTTGGCCTTGGCGATCCCCTGGCGGGCGATTTCCACGGGGTTGGCATCGATCCCCAGTTCAAACACAGGCACATTGATCTGTTTGCCTAAAGTTACTAGTTGATCGATCGCCGCTGGTCGATAAACATCGGTGGCCACCAACAGAGTACTGCGGTTTTCTTTTTGTAAGTGCAATGCCAGCTTGGCGGTGGCCGTAGTTTTACCGGCTCCTTGTAAACCGGCCATCAAAATTACGGTGGGCGCTGTTGGCGCATGAGCCAGGGGCGCATTGGTCTGCCCCATTGTTTTTACCAGCTCGTCGTAGACTACCTTAATAAACTGCTGGTCGGGGCGCACGCCCGAAATTACTCCGGCACCTTGAGCCGTTTCTTCTACTTCGCGCACGAAGTTGGTCACCACCTGCACGTTCACATCGGCAGAAATCAGCGCCCTGCGGACTTCTTTCAGAGCATCTTGAATATTGCTAGATTTTATCTTGTCTTGACCCCGGAGCTTTTTCCAGGCAGATTCTAGGTTTTCAGCTAAAGAGTCAAACATAGGTCGATCGAAGTTAGAGGTGTGAATACCTAATCATAAACCGTTGCTGACTTCGGATGCTAGCAGGTGAAATTTCTAACAGACAAGTGGTTCGCGACAGCCCAATTGTTTGCAGAGGTGTAGTTCGGTACCTTGACGGTTCCAGACTACCCGATCGAATATTTGGTGCAGCAATGACATCCCTCGGCCATTTTCCGATTCGTACTCGGGCAGTTGATCGACAATTTCTTGGGGACAGCCACAAGGAGACTCAAATCCGTCACCTTCGTCGGAGATAATCCACCAATAATTTCCCTCCACCAAACAAAAACGGACAACAACTCGCTTCAAGGGATCGAGGTTGTTGCCGTGTTTTGCTGCATTTACTAATGCTTCTTGGAGACCTAATCTAATTTCTGGGTGCCACTGCCGGGGCACTGTTGACAACATTTCATCAATTATCGGACATAAGAAAAGAGTGGAGGCAAAAGATATTTTGTCCCAGTCGTACCCTGTTGCAATTGCCATGATTTGGATCAGTTGAATCTGCTTTGGGAATAATAATTAATGCCGTAGCTGCTCTAGCAGCAGCCAAACACAGACTCTGCAATGAATGTAGGCTGGTTTCCATTATTGTAACCGAATCCTGGGCAATAGTCCACCTCAGCCAAAACACTGAGTTTCTATTTTGATCGTGTTAAGTATATTCAACTAGCAGATATTTCTACAAAGTTAATTGCCCAGATAAATCCCCAAACCTCTGGCAGCTTTGACTAGACTGCTTTCTGGTTTTACTACGCAGTAACGGGCGATCGCTTCGGCGATCGGTACATCAATAACTTCCCGGCGTTGCCAAGCCACCATTCGATCGAACTTACCATCGGCAATTAAGTCCACCGCTGCCACTCCAAAAGCTGAGGCCACTAGACGATCTAAAGGTGAAGGGGTCGCGCCGCGTTGGGTGTGTCCCAGAATGGTGACTCGGGTTTCAGCGCCACTACAATTAGAAATACGATCGGCTAAGTATTGACCAATGCCGCCATAGCGTTTGTCACCAGCTTCAATAATCTGGCCTTCTTCAGTTTTGACTGCTTCCGAAACCACAATTAGAGAATAATTTTTGCCTTGAGATTGTCGTTGGCGAATGCGTTCACAGAGGTTAGCAATCGTGTAGGGAATTTCGGGAATCAAAATCACGTCAGCGCCGCCAGCGATCCCTGCCGAGATGGCAATATGTCCGGCATCCCGTCCCATTACTTCTAAGATCATGGCGCGAGAGTGGCTAGCAGCGGTGAAGTGTAGTCTGTCTAATGCTTCGGTGGCGATGTTTACGGCGGTGTCAAAGCCGATCGATCTTTCGGTAATATCCACATCGTTATCAATGGTTTTGGGGATGGCCACTAGGTTGATATTGCCTTGCTGGGCAATTTTACGCAGAATGGCCAAGCTGCCATCGCCACCAATGCCCACTAGGGCATCGAGCCTGAGTTCATGGTAACCAGCAATTATTTCTTCGGTGCGATCGAGTAAGCTGCCATCAGGCATTGGGAAAGCAAAGGGGTTGCCCTGGTTGGTGGTGCCCAAAAAAGTCCCGCCCGCTATTAGGAGTCGATCGACCAGCGGAATTGTCAGGTTCATTGCACCAACGGGGCGTTCCATTAAGCCTTGGGTGGCGCGGTAAATGCCGATTGCTTCCCAACCATAGCCATCGATCGCCCGGTGAACTACGGCGCGAATGGCGGCATTGAGTCCGGCGCAGTCGCCGCCGCTGGTGAGAACTCCAATTCTTTTTTTATCTGCCATATATCTTCAGTATCCAAAACCACCCACCGATTTTCTTACAGGCTGAGATTCTTTGCCGACGAATGATATATAAGTTTAAACTGCTCCCAGGGCTTGTAAGCTAGCTATTTGGGATTCATTGATGCCGCTGATATTCTTGATAGACATCCCCTCATAAGGGCGCGGTGGTTTCCAGGTAGCCAAGCATTTATAAGACTGTAAATCCCAGACTTTGATGGTTTCATCAAAACTACCACTAAAAGCCAATAATTTTGCATCTGCTGAGCTAGATATTTTGGAGAATGCTACATCTAACATATAAATCAGCTCTTGATGGCCAAATAAAGTCTGTAGACATACACCACTTCTCACATCCCAAACTTTCAGTTCTCCATTAAAGCCACCACTGACAATCTGCTGACCATTGGGAGTGAATTTTACTGTTTTCACAAAAGCTTGATGGCCAAGGTAAGAATGTACACATTCCCAGTTATTTACAGACCAAAGCTTGATCGTGCGATCGAAGCTACCACTCAGTAAATATTTACCATCGGGACTAAAATTCACAGACCAAACACTGTTTTCATGCTCAGTGATTACTCGATCGCATTCCCCAGTTTCCAAATTCCAGATCCGGATAGTGTTGTCATAACTACCACTTGCTAACAATTTACCATCAGGACTAAAATCTACTGATGCCAAAGAAGACGTATGGCCAAGAAAGGTATGCAAACATTCTCCACTGACAATATTCCAGACCTTCACTGTTTGATCATAGCTACCACTAGCAAACCGCAGATTATCTGGAGCAAAAGCTACTACCCATACCCAGCTTTGATGACCATGAAAAGTTTGCAGTAATTTGCCAGTTTTCCCTTGCCATAGTTTGATGCTCTCATCGGCACTTCCACTAATTAAAAATTCATCATTAGGACTAAAAGATACAGACCAGACTGTATTAGTATGATCACGTAAAGTATGTATGATCTGGCCAGTTCGTACTTGCCAAATTCGGACAGTTCTGTCTTCATGGGCACTTGCTAGGTAGTCACCAGTGAAGCTAGAGGAAACAGAAAGTACTGCGTTGCTATGACCAGCAAGAGTTTTTGTACATGTTCCTGTATCTAGGTTCCAGATTTTAGCAGTATGGTCTTCAGCACCAGTAGCAATTTGATGGCGGTGAGGATGATAGGCTACTGCCCATAGTCCAGCGCTATGGCCAAAAAACGTTTTGAGGCATTTACCAGTAGTAGTATTCCAGAGCTTAATAGTACGATCATTACTGGCGCTGGTAAGATGTAATCCGTCAGGATCAAAGGCTATAGCTACTACGGCTTCTCGATGCCCTTGCAAGGTTTGGAAGCATTCACGACTATGCATATCCCAAAACTTGATAGTAAAATCGAAGCTACTACTAGCTAAGGTCTTGCCATCTGGACTAAAGACAACTGATCTAACCCAATGCTTGTGCCCCTGCCAAACTGCTAGTGCATTACCTGTTTCTACGTCCCACAGCCGAATGGTACAATCTTCGCCCCCACTAGCTAATGTTTTGCCGTCTGGACTAAAAGAGACTGACCATACTCTTCTTATTTGATGACCTAATAGAATTCGCACTTCCTGTGGATTGTCCGTCTGCCAAAGCCTGATAGTGGAATCTTGCGCACCACTGGCAATAATATTACCGCAGGGACTAAAGGCTACGGTATTTACGGAATCAGTATGTCCGATGTAGGTATGAACACAATGACCCGAGGAAACATCCCAAAGCTTGACCAGATAATCATCGCTAGCACTAGCGACAAATCTACCATCTGGGCTAAAGCACACAAACATCACCCAATGTTTGTGACCACGGCAACAAAAAATCTCTTCGTAGGTATCAGCAGCCCAAATTTTGATTTCACCACTGGTGCCGCCAGTAGCTAAAAGTTTACCATCAGGGCTGTAAGCAATGCCTACAACTGAGCCAAAGGTTTCGGCAAAAACGGTTTCGGTAAAGTAAGCACCATTGAAATTAGTTTTGCGGAGCAGTACCTTTGCTAAGTAAGCTTGACGTATATTTAAACAAGAGAAATTCCATCCCAGTAGGTCGATCTTGAGATGACAAAGCAAATTCAACAAATTACCGGCACTATAATCCGAATTATAGTTAATAGCTTTGCTAAACTGCTGATTCTCTGAGGAATTCGCTACAAATTCATTTCTCAAGTTATCTAGAATTTCTTGAAAATGTCCGGCTAGTTTTTCAATTGTGCCAAAATGTTGCAAGAGTAGTTGAGAGATCGGATGTAAAATCAATTGAATTTGGGTATCTCGCACATATTCTGGGGCCTTGGCTTCGATAAGTGCCTGAGCGGCAAATAGATCGAGATCTGTGGTGATGATTTCTTGAACGATGTTGCTAATAAATCGATCGATCACATATTCCATCACCACAGGTTGTTGGGTCAAGCCAGTTTCGATGGTTTCAATCGCCGACCGATCGCGCAAAGAAATCAGTGCATCTAGTACTTGAGGTAAAGCTACTGGAGGAAACAATTTAGGTTGAAGTTGAGCTGGGGTAATGCCTTCGCGGACGATTGCCAGCCAATACATAATTTGTTGCTGTAAGCTCGAAAAACGCTGAAACTGTTGATCTAAAAGTTGCCATAGATTACCAAAAATAATGTTGCCTTGGGCTAAAAAGGCAGAGGTATCGTTATTAAAAAGGTTCTGGATGTTGCTAGCGACAATCTTGAGGGCAAGGGGGTTGCCGCCAAGTCGATC
>JANNEH010000219.1:0-7864 GCA_031378405.1 Synechococcales cyanobacterium OTE_75_metabat_409
GATCGCCTGGGAAATGGGCTGGGATCGAAATTTTCGCCATCCGGCTCCTTTCAGCGCTTATGGTGGTTTGCAATCCAATATCGAATATTATCTCCGTCATTTGGAAAGTCGGTTTGGCGATCGCATAGACTGGTGGGAAACCGCTCCAGCCATCTTTGCAGTGCGCGCCTTGATGGATGAAAACGAAGACTATTGGGAGCGCGGTGCTGGGGCAAATTTATACGATCCACCCACCCAAAAAGAAATCAACCACAACCTCGCAATCTACGGCTGGGATATCCGAGATATGTTATCGCTGAATGCCGATCTTTGTCGGCAGCGCATTCCGACACCCAAAGACAATTTGCTCAAACAAATCGTCGAAAATGCCAATGAACGAGTGGCGCTCAGGGTCTTGACCACCGCCAAAGATCCCCAAGGGCAATGGTCGGCGATCGATGCAGCCGCAGCCTTAGGTAAAGATGGCACCGCTGAGACCGGTGGTGATGGCATTGAAACTCTGGTAATTATGGCTGGAGCTAACAATATTTTGGGATCGGTTTCGAGCTTAACCATCAATTGGAGCAGTGATAACTATCGAGATCTTGAAGGAAAGAAATCTTATAATGCCTGGTTGCCTAGCCACTTTGCAGCAGAGTTTGATGAATTAGTCGATCGCACCAAGCAAATTAAAGCTCGCCATGTAATTTTCTGCACTGTCCCCCATGTGACCGTTGCCCCGATCGCTAGAGGTGTCGGTGGCGCTAAAGCTCGGCCTGGTTCTCGTTACTTTCCATACTACACTCGCCCTTGGGTGGCCGATGAGCAGTTTAACCCCGATGAAGACGACTGCCTCACCGAAAATCAGGCTAGAGCCTTAGATAGTGTCGTAGATAGCTACAATTACCACATTGCCCAGCGAGTCAAAGAGGCGCGCCAAGCTGGTCTAGATTGGTATGTTTTTGATCTTTGTGCTTTGCTCGATCGAGTAGCCGCCCGTCGGTATATCAAAGATCCCCAAGCCCGCCCCGATTGGTGGATGCCCTATGATTTACCAGCCGCGCTGCAAGCCTTGAACCCGCCACCCGATTCGCAGTTCTTTCGATCGGCTTTTGACCCCGCTAGCCAAAAGTCTCAACGCACCACTGGCGGTATTTTCTCACTCGATGGCATTCATCCGACGACAATTGCCTATGGCATTATCGCCCAAGAAATCATTAATATCATGCAGCAAGCGGGTGTAAAGTTTTACTATGGCAACAACACGAAAGAGCGAGTGGGGCCAGTACGGGTAGATTTCCAACGGCTGATTAAGCTCGATACTCTGGTTTCCGATCCGCCTCGGTCTCTGACCAATAATTTGGAACTAATCGGTTGGCTAGATGAGCAGCTAGATATCATCCGGCGCATCTTCCGCTGAATACGCTACGATCTAGCTGACATCGTTCGCGGAGCATCTCCGCAGAGGAGCATCGATTTTAGTAGATATGGCAACTGTCTTAACTATCACCGAGTCCATCAAGACTCTTGGCCAAATAGAAGAGAAACTGGGCATTGTGCTCTCAGATGATCCTGGTTTCTTTCCGGAATGGTTGAATATACCAGCTACTTTGTCAGATAGCGATCGGGCAAGGCTCGATCGAATTCGTCAAAATTATCTGTACCAAAGCACTGATGGTTTTTTGCTAGAAGAAACCATCAAAATGGTGCTGCTGTCGCCGTTACTAGAGTTGGCTGGTTTTTATCAAGCTCCATATAAGTTTCGCGCTGAAGTCAGTGTAGAGATATCGGCGATTGGAGACAACGATGAAGTTCTGCGTGGCAGAATTGATGCTTTGGTTTTACAAAATCGGCTGTGGATTGTGTTGATTGAGTCGAAGAAAGCTATTTTTGACTTAGAATTAGCGCTCCCTCAAACTCTCGCGTATATGGCCGCAAATCCCCAACCCAGCAATCCACTGTTTGGCATGATCACCAATGGGAGTAGCTACCTGTTTGTGAAACTGCTGGGTCAAAAATATGGTACCTCTGATTTGTTTGCTACTCGATCACAACATCGTAATAACCTCTACGAAGTTCTGGAAATACTCAAAATCTTTGGCAGTTTAAATATATGAATTCAGAAATAATCGAAGCCAACCTTGGCAAACCTGATCATGCCGCCGATCTAGTGCGACTGCTCAACGAATATGCCCAACATCCCATGGGCGGCGGTGAAGCATTGCCTCAATATGTCCAAGATAACCTGGCACAGGAACTGCACCAGCGCGATCGAACCCACATAATTTTGGCCAAAGTTGACGGCGTAGCAGCAGGTTTATTAATTTGTATGGAGGGCTTTTCGACCTTTGCTTGCCGACCACTATTAAATATTCACGATATCGTGGTATCTAAAACATATCGGGGACAAGGGCTATCTAAAAAAATGCTCGCCAAAGCTGAAGAAATTGCCGTTCAACTGGGCTGTTGTAAAATAACTCTGGAAGTGCTCGAAGGCAACAAAATCGCCCAAGCGGCCTATCGATCGGTTGGGTTCACTGATTACCAGCTAGATCCAGAACATGGTCGGGCATTATTTTGGCAAAAAAAGCTCAAATAAAATTGAGACCCTCGATTTTGCTCAGACCTCAATTTCTCTCAATTATTTTTCAGTAATGGTGAGACTATAGCTCCAGCGTTTACCCGGTTCGATACTGCCGACCCATACTTCGTATTCGCCGCCAGGTAAGTTAGTAGTGCTAATCGAAGCATCTTTTTTACTACCAGTGTCATCGCCACAGAGTATTTGGCCATTGGGAGCCTTGATGACAATGGTGGTATCTTTACCACGACTGTTCACCTGAAAATTTAGCTTGGGAAAGCCTTTCTCTAGGATGATTTTGTGGTCGGGGGTGGGGTTGGCAAAACCCAAGCAAGGATTTTGATCTCGATCGAACTTGGCGATCGAGCTAAGAGAATAGCTGCCGTTGGTTGCACCGCTCAGCACTCCATCTTGACGGGCAAAACCGGGAGCGAGTTTAGCTGGAGCAATACTCTGAGCCAAAGCAGGCAGGGTGCCAACGGGTAGTAATAGAGCGAAAACTAAGAATTTTTTAAACGACATGGTAACCCGTACCGGAAAAGTTGAGAGGTAAATTTGAGGTGGAGTGGAGGGTGGAACAAGTCGAATCTGGCTATTTATATAGTCTGGAGGATTGGTCAGAAAGTTCCAGCTCTGGATGTGCGGGTTCTAGGGGTATAGAATTGGAAAACCGCTTTCTGCTATTTCTTCATATGCCAGACATAACATTCCATGAAATCACTGTAACTGAGCTAGCCCAGAAGCTGGCTGATCTCGCTCACTGCTGTCAGTTAATCGATGTGCGAGAGCCGCAAGAGCTAGCAGTGGCAACTATTCCAGGCTTTATTAATTTGCCCTTAAGTGAGTATGACCAGTGGTCTACAAATATTCAACAGCGACTGCAACCCACAGTAGAGACAATTGTGCTCTGTCATCATGGGATGCGATCAGCACAGATGTGTGCTTGGTTGGCTAGTCAGGGATTTACCGATTTGTATAATGTAATCGGTGGAATCGCCGCCTACTCCCAAATAGTTGATCCCAGCGTTCCCAAATATTAGTAGTTTGCTAATTTCGATACCACAATATGGCTTTTTAGTCTCATAATGAAAGTCATCACTTTTTCTTGCTTGCCGTCGGTTTCCGGCTCATATCAGTTTGATGAATTTAAACCAGCGACAACAGAAGATTTTGTGGGCGACGATTCGCCATTACATCACGACTGCTGAACCAGTGGGTTCTCAGGCGTTGGTGGATGAATATGACCTGCGGGTCAGCTCAGCTACCATTCGCAACAGTTTTGTGCTGCTGGAGAAAGCTGGGTTGCTCTATCAGCCCCATACTTCTGCTGGTCGGGTGCCTTCCGATTCGGGCTATCGGATGTATGTAGACCAGTTGTTGCAGCCAGATTTGACAGCAGGCACCCAGGTACAGTCGCAGCTTTCTAGTCAGCTTGATTGGGAGAAATGGAGCTTAGAAGCCTTGCTGCATGGCGCAGCCCAGATTCTGGCTACTCTGAGTGGCTACATTGCGATCGTGACTCCCCCGGCGAATAGTAGTTTGACTTTGCGTCATTTGCAGTTGGTACGGGTAGCTGAAAGCAAGATTATGGCGATCGCCGTGTTCGATTCTTATCAAAGTCAGTCGATGGTGCTAGATCTGGTAGTAGATGATGCTGATTTGTCCGATTTAGCAGCTTGGCTGAATTGCCAGATGTGTAATCGATCGACCACAGAGCTGTTACTGATTGATTGGCGGACGCTGGGGGGAAGATTTGCTGATTGTCTACCGGCGATCGAGAAGCTAGTAGCGGTATTACAACAGCGCAGTTTACCTAGCACTCAGGTGATGATGCGGGGCTTTGCCGGATTACTGCGACAGCCCGAGTTTGCAGAGCTGCAACAAGTCCAAAATTTGCTGCAATTGTTGGAGGCTGAACCAGCCCAAATTTGGCAGTCGCTGGTGCCCGGTATGCCCAGCGGCAAGGAAAAAATTTCGATTCGGATTGGCACCGAGAATACCTGGGAGCCAATGCAAATCTGTGCTTTAGTATCGAGCAGCTACTGCCCTACAGCAACTTCGATCGGCAGTGTGAGTTTGTTAGGGCCAAAAAGAATGCTGTATGAAAATGTGATTCCGTTGGTAGAAAATACGGCGGATTATTTGGCAATGGCTTTTGTCGATCGATCATAAAACTCTAGATCCCATGGCTTTTGCCAATCACCCAATGGCGACGAAACGATCGAGCCAGCGCCGACTCGGGAAATGATAAATAAATCGGTCGTCCGTGAGGACAAGTGCGCGGGTTGCGGGTGTTTTGCCATTGATTTAGTAAGTTCTGCATCTCTGGCAAACTTAAAGTTGTGCCATTACGAATCGCACAACGACAGGCCACCGCTACTTGAGCCGTATTCAAATCATTGCCGTGGCTGAGTTCAATAATCGCCGCTGCCAGATCCAAACGGTTTAGCAAAGGTTGAGGGACACGACGAATCGCCCACATCCCAGTACCGAAAATATCTATTTCTAGGTTGAGTTGTTGTAATCGATCGACCTGTTTCTCACTCAGATCTGCCAATAGCAAAGGTGTCTCTAAATCCTGTAATTGCCAAGCCGCCACTATTTCTTCGTACAAAACTCTTTCATGGGCAATGTGTTGTTCTACTAGCCACAAACCAGTGGGATGCTCTGCGACTATGTAGGTATTTAAAAGTTGACCGACGGCTTTCAGTTCCAAGGAGTTTTGTAAGCCCGAGTCATTTACTTCTCGCTGAGGCACTTGGTAGCCGCCAGACTGTTCGGCAGCAGTCAAGAGCTGAGCGACTTTGGTCGGAATCAGTAACTCTTCACTAGAGCTAAGGCGGAGGATTTGTTCGATCGACCTTTTAATCTGTTCCTGCCAAAAATTCATCCGATGCAAATAAATCTCAGACTTAGCGGGGTGGCGATTCCAGTCGATTTGGGCTGGGGGTAAATAGATATGTAGGAAGCAAACTGGATATCGATCGCGCGGCAAGGTGCGCATCATGCCCGACATAATCGCTTGTTCTAGTTCCGGAGCCACCACCATCCGGCCATTGACCGCCACTCTCACCCAGTCGGCCCGGTGACGATGACATCGATCGGGTAAGCCGAGAAGTAATTCAATCTGGCTAGTCCCCAGATCATCAGCTACTGCGCTGTCGGAAATATTTAGAACAATCTGACGCAGGTCTTCGACCCGCACACGCGGTAAAATCTGCGGTAAGGTTTGGCGGGCGCTGGGGACAGCATTGATATTAAACCAGGGTTTTTCGTTGTTCCAAACTTGCCACTGGACTTGCGGATGACAGAGCGCCAAGTTACCAATGAGGGCTTGGATTTGTTTGAGCTGTTGGTTAATTGGAGGCAAAGCCGCCCGGCGGGGCAACCATTCCCCGAAGATATTGCTGGCATTGATGATGGTACCAGGAGCGATCGCGGCGGCCTCGGCCTTAGTAACTTTCCCTTGGTGATTGTAGGTAATCTGCCAACCGCTGTCGGCACTGCGGCTCAAGATTTCTAGGTCGGCGAGTTGAGCAATGCTATGCAAAGCCTCGCCCCGAAAACCCAAGCTGGTGATCCGCCATAGGTCTGCGGAGTTGGTGATTTTGCTGGTGCTGTAGGCGGCGGCAGCCTGTTGTAGGTTGGCCAAATCCATACCGCGCCCATTATCAGCCACTTGAATCCGCCACAGTTCGGGATAGACCTGAATGGTGAGACGGGTGGCTCCAGCATCGATCGAGTTTTCGGCCAGTTCTCTGACCACTGCGGCTAAGGAGTCGATCACTTCCCCGGCGGTGATGCGATGGATTACTTCGGCGGGCAGGGGGTGGATGTTGCTCAAGGTTGACCTTAGGCTATGACGTAGGCGGTGCGCAGCGCCCAGATGACCAGTGCGCCGATGCTGCCCAATACGAGGGCGGCGGAGACTGCGATGACGATCGGGTTGTCGGCACCCTTAAATTTCATAATTCCGCGATCTAAGTCTGACATGGTAGGTTTCCTGTAAAGTGGAGTGACGAGATAATCTGGATTACAGACCTCTGATATTTTAGCTGCTAGGTGAGCTTCTAGCCATTATTACAACAAAGTTATCAGCAAGATACTGATTACCACTGAGCCACCTGCTTAATAAATTCTTTCACTACCCAGCACTTAGTAAATTGCGAGGGTCATACATAGGAGGTTCTTGGCCATAAGGCAAATGGTGATAGTCACAGGCAATATAAACATTGACATAAACAACGATGGGAGTGGGTTCCTCTAATCGTGGCAGTTGGTCAGTATCGTTACAGACCCAAAGATAATCTTGTTCGATCGCTTGTAGATTACCTGCTGAACTCATTAACCGATAGTAGGTCTTCTGCATTTTGCCTCTTAGCCGCCCGTAGCTAATCATTAGCAACATTCTGTGTTTGGCTGCTAGCATTTCTTCGCCGCTAAAAATCAACATGACGTGAATCAAAAAGGCTAATAGGGTTAAGCCCCCGAGCAACCAAGCGAATACTGCGTTACCGCTGCTGGCCATGCCAGTTAATCCGGTAGCAATATAAGCTATGGGCATGACCATTGCCATCAATAAAGATAGGCAAAGCCAAGCTAGCCAAGTACGCTGTTTACCCCGATCGCGGTCAAAGTATTCAGCTTTTTCTTTGGCCAAGCTGGTCTGAAAATTAACCATCATTTCGGCTGCCACGTAGGCCAAGGGGAATAGGAATGTGGCCAAATATACTGCCCATGCTATGCCGTGAAAAGATTGTCTGGCGACATATTCGGCGACGTTCCAGCTAAACAGCAAATCTAAGAAATATACTGCTACTAACCAAACAACTAAAATAGCGACATGGCCTTTGCCTGCGCCACCGAAGTATCTAGGATCGCAAATTAATTCCCAGAACTCTTTTTTGGCAGCACGATAAATATTCCACGATTGGCTTAGTTCTAGTTGATTACGGATTCTGCCTCTAGAGAGCCGCTTGCTGTACTGCTCTTTTTTGGGGTCTCTGGTCATTGCTTTCACCTGCTGTTTTAACTTACCACTTATTTATCGTCATCAATCTTGGTCTTTTGGCAATTTGAGATTGCTTTTTCTATGACTACTTATATATCTGGTCGTCACTAGCTGTTCTGGCAATATTTGGTGATCGATCGAATAAAAATGTAGTGAAGCATCAGAAATTAATTGATCCCCGGTGCTTCACTGTTGATTGGTTGTGTTTAACGGCTGAGTGTGCGGGTAATCGCCGCATCGATCGAATCAAACTTCGCTGGCTTTAATGGCTCAAAGATGCCGGTGCCTTTGCC
>JANNEH010000291.1:0-4896 GCA_031378405.1 Synechococcales cyanobacterium OTE_75_metabat_409
GCAGAGTTGGTCGATCGAAGACTACGCCTCACCTACAACCGGGGCTATTTAGAAATTATGGCACCTTCCCCAGAACATGAACTTAGCAAGAAAATCTTGGGACGTTTTGTGGAGACTTTGGCAGAGGAAACCAATTTATCAATCTATCCTTTGGGTTCGACAACTTTTAAACGACCTGATCTGATGGGGGTGGAACCCGATGAATGCTTTTATATTCGGCGGATTGAGTCGGTACAAGGTAAGAAAAGATTAAATTTGGCTAATGACCCACCTCCAGATTTGGTACTGGAAATTGATGTTACTAACAGTTCCTTACAGAGGTTGCAAGTTTATGCAGATCTGGGTGTGGCTGAGGTTTGGATTTACGATGGAAACTCGTTGACTATTAAGCAGTTGCAGAATGGTAGTTATATTACGGCTTTGACCAGCCAATTTTTTATGAATTTACCGATCGCCGATATTACCAGATTTTTGCAACAATCTCAGACGGTAGATTACCTAGAGTTAGTTAAGGCTTTTCGTACTTGGGTGAAATTGTTGCTGAGTGCGCCAAAGAAACCATAAATGCAATTTTTAACTATCCTGCCAAAATCACTTTACCGGCCAAAGCTGTACCCGGCACCAATGATCACGCCTATATCAGCGCTCCGATTATTGGGGAAGCCTGCATTGAGACGCACTGTACCAGTGAAATTATCAGACAAAGGAATATCGACACCAGCAGAGACTGCCGGACTAATAAATAAACCTTCAGCATAGCGCAGTTGTGTGCCGCCGCCAATGAAAGGCACTGCGATCGTCTGGCCTGCACTGTTCCGAATCGGAAAATCGGCGGTGAGCACGATCATAGAGGTAGCTGCTTGCTGACCAAACAGTACAGTGGCATCATGTAAAGACAGGTTATCGGTGAATTTTACTTTGCTGACAATAGTGAGTCCGCCGGTACCTAATGAAGTGGTGTTGCCATTTACACCGATCGCCCCGCCAATGCCGATATAACTGTTGGGTGACTGAGAGCTTTCGATGGGTGAAACTGGTTGAGCCTTTGCTGCTGAAGAATATAAAGCACAGTAAACGATTAAGCTAACAAAGTTCAGGCTAAACAATCTGACAAAATATCGAAGCATAGTGTTTTAATGGTGGAGACTACTATGGTATACGCTAGAAAAAGATAAGTGGATCTCTGTAAGAATTTCGGGAGATTGGTGTAAGTGCGATATTTTCGATACGTTATCATCTACCCATGAACAACCAACCTCCAGAATATCAATTGATCGTTGAATCTCAGCAGCCACCAGTAAAAAAATGGTGGGTGATGCTGGGCATCGGTTTAGCCATACTGATGTACACGATCGATACCAGCATTGTGAATATTGCGCTGCCCACCTTGGTAGAAAAGCTGCATACCGATTTTGCCACTGTGCAATGGGTCGGTTTAAGCTACGTCTTAGTGGTAACGGCTTTTGTCTTGGGTGCCGCCAGACTCGGCGATATGTTTGGCAAAAAACCTCTGTATCTGGGTGGTCTGGTTGTGTTTACGATCAGCTCGCTGCTGTGCGGCTTGGCACCCTCGATCGAAACTTTGATTGGAGCTAGGGCTTTACAGGGCTTAGGGGCAGTAATGATTTCGGCTTTGGGGGCGGCGATTATTGCCGAAACATTTCCCCTGGCCGAGCGGGGCAAAGCGTTGGGGATTATTGGAGCGGTGGTGTCTTTGGGCATTGCTTTAGGACCCTCAGTTGGTGGGATATTAATTGGTGTGGCGGGCTGGCGATCGATTTTTATGATCAATCTGCCGATTGGAGTCTTAGCTAGTTTGGTAGTGAGTAAATATGTGCCAAATACGCGCAAAAGCCAGCCCGGGCAGCGTTTCGATTTTTGGGGTTCGTTGACAATTTCAGTGGTCTTAATCTGTTTTTCGTTGGGGATGACCGAAGGACAACGTTATGGGTTTCTGAGTCTTTTTCCCTTGGGATTATTGTTGCTATCGGTGGTCGGCTTAGTGGGTTTTGTTTTGATTGAAAGTCGCATTGCTCAACCCATGCTAGATCTCAGTTTATTTCGCAGTCCAATTTTTAGCTTGAGTTTGTTAACTGGCTGGTTGGCATTTATGGCTTTGGGAGGCAGTTCTTTTCTAATTCCTTTTTTCCTACAGTTGGTAATGCATTATCCGATCGGCCATATTGGGTTATTGATGGCCGCAACCCCGGTGATTGGCGGTGTGATTTCACCGCTGGCCGGGAATTTATCCGATCGCTTTGGCACCCGCAGTATGATGCTGATTGGCTTATTGCTGATGATTTTGGGCTGTTTGGCGATTAGTACTTTAAATGCTCAGATGGGAGATTGGGATTATCTGTTGCGGGTAATTCCCTTGGGTTTGGGCTGGGGCGTATTTCAATCACCGAATAATGGGGCGATTTTGAGTGCGGTGCCGCCCCAGCGGTTAGGAATTGCTTCTGGGTTGCTTTCTCTGACTCGGACGCTAGGACAAACTACTGGTTTGCCTTTGTTTGCAGCAATTTTTGCGGCGATCGCTTTGACTGGTCATGGTGGTGATATTAATCAGGCGACTGCTGGGGCGATCGTCAGTGGTTTTCAGGGTTCGTTTCGTTTGGCGGCTGTGTTGCTAGCGATCTCTGCCGGATTAACTATGTTGCTATGGCGATTAGAGAAAAGCAAATTAGCCAAAGAAATCTTATGATTTATCTGGTTCAATCAATAACCGTATTGAATGCCTTCGTTCTCAAGTTCTTACAAACAGGATATAAGTCCAGAATCGACAAAAAAAGTCCGGAGTTTAAAATACAATGGGCGCAAGTCTTGATAGAATCTAGCAAAATATCAACTTCAGGAGCGGCTGATGACTAGTGTTGCGATCGTCTATTTTTCTGGATCTGGCCATACCCACCTGATGGCTGAAGCCGTTGCAGTTGGAGCCAAACAGGTAACAAACAATGTGGAACTGTTGCGGATCACTGGCGACCAAATTGTCAATGGCCGCTGGAAAAATGATGATATTCTAGCTAAACTACTGGCTGCTGATGCCATTATTTTTGGTTCACCAACCTACATGGGTGGTGTCTCAGGACAGTTTAAAGCGTTCATTGACAATACCAGTGGAGCCTGGGCTGCCCAGCTTTGGAAAGATAAAATTGCTGGTGGCTTTACCCACTCTGGTTCACCGAGTGGTGATAAACAGGGTACTTTGTTGTACTTGTCTATTAATGCTGCTCAACATAGCATGGTGTGGGTGGGAACTGGTGAAATGCGCAATGGTGGCATCAACCGTCTGGGTTCTTATGTGGGGGTGATGGGGCAAAGTGAAGTTGATATGACTGGTGCGCCAGCGGTTCTGGATGAAGGCGATCGAATAACCTCAGAACACTATGGCAACCGAATCGCCACGGCTACCCAGCGTTGGAGCAAGTAATTGTGGTGATTTCAGGAAATTTTTTGTTAATCTCCCTGGCAGCAGGATTGATGATTAATGTTTTGGACATTGCCTGTACATTGCTGTTTGCAGCCAAGCCTTGGGAGGATGAACTGCGTCGTCAAGGTTTGGAGCCACGCGGCATTACGCCGCCTTACTATGTAGCTACAAATTTTGTGGGCGGACTAATTCTTACTTTTATCTATTATCAGTTTGCTAAGGCTCTAGGATCTGGTGCTACCACTGCACTCATCTCCTCATTATTGGTATGGATCACTACCCGGATTTATGGTGGTGGACATGTGGTGATGGGGCAAATGCCGATCGCGATTTTTGTAACTATGTCAACTGGCTTGGGTCTAGGCTATATTGCTGCTGGACAACTGTTGGCCTTTTTGTTGAAAACATCATGAACAACACAATCCGGGTTAAATCTGGTTCTACCTTGAGTTATATGGATATTGGTCAGGGTCAGACAATTATTTTTATTCATGGACTGTTTCTAGACCATACTGCTTTCCAGGAGCAGATTGAAGCGTTTAAGAATCGAGCACGCATTATCGCGATCGATATTCACGGCCACGGTGGATCTTCGGTACTCGATAAACCAATGTCGCTAGATGATATGGCTGAGGATTATTTTGATCTTGTTAATCAACTCGGTATTCCAGCGGCAATTTGGGTGGGGCTGTCTCTAGGTGGCATGACTAGCCTGCGGATTGCGATCAGTCATCCAGAAGCTGTGCAGGGATTATTGTTGCTCAATACCAATGCGGGTAGTGGTGCAGGCAAGAAAGTGCCTAGTTTGGCTGGTTTGAATGCGCCTTTGACTTTGCGATTTTTGTGGCATACACGATTTCTCAAAACCCAGGTACTCAAGGCTGGACTCTTTGGTCAAACCACATTTGCGACTAAGCCAGAGCTGCAAAATATTTGGGTGGAAAAAATGCAGCAGATTAGCAGTATCTCTATGAAAAATGTGATCGAGGCTGTGCTTGGTGCTGACTCAATTCTCGATCGGATATCTTCGATTTCTGTGCCTACTATTGTTGCTGGTGGTAGTGAGGACACTGCTTTACCGATTTCAGCCAGTCAGAATATCCACCGCCAAATCAGCAAATCAACCTTCATCGAGATTCCAGCATGTGGGCATAGTTCATCGATTGAGCAGCCCACAGCAGTCAATCAACTACTGGAGTCGCTGCTATCGTTGGTGTAGATTACTTCTCTGCTTTAACGATTAAGTTAAAATGAAACAGGTCAAACAAGGTTAGAACATGCGAGTTACAGTAATTGGCGGCGGATTAGCAGGTACCGAAGCAGCTTGGCAAATTGCTCAAGCTGGAGTACCCGTGACTCTCTATGAAATGCGCCCCACCCAAAGCAGCCCTGCCCACCATAGTGCTGAGCTAGCCGAATTAGTGTGCAGTAACTCTTTTGGTGCCCAAGCTACCGATCGAGCT
>JANNEH010000257.1:0-10254 GCA_031378405.1 Synechococcales cyanobacterium OTE_75_metabat_409
CGCGAATTAGAAAGGCAAATCAACAGCGGTATTTTTGAGCGCACCATGCTAGCCGATACCAAATTTTCGTTATCAGCTCAATCCTTTCCCCAGCAAATATCTGGAGTCTTTCGAGATCCCTACGTCCTCGATTTTTTGAATCTACCGGCTAGACACTCCGAAAAGAACCTTCAAGATGAATTTATTCTGCTTGCCCCAACATGAACAAAGGCAAAACCAAATTAGGCAATGCCTTTAGTAAAAGATTATATTCTAGGTAGCTAAAAATTAGTTACTTAGACCAACCAATCGGTTATTGTCATCAACATAAATTACCGAACTCTCTACTGTAGCAGCAGACTTTTCGGCAGAGGCTATTACTTCATGACGATCGGCAGAAAAATCTAAGGGCACCACAATAGCTTCCGGGGCACTCGTTAAACGTTCTGGTTCTTCAGCACGAAGACCAGTTGCACTGAGACCAATCATGGTCATAGCCAACAAACAAATGGTAGAAATTTTCATATCAGAAATGGGGTAGGAGATTATATCCATTTACATCTTGCCCATTTCACCATCCGGAAACTGCGATCGACTGGCTAAACTATCTTGATATCCATCACAGCAAACGTAGAATGGCTGCTGTCATGTCATCACTTTGTTCTTGCTGACTGCCAGCAAACTGCTGAATTTCTCGAAAAATATCATCAATGATCTCTTGGGGCTGCTTATACTGACCACAAGCTCGATCGAATATCCGCTGTAAGTTCTCCTCATCGAAGCGCTGGCCATTGGCATTACTGGCATCGGTCAGACCATCGGTGTAATAGAGAATTGTGTCACCAGTTTGCAACTGAATCTGGTTTTCCTCATAAACACTATCTGGCTCCAGACCAATCAAAACTCCCAGGGTATCTAAAGGTTGTAGAACCCCCTCGCGCCATAGCAGTGGTGGATTATGGGCAGCATTGCTGTAGGTCAACACCTGGGTAGTGGGGTCATACTCTGAATAGAACAGCGTTACAAACCGACTAGAATTCTCTAAATCGAGGTACATTACCCGATTGAGATTTTGCAAAATCTTGGCCGGAGAATTTCCATTGAGCACCTCCGCCCGTAGCATTCCCCGAGTCATCGTCATAATCAAACCAGCCGGTACCCCTTTGCCCATCACATCGCCAATGGTGATCCCCCACTTGCTGTTGGGATCGATCGTGCGGCTATCGACTCGATCGTAATTGGCGGGAATAAAATCATAGTAATCACCACTGACTCGGTTAGCATTTTGGTAGCAAGTCGCCACTGCCATTCCTGGAATATTGGGGCTTTGACGAGGTAAAAGGCGCTCTTGAATCTCTGCCCCAATTTCCACTTCTCGGTGCAATAGATCGCGTTTTCGTAGTTCCACCGTCAACTCTTCGTTGGCAGCAGCCACCGCCGTTTGATCGGCCACAATTTGCATCAGTTTTTGCCGATCGCTGCTCCAGTGATAGGCCGGATCACCACTGAAAATGTATAACCGTCCACGTTCTTGCAGCTTTGTATCAGGAGTATCAAATCCATCTAGAATAATTTTCACCGTAGAAAACTTCACACCCTGAGTGGCCGAATTACCAGCCAAATGCATGGTGAGTGTAGCTTCTAGGTCTTCCCAATAACTGCCTAGCTCCCAGGTTCGATCTTTTTCTGCTAGGGCTACCCAAGCATTTTGCAGTGATTGTTCAATGCTTTGGGTGACTTCTGGGCAGTTTTCTTTGCTACGACAATGTACAGCGCGGGTCGGCTGTTGAGTATTTTTGCGAAACAGTACTACCATCGCCCCATCAGCATCGGTGATGCGAGCAATCATCGAGGGCAAAATTTCTAAATACTGGTTGAAATTCTTAAAATTGCGCAGGGCAAAACCTAAAGATTCCAGAATTAGATGAATATTTTCCTGACGCTGTGTTCCAATATTAGCCATCACCATTTGTTAACTACTCAAGAGGGCTTCCACAAATTCGTAGCTAGAAAAAGGTCGCAGATCTTCGATGCCCTCACCAGCACCAATAAAGCGAATTGGCAGACCAAGCTGCTGTACTACGGCTAATGCTACACCACCTCGGGCCGTACCATCTAACTTAGTCAACACCACCCCACTGAGCTTAGCAGCTTCGGCAAAAACCTGTGCTTGGCGTAGGCCATTTTGACCCAAGGTGGCATCCAATACTAACAGTGATTCTACCTGAGCATCAACGGCTTGTTTATCAATAATTCGCCGAATTTTACCCAATTCATCCATCAGGTTTTTTTTATTTTGTAGCCGACCAGCGGTATCTACTAATAACAACTCAGTATTGCGCGACTTAGCAGCAGCGATCGCATCAAAAACCACGGCGGCTGGATCAGTGTTTTGGCCAGGATTGGCAATGACTTCAATATCACTGCGTTGACCCCAGACTTTTACTTGCTCGACTGCTGCCGCCCGAAAAGTATCCGCAGCCGCAATTAGGCAGCGGTAGCCAGAGGCTTTGGTCATATGGGCTAGTTTCCCAATCGTGGTGGTCTTGCCCACGCCATTGACTCCGGTAAGCATCCAAATATTCAGCACATCTCTTTGGGGGAAAAATTCTACAGAGTAATTTTGTTGGAAAGGTTTGTCTAATAAATCGCGCAGAATTTGCTTCAGATAGGCGATCGCTTCTTCGGGGGGCAGGGTTTCATTGCGCAGTTTTTCTTGCAGCAAACCAATAATATAATCGGTGGCTTCGATGCCTACATCGGCCTGCAACAACAGGGTTTCAATTACTTCAGTGGCTTCGGCACTGAGTGGGCCTTGACCAATCAAAGCTTTGACTTGGTTGACTAAGCCCAAGCGGGTTTTGTTGAGACCCTGGCGCAGTTTCTTTAACCAGGCAATCTCGGCCATGGCCACTTCTTCGGGGCTGCGACCTTGGTCGGCTAGCACTCTGGCCGACCACAAAAAGTCTTCGTCTAGCTCAATTGGTTCTTCTTCAACCGGGGCTTCGATCGATTCTGACCGCAGTGCAGCCAATCTTGCTTGGGCGGTACTCTCTTTCGCCCAAGCTGGTCGGGTATCAGGGATAGTAGATTCTGAGACTTCTGGGGCGATCGAGTCTGGAACAGTTATGGACTCTTCCGGTACTACCGCATCCGTCACCACCGGGTCTCCAACGGAAACAACGGGTTCGATTGGCTCGGAGACAGTAGTTTGCTGCTGCTTTTTAATGTTTTCATAAGCGGCCTTTGCCCAAGCCAATGTGTCGGCACTAACTGCTTCTGGGGCAACCGCAGGAGTTGCTGCTGGGATGGTCTGGCCGAGAATTATTGAGGGTTCAGCAACAGGTGCAATGGTTTCAACATCTGCGGTAATTTCTTGTTCTGCTTCAGTTTCATCCAAGACTGGATCTGCGGTAGTCTCATCTACCTCTGGCTCGGCCTGGGGAGAACTATCAAATTGCCGTCGAAACCAATTGAAAACCATAATCAAACCACCATTGTAGAGGAGAGAAATTATCATAACTGAAGCCATCAATCGAACCAACGGGTGATTACTACCCTTGTGCTTGAGGTTCGGCCTGTGATTCTGCTTTCAGGCCATCACTTACTTTCCGCAGCACCCCATTAATAAATCTAAAACCTTCTTCGTCACTGTAGCGCTTGGCTAGCTCGATCGCTTCGTTGATGGCAATTCGATCGACTACACCTAAATATTTCATTTCGATCGTGGCAATCCGTAAAATATCTCGATCGACTTTGGCCAGACGGCGGAGCTGCCAATCTACAATGTGGCTCGATAACATCTCGTCGGTTTCCACCCGATAGCGGGCAGCTTTAGTCAAAATTTCTAGGGCATATTGCTGTACTTCTACTTGGTTGGTGAGTTGTACAAACTCTGGCATCTGCAAAGATTGCCCCAGCCGATTGATCGCTGCCTCTGCCAAACTGATGCTTTCTTGCAACATGATCCGAGCACTTTGCAGGTCGGTGGCTCTAATTTCACTGTGGAGCAATTTCTCGTTACTGCGCTGTAATTCTGCCGTAGCAGTTTCCAGATTTTCCTCTACCTCGGTACGTAAAGTCCGGATCGCCGCCAATACTAATTGGGGCAACTGCTGAGTAGCCAGCTTTTCTGGAGAGCTAGAAAGCTGAGACATGCCCAGCAGAGCTAGTTCACGAGCAATTTCACGGGGTTTCATGGTGATGAATACAGATGGTTGGCAGGCCATCGATTCTAGCACCTTTACCGCTCTTCACTGGCAATTGCTAACGGAAGCTGTTCAGATATTTGATCGATAATTTCTGTCGATCGAGACTCTTCTGGAATCACCGGATTATTGGCCATCGCTGAATTGACGATACCGCCAGATACAATCACCTTAAAAGCATCTTCTACTGACATGCTTAGATTGACCACATCCCGTGCTCTGGCCACTGCATACCAACCAGTGGTTGGGTTAGGAGTAGTGGGAATAAACAAATTCAGCATTGGCTCGGGCATCTGAGATTGAATCTCGAAGCTGGGGTTACCGGTAACAAAAGCCAATGCCCAAATGCCAGGGCGAGGATACTCTACCAAGACCACTTGCCGAAAGCGATTATTGGAATCTTTGATTAGTGTCTCTAAGAGCTGCTTGAGGGTTTTGTATAGAGAACCCGCCAAGGGAATAGCCTGCAACAACTGTTCACCCAGATCGAGCAGCCACTTACCGGCAATATTCCGCGCCATTAAACCAATCAACAGGATCGATAACAGCGGCACCATCAAACCCACTAACAAGTTCAGCACACTAACAAGGAGAGGATTCAAACCATCAAAAGGGTTGATTTGCTGGGGTACCTTGGTTAAAATGTGAATTACCCAGTTGGCTACATTGATGGTCAGCCAAATAGTGGTGGCTAGCGGAATTACCACTAGCAAACCAGCTATCAGATCATTTTTTAAATTTTGGCGAAATCGATGCAACACAAAGGTTTAGCTCTCTTTCAAGGTCGTTGGATTTTCACTACTTCTTATGTTGTAAAGCCTTGAGGGAATTGTTGCAAGCTGCTTAACGTTTTTGCCCCCGCAAACCAGTCAAACCGATGAAACTGTACCCTGCCGCTAGTAGCAAACTGGCTAAAGCAGTGCGGATACCGGTTTTCCACATCAGAGCAGTAGCTTGACCTTCGGCTTCTTGCTGTTGCTTGCGAATATTGGTCATGACTTCATCAGACTTGGCTTTGACCTTGGCTGGATCGCTAGCCATTTGCTCTAGATTGGCTTTGTCGGACTTGATTTTAGCTAAGTCTTGCCCCTGAATTTTGCCTTCTTTGATCAGCTTGTCCCATTCAGCAATTTGCTGCTGAATTTTAGTTTTATCATTGATGATGCTCAATTCTTGTTTAATTCTGGTTTCCAGTTTTGCCACTTGCTCCTTGTTGGCAGTCATGGCTTTATCTCTTTCACTGTTGCCAGTCCAAGCTTGGTAAGGCACGATCGCCAAGAAAGCCACACCCAACAACATCGCTAGCGCGGTGATGCCTTTGGTCAAGTTGCCGCTACCCCGCCCACTGGCTTCTTTGGAAACGGTTTCGATCCAGTCGGCAATCAACCAGAAAACAATGCCGACCAGCGGTAATAGACCGCGATTGACAAGCTCGGATGTCGCTGCTGCCCACCATCTTCCATCACTAAGCTGATAGGGAAGTAAGGTAAAAACAATGTCCACGATCGTGGAAACGATCAGAACCATGCTAGCGGTTTTCAGAGCTAGAGAGGTTACTAAGCTGGTGTTCATGAGTTAAGGATAGATGTGCGTTGCTACTGGATTCTAAGCAAGTTGCATTGTAACAGACTTCGATCCCCTCCTGTACGACTGCTGGTCTTGAACTAGTTTGCTGACCTGCCAGATCAATTACCAGCTATGAAAGACGATCGACACTACTAGATTGATAAGCACTCATCGGTTCCCGGATTAGCCGAATGTATAAGTGGCGAAAAGTGGATTTAATTACTCGGGGCAGAGCAAAATCGATCGGCATTAAGGCTTCTGGCAATTTCCAGTCAGTCAACTGCAAGTCTACCGGACGAGATAGGGGAAACTCGATTGCTGCCAATTCGGGAGCATAGCCCAAACGCAGGGCAGCGGCGGATGTAGGCACCAAGCTAGCATCCACATTCAATAGCTCCAACATCGCGATATCTAAGGCAAAGACGTTGGCGGAGGCACCCAATACTCCTAGTTCCCGAGGCTCACCGGCACTCGGGCCATTGCCTTCGTGGCCAATAATGCCATCAATGATGGTGAGGTCTGGATCGATCGCTTGAGCCGTTGCTACCAACATTTCACCAAATTTATTGGCATCTTTACCCGCACTCATATGCCACCAAGCTTTCATTTTGCCCGGTACACAGCCAAATAGATTTTTCACTCCCAAGGTCATGGTGAGCTGCATGTGAGACTTTACCTTGGGTAAATTGATCACCACATCGGCATTCATGGCTTCTTTGCTCAGCAACAAGGTATCAAAATTTTCGCTCTCGGTGCCATAGCGCTGACCGTGAAACTCTACGACTGGTAAACCAACTCTGGCCATCATGGGTAAATAGCCATTGTTTTTGGCTACGCCCATGGCGCTACCGAAGGCGGGGCTATCGCCAAAAAATGGTTGGCCACCGGCTTCTTTGACCAACTGTGCCACGCATTCTACAATTTCTGGCCGAGTAACGCATTCTTTGGTGGGGCGGGCACCGGTGAGTAGGTTGGGCTTGAGCAATACTCGCTGACCGGGTTTCACAAAGGCTGCCATCCCACCTATTGGAGCTAGGAGGGCTTCGATCGATTCTCGCAGGGCAGCCGGTTCATAGCTGGTGGCAGCCAGTAAGCTAACGGTAGGAAGCATAATTTTGGGGTGATAGTTTTCTTAGTTTAAGATGGAATTTGCTGACTCTCAGATATCTTGCGGATCTATACCCATTTCTTGGAGTTTGGCAGCCAGTCGATCAGCTCTTCGTTTCTCAGTTTCAGCCCGTTCTTCCCCAGTCAATAGTAAGTCGCCATTACTGTCCCACCAGCGTAACCAAGGCAAAGTTTGATTGTCTATTTTTCCATGCCAGATACCCAGCTCACCCAAAGGCGGCACCGGATAATGGCCACGCCCATTAGGCATCACTAACTGATAGCTCTGACCCACCAATTCATAAACTTCCACAGATGCCTTCTGCACTTCGTAAATCGCATAAAAAGGAATACGCACAGCCTGTTCATAAACCCAAAACTTCCCAGCTTTGGCTTCCGCACTCAAAAAAGGAGAAGTGGCATCTCGTTCCTCAGAACCATCGCCTGAAACAAACTCGATCGCAATTAAAGGCGCAACAATTTCTTTCCACATCACATAAGAACGACGATACTGACCATCCAACAGAGGAGCCACATTGGGCACATAAAACCAGTCAGGGGCTTCTGCTCCCCGTTCCGGCGGATCAACGAGTTGCCAGTAAATACCAGAGTCTTGGCCAATACAGTAGCGGCCATCAGGATGCAGTTGATCTAAAATTGGGCGAATAGCACTGGTCAACAGAATACTCTGGGGATGCTCTTGAAAATTTTTCACAAACTCCCCATTCGACTCTGGTAGCTGGGTGTGATCTGGTAATGAGAGGGTAGGTAGCGATTGGGCGATGGTCATAAAGAATGCCTACAAATCCAAAAAACCTTTGGCCGATTATAGCAAATTCAATGGTGAGCACACCAATCACTCCAGCCACCGGGATACAGCAAAGGTGCTGGATATCCACCAATCGCCAGCGACAGTGCATTCACACAAGCCGTCACCCCTGAGCCACAGTACAAAACCTTAGTCTTATTGGCCGGTAGTTGCTGCCAGCGCTGCTGCTGGCAAGACTCCGACAACAGCCAGCCATCACCATCTGTGGCCTCTTGCCAGGGATAATTGTAAGCTCCCGAAATTCGGCCAGCATAAGGGTCGATCGGCTCCCGAATGCCCGCATAGCGATCGGCCTCCCGCGCATCGATCAATACAATTGGTGAATGCTCATCACAGTCTGCCACAGCTTCGATCGATACTGTCCACCCCTGTTGGATCTGGGGCACAAAGGTAGCCAATTTACTCACCGGCTCTACGACAGACACCGGCAAACCTGCTTTCAGCCATTGAGGATAGCCCCCGTCTAAGACAGCGACTCGATCGTGTCCGTAATAGCGCAGTAACCACCATAACCGCGAAGCAAAAGCCAAACGTGAATCGTCATAGGCCACTACCAAAGTCTGGCCAAACTCAATGCCCATCTGAGCAAATTTAGCTGCTAAGATTTCCGGGTCTGGTAAAGGATGCCGACCACCATACTTCTGCACTGGGGCTGAGAGATCCTGATTTAGATCTAGATAATGAGCGCCCGGAATATGGAATTCTAAATATTTTTGTCGTCCCAATGCTGGATCAGCCAAAGAAAAGCGACAGTCGATTACTACGACTTCCTGATTTTCCAGGTTTTTAGTTAGCCAATCTGCCGTTACAACATATTTCATATCTTCAAAGATTCGGGAAGTAATATAATTTATTGTGGATTATTTTTGCGTCTTTTTACTATCAAATAAGCTATCATACTTGTTGCCCCTATAATTATTGGTAGCAAAAATAGCAGTGGATTGATCGATCGCCTAGGATTCTCTGTCACCGGAATTGTTCCCACCCCTAATTCTTGCAGATCTTTGCTAGCCTCGGTAATTGGAACTGATCGATCTTCATTTAATTGATTGCCTGATTCGGAAGCATAAACCAGATATTCGCGATTCAGATCAAACTCAATACCCGAAAGACAGCAACCGCTAGAATTATGAATCACAAAAGTCTTGAATGCTGATCCTTTCCAAATTTTAGACACTTGAAAAGTAGTATCTCTTTCTACCTCAACCATCCCTGTGCCGAGCTTGGTAATAACGCTAATAGCTTTACCAGCAAAAATATTGGTCGATGGTTTAACCTGACTTTTTTCTCCTGGGGCAAGGGGGACAATTTGGCAGGAGCAGGCCACCACGGGAGTATTGTTAAAGATTAAAAAACTGCAAGCTAATACTATCAAAGCAATAATTATTTTATTGGTGTTCATAAGTAAATGGTCTTTCCCAGGTAGAATTTGGATAAGGACAATAGCTGTTGAAATTATGATTGATTTAGTAGATATCAAACGAGACATTGAAACGTTGGGCGATCGCTTGGGTAAAACTCAAGACTATCTTTGACCTGCCTAACTTACAAGCCAAAATTGCTGACCTAGAGCAAGTCGCCGCCCAGCCCGATTTTTGGGACGATCGACCCACTGCCCAAGCCACCCTGCAACAATTAGACGATCTCAAATCTAGCCTAGAACAGTTCGATCGCTGGCAATCTAATCTGGCTGATGCCGGGGCAGCATTAGAGATTTTGTCGATCGAAAACGATGAACTCCTATTGACCGAAGCCGCACAAAACCTGAGACAACTAGCCACAGACCTCGATCGATGGGAACTAGAACGGTTACTCTCGGGGATTTATGACACCAAAGGTGCCGTGTTGACCATCAACGCCGGAGCGGGCGGCACCGATGCTCAAGACTGGGCAGAGATGCTGTTGCGCATGTATACCCGCTGGGCCGAACAACATAGTTACCAAGTTCAGATCGATGAAATCTCGGCAGGGGAAGAAGCTGGGTTAAAATCAGTGACGATCGAAATCATTGGCCGCTATGCCTATGGTTATTTGAAAGGCGAAAAAGGTACCCACCGCTTGGTGCGGATCTCGCCATTTAATGCCAATGATAAACGCCAAACTAGCTTTGCTGGTGTGGAAGTAATGCCGCTGATTGACCAGTCGGTACATCTAGATATTCCTGATACTGATTTGGAAATCACCACCACCCGAGCTGGCGGAAAAGGTGGACAGAACGTGAACAAAGTAGAAACTGCGGTGCGGATTGTCCACAAGCCTACTGGGGTAGCGGTACGCTGCACCCAAGAACGCAGTCAGTTGCAAAATAAAGAAAAAGCCCTAGTGATTCTCAAAGCCAAGTTACTGATTATTGCCCAAGAACAAAAAGCCCAAGAAATTGCCGAAATTCGTGGTGATATTGTAGAAGCAGCTTGGGGTACCCAAATACGCAACTATGTTTTTCAGCCTTACCAAATGGTCAAGGATCTGCGGACTAGTGTGGAAACCAGCGCCGTACAAGATGTGATGAATGGTGATTTAGATGACTTCATTGAAGCCTATCTGCGCCAAGAAAACCAGATGGTA
>JANNEH010000336.1:0-7424 GCA_031378405.1 Synechococcales cyanobacterium OTE_75_metabat_409
TGTGTTGGTGACTTCTTTTACTACGGCTGAAACGGTCAGTACTGGCTGGCATTGGCCACAGGTCTGGACATTGGCCAACTATCGATCGGCTTGGGAGCAAGGTAATTTTCTGCGGGCTTTTGCCAACTCGGCAGGGGTGGCCTTGGCCGTGACGGCGGCTCAGATTACGACTTCGGCATTGGGGGGCTATGCCTTGGCCCGCCTAAGTTTTCCGGGTCGCCAGACCCTGTTACTGTTTTTGATTGCGACTTTGGTGATTCCCTTTCAGGTGTTGGTGATTCCCATTTTTTTGGTGCTGAAGTGGGGACATTTGTTGAATACCTATGGAGCTTTGATCTTACCCAGTGCCGCTAATGGTTTTGGTATCTTGCTATTGCGTCAACATTTTCTCACCATTCCTCCGGAGCTAGAAGCCGCTGCGGCCTTGGATGGGGCAACTCGCTGGCAGATTTTGTGGCGGATATTGCTGCCCCTCTGCCGACCAGCTCTGACAGCACTGTTTTTGTTTACGTTTATTGGGGAATGGAATGATTTGTTTAAGCCTTTGGTGTTTACCACCAGACCAGAGCTGCGCACTGTCCAGCTTACTCTGACTGAATTCCAGGAGCAGTATACTAACAATTGGCCGCTGCTGATGGCGGCGATCGGGATTGCCACGGCTCCGGTAGTGCTACTGTTTATAGTCGGCCAGCGTCAGTTGCTGCGGGCGATCGCTGGCACTGGCATTAAAGGGTAAAAATCGGGGTTTTAAGATGGCAATTTTTTTTCACTTTGAAACCGATTTTGTGGAGTCTTTGCGCTGTATTCCAATGCAGGTAAGGTTTCAGCTAGATACCTGTGGGGTAAAGCTGAAGCTGCATCAATGGAATTTATTTACTTTAGCCGATCGATCAAGGTTGGTAGATCTAGACCCCCAGACTGATTTGGAGATCGCCGCATATCGAGATCTTTTAGTTGAACTGATTCTCGCGCGCAGTGGTGAAGCGGCCACTTTTTTATCGATCGATCCACAGCCAGCTTGGTTACAAGAAACCATCATCCCCTCTGTGCTCGCTACCAAAGCCAGTACAGCAGGCATAAATTTATCTGTGGTAGACTGGCAGAAAATCAGCCCCCTCCAACGGTTTGCCTTGATCAAGCTCAGCAACAGTAGCCATGAACAAAACAATTTCTTGCCCGCGTTGCAGGAATTCAAGCTAATGTGAACTTTTGGAAAGACAAAAATTCAGATTTTAGTGAATCTGAGCACTGCTCAAATATGGAGATTTATGAAAAAACTAATTTTGTTAGTAACGGTCTGTTTACTAACTAGCTGCGACGCTTTCTCAGAATCTAAGGTAAAGCCCTCGCCTAGCACAGTTTCCAGTGCCACACCAATACCGGTAGAAAGTGAAACTCCTGGCCCCACTAGCAGTGGAACTCCTACACCTTCTCAGATGCCCTCGGTAGTAGCCGTCAACCCAACCACACCTGCGGTGGCCAGCAGTAATCCGACTAACAGCAGTCTTTCACAACTGACTCCCCCAACAGTTACCTACTCCACAGCTCCTAGCCAAAGTCCCAAGGCCAGTGGCCAGAATCTACCCTCTCCGTCAAAAGTCGTGCCATCGCCATCTAACCCATTAATAAGTGGCAACAAGGAGAATGGCCAAGAAACCAATAGTAGGGTGATAAAAAACAATATTCTCAACCAAAAACCTGTATCACCACTAACTATTGCTGACGGCGGTATTGGGGCAGTTAAAGTGGGTATGACTCTAGGAGATCTGAAGAAAAATCTCAAAAATAAAGCCACTTTTGAAAATAAGTCTGACTTTGCTACCGGTTACAACGCTTTAGCTGTTGTGCAGCAGGGCAAAGTACAGTTTTATATTCCATATCAAAAAAAGAAAAAAATTGCTGATACCGATCAAGTTCGTTATTTGGTTACCGAAAACCCCGTCTACAAAACTGCTGAAGGTGTTTCACCCGGCATGACCATCAAACAGGCTACTGCCGCCTACGGTAACGCCAAATTGGCTTTGAACCGGCAAATGCAAGCAGAGGAACTGGTCATGTTTGCTAGTCAACCGGCAGATCTGCGTTTTTTTAGTGGCAGTACTGGCAGCAAAAATCGGGCGGGGATTTATCCCAAGAGCAAGAGTGAAAACTTAGAAACTGAAAAATACAGTGATAGCGGACGGATTAAACGGATTGCGGTCATCTGCCAAGAATCAGTCTGTGGCACAGATCAACCAGATCAACACTAAGTCTCATTGGTTATCACACTGGCAAGCGGGTCAACAACGAGAACACCCCAAACCCCAGCAGCAAGAATCCGCTAGCCGGAGTGATCCAAGCCGACCATTGACGGAGACTCAAGAGATTTTTGATGCCAGCAGTAAAGGTACCAGCGATTACCAGCGGTGCTACATAGCCGATCGTGTAAGCCAACAGCAACAGAGCACCCAAACCAATATTTTGGGTGCTGGCCACCCAGGCCAATAAAGTTGCCAAGACCGGCGTACTACAGGGCGAAGCCACCAAACCAAAAGTTAGCCCTAACAAATAAGCCCGCAGCCCATCTGGCCAATCTTTGCCAATCCAGCCAGTGCCGCCCCAGTTGGGCAACCGAATTTGGATCACTTCTAATAAATTTAAACCCATCACGATCGCCACCAAACTCACCACGATCGGCAGACCCCAGCCCACCTGGCCATAGATTTTACCCAGGGTTGCCGCCGCTATCCCCAAGCCCGCTAAGGTAGTGGCCAATCCCAAGCAGAAAAAAGTCGATCGAGTGGCGGCTTGCCATTTACTTTGTTGATTTTGGCCACCGATATAACCCACAGTAATCGGCAACATCGAAAGGGTGCAGGGTGTCAGGCTAGTCAACAGACCGGCTAGAAATACAAACCCAATAGTTAACGGACCGATATGAGTAAGTTGGTTGCTGACTAATCGATCGGCAAAGTGTTCGAGATTATAGAGCTGAAGTGCGATCTGGTCTGGCATGAAGTAAACACTAGAAAAAAGTAAACACTAAGGAGAAGTCACAGAAGTGGGGTCTTTGGTAGTTGCTTCCCGATCAAAAGGAATCACTTTTTCTTCGATGCTTTCGCGGGAAACCCGTATTAGCAAAGCCGACATCACCAAAGAAGCAATCAGGGAGCTACCACCATAGCTGAACATTGGAAAAGGTAAACCGGTAGTGGGTAAGGCTCCGGTAGCTACACCAATATTTAACAGCGATTGCAGCACAATAAAAGTCATGGCTCCTACCGCTATCAATCGGTGTACCATATTTTTCGCTCGATAGGCAATATTCAGGCTGATCGTGGCATAGGCAATAATCATGGCAATCAGCACCACTGAGCCAACATAGCCAAATTCTTCGGCAAACACCGCAAAAATAAAATCGGTATCTTGAATCGGCAAATAGGCCAGTTTCTGCTGAGAAAACCCATAGCCATTGCCCCATAAGCCTCCAGAACCTACTGCTAACAAACTTTGGATGAGTTGAAAACCATCGCCTTGGGGATCTGCCCAAGGATTCATAAACGACATCATTCGTTTGCGTTGATATTCTTTCAGAGCGATGCTCAATGTGGCAACCATTACTCCTCCAGCCGCCGTGCCCAGCAAATAAGGCATGGAAATACCCGCAGTGCAAGCAATCAGCCACAAGGTCATGCCACAAAGCGCCGTAGTACTCAGGTTTGGTTGCAGTAAAATCCCCAACAGCACCATGGCAAAAATTCCCAAACCCCAGCTTTTGGTGCGCAGCGAGAATTTGCGCCATTGGCCAAACAGCCGCGCGCCATGTAGTACTAAGAACGGTTTAATTAGCTCAGAAGGTTGGAGTTGGATTGGCCCAATCCCAATCCAGCGACTGGCTCCTAAAGTCTCCCGGCCCAGTCCGGGCAACTTAGTAGCCCATACCATCGCCAAAATGGTCAATAGGCTACCAAGGGTAAATTTCATAATTTTTTGCAGGGGGGTTTTCACCAACCAGCCAAAAATTGCTAAGCCCACAACGGTATAGATGGCCTGCCGACTGATGTAGTATAAGCCATCCTGCTTTTCTACTTTGCCATGGTAATAAGAAGCCGAAAACAAGACGATCGAACCGATCGCCAACCAAATAAAAGTCAACCACCACAACATTTTGGCTGGCCCTGGCCATTCTGCCCCAGTTGGATTGAGTAGTGGTAGCCAAGGCCGCAGTTTTTGTAGGGTTGGGCGATTAGTTGATGCTGACATTAAAATTGCTCCTTGCGTCCGCGCAGTCTGGCAAATGTTTCGACGAAATTATTACTGTTGACCGCTGCGCTCACGCTGGGGACATCCCAGCGCAGAAAAGGGTTGGTCTGCTGTTCTAGACCAATCGTAGATGGAATTGTCGGTCTGGAGTTAGCCCTATCCAGCATTGCTTGAGCATAACGGTTTTGCAAGTCCATGTTACACGGTTCGATCGTCAGCGCAAACTTTAAGTTATTTAGAGTATATTCATGGCTACACCACATTCGAGTATTTGCTGGCAGTTGCCGAAGTCGATCGATCGACTGCAACATCTGGGCTGGTGTACCTTCAAATAATCGCCCACAACCACCGCCAAAGATGGTATCACCACAGAAAAGTTCGCCAGATTTATTGTCTATTGGGGGAAAATAATAGGCGATGTGGCCCAAGGTGTGACCGGGGATAAAAAATATTTGGGCGGTGCGATCGGCAAAGGTTACTCGATCGCCATCTTGCAAATATACCTGCTGTTGGGGAATTCGCCCTCGATCGTGCGCGCCCCCAGAGACCACGGCTACAGGGAAGCGGCGCAAGAGGTCTACAATGCCCCCAATATGATCACGATGATGATGGGTGATCCAAATATTGACTAGCTCTAGGCCATTTTTGACCAGCCAAGCCACTATTGGTTTACTCTCGCCCGGATCAAATACAGTGGCTTGTTGGCGCAATCGATCGACCAGTAAGAAAGCATAATTATCTTTGAGAATCGGCAGGGTGACTATTTCCAAGATTTAGCGACCGCTTTTAATATAGGAAGGTGCAGCTAGCAAGATTTTCCTTCATCCTAGAACATCCTGGCCAATACTAGAGCTTAATAAACCAACGCCGTCGATACATCAAGTAGCATAAAAGCGACCAAAGCAACACTGTGGCCAGGGCAAACAGCACTGTATCGTGACCGGCACCAGCCCAGCCAAACAATGTTTTAACCAAAGAATCATAAATAGTAATCGCCTTAAAGCCAGTGGCTTGGTCTCCACAACCATTAACGTTATTGAAATAAGTCAGTTTGATCATCAACACCGAACCAACGAAGGCAAACAGCGCATTTTTGCCCATCCAAGCCAACGGTAGAATCCAGGTCTGAGCCAGACCCTGGGCATCGATTTGATTCCCATCTACCTGCTCGCGATTCACTTCTACCTGACCAATGCGGCGCACATCAATCAATTCATATAAAACCGCAAAAGTCAGCAAAGCCCAGCCTCCCATAAACAGCACATAAGAGCTAGTCCAGAGGGCTTTATTTAACGGCAAGAATTTCCCCCACAAAGTGCCAATCACGATCGATCCCAAGGCAAACATCACCATCGAGCTACTGTTACTGGATCTGACCATGCGGCGACTTTTCAGCCACACACCATTAAAATAGCCCAACAAGACACTGACGATCGCCGGTAAGGTGCTAAACAAGCCTTCTGGGTCGTACCCATTTTTCCCTTGTTTGTGAAAATGCGCCAGTGGAATTATTTGGCGATCGATAAAAGAAGCAATATTGAATTTTTTAGAATCCACAAAGCCCATCACTTCCGCCGTGCCAAAAGTCCCCGCAGGTGCATCGGGAGCCGCTACCAGAGCCAACAACAACCAATAGCTGGTCAAAATGCCACCGGCAATGCCCCACTGCACCTTGGGCGGAAAACGTAAAACAATCAGGGCGGCAATAGCATAGGACAAAGCAATTCGCTGTAATACGCCCATGAACCGCAGGGTGGAAAAATTAAAAATCCCTTTGGTAGGAATATCACAAAGGGCGTAAATGGTGCCGTTGATCAACAGTCCGACCAAGAATAGCAAGCCCGCTCGCCATAGTAACTTCAGATAAATTTCCCGGCTGGGTCGGTTATCGATCGTGTATTTGGCGAAAGACAAAGCCATAGCCATTCCCACGATATACAGAAAGAAGGGAAAAACAAAGTCTGCTAAATTCCAGCTATTGTGCCAGGGGGCATGGTCAATCCACAGATAAAATCCTTTAAATATTCCTAACCGGGCTAGTTGTTCTGGCGATAAATCACCGGGGGCATTTAAGCCCACCGTGTTGACAAAAATCATCCCCGCAACGGTTAAACCTCGGAAAACATCCAGAGAAGCTAAGCGCGGAGACTTATGGCTCACTACTTGTTCGGTCATTAATGACACCTACATTACCAAGATTGAGTAGTATTGTAGCTTAGAGCACGTCTTAAAAATCTGGTCAAAAAACTCCCCAAGCTTCATACCTACTCACCATCTAGGTTTTAGCTAGTTAAGGTTTCCCCAGAAAATCTCCTTTGCCCAATTCCACCCCACAATGCCGCAAAATACCATAGGCAGTAGTGACATGAAAATAAATATTGGGTAAAACAAAGTAAAGCAAATACGGCATTCCCTCAAACTGCATAGTTTCTTTACCTACTGGCAAAGTAATTGATCTACCTTCAGAACCATCCACCTGTCCAGGAGTGATTTGCTGGAGATAATCGATCGTTTTTTGCAGCCGAGTAACTAGCTCCGGAAAAGTGGTTTCATTATCTTCCATAGCTGGTGCCTCTAAACCGGCTAATCTGGCGGCACCTCTGCGGGCAATATCAGAAACAATTTGTACCTGTTTGCCCAAGGGAAACATATCCGGTGATAAACGACTATTAATTAGCACCGTGGGATCAATCTTTTTGGCTGTGGCATGAGCATCAGCCTTTTCTAGTATGTTCACTAGATTACTTAAGGCACGAACCAATGCGGGGAGAGAAGCTTGATACATAGAAATTGTCATCGGTATTGCTCCAAAATTAAGTTTTCAAGAAAATGATTTGATTAACTATCAACAGCAATATTGTAGTTGCCTTGGTTGTCAATACAGGGCAATATTCACAAATAGTTTTATGATCATCAAAAAAAATCGCACTGACAACTTGCCAGTGCGACGGCTTCTGAGTTGAGTAGGGTGGCGCAATCATTGATAATATCGAAATCAACTAGAACCTAGGTCGTGGGCAGTGCCCACCCTACAAGACTTGCTGACAACTTGCCAAGACGACGGCTGCTGAGTTATGTGTCTATACCAAGGCAGGGATTAAACCGAAGACATTGATAACATGACAATGCGATCCATGAGCCAAGGGGCCAGATTTTGGCAGAAAACGGCTAGATAGCTCTGC
>JANNEH010000006.1:0-6214 GCA_031378405.1 Synechococcales cyanobacterium OTE_75_metabat_409
CGCGGGTAGAAACCTATGAAACCAAGCCCAAACCGGCCAAGGTCGAACCAGCGGAACCAGCCAGCAAACCAGCGCGGGTAGAAACCTATGAAACCAAACCCCGCAAAAAACCAGAAACAGCAGCCAAACCCAACAATTCAACTTCATCAGAAAGCAAAAAACCAGCCAAGAAGCCAGCATCTACCGGTAGTAGTACCAATGAAGACAAAGAACCTTTGTTCTAAACAATTCTTTGTCCCAAAATGACCGATAATTTTCCCACGACTTTTTTGAGAGATTTCAGATGCTAGCAGCTTATCGCCAACATGCCGCCGATCGAGCCACCCTGGGAATTCCTCCCCTGCCCTTGGATGCCAATCAGACTCAGGCACTGTGTGAGCTGCTCCAGCAACCCACGGCTACGGTAGAACTCTATGACCTATTGCATGACCGAGTACCACCGGGCGTAGACCCTGCGGCTTATGTCAAGGCCAGCTTTTTGACTGCCATTATTAACGGCACTGCCACTAGCCCTTTAATTTCGCCCCTCCAGTCGATCGACCTGCTCAGTACTATGCTGGGTGGCTATAATGTCCAGGCTTTAATTGATACTCTTAAGTCCGAGAACCTAGAACTAGCCCAGGCTGCTGCTCATGCCCTGAGCAAAATCACTTTGGTCTACGATGCCTTCAACGAAATGTGGGAGCTGTCTCAGACTAATACTTATGCCCGCCAGGTGATCGATGCTTGGGCGGCGGCCACTTGGTTTACCAACAAGCCCAATTTGCCAGAATCTGTCACCCTGACTGTTTTTAAGGTACCTGGTGAAACCAACACCGACGATCTTTCCCCGGCTCCCCATGCTACTACTCGGCCAGATATTCCACTCCATGCTTTGGCGATGCTCGAAAGCAGACAGCCCGGTAGTTTGGCCACGATCGAACAACTTAAAGCCCAAGGTCATCCCCTGGTCTATGTGGGCGATGTAGTGGGCACTGGCTCCTCGCGGAAATCTGCTATTAACTCGGTGCTCTGGCACACTGGCCTAGATATTCCCTGTGTTCCCAATAAACGCACCGGCGGATATTTATTGGGCGGCAAAATTGCGCCAATTTTCTTTAACACTGCCGAAGATTCAGGGATGCTGCCGATCGAATGTGATGTTAACAAGCTCGAAACTGGCATGGAAATTACCATCCACATTACTAAAGGCCAAATCACCAATGTCGCTGGCGAGATCCTCAGCACCTTTAGCCTCAAACCCGAAACCATCCTCGATGAAGTCCGTGCTGGTGGCCGGATTCCGCTATTAATTGGTCGTGCTCTTACCGATAAAACCCGCCAAGCGTTAGGCTTACCGGCCAGCGATTTGTTCATCAGACCCCAAATTGCCCAGATTTCCACCAAAGGTTACACTCTCGCCCAAAAAATGGTGGGCAAAGCCTGCGGTCTGCCCGGCATCAGACCAGGAATTGCTTGTGAGCCGTTGATGACCACTGTGGGTTCGCAAGATACCACTGGCCCGATGACTAGAGATGAATTAAAAGAACTAGCCTGTTTGGGCTTCAGTGCCGATTTGGTGATGCAGAGCTTCTGTCATACTGCGGCCTACCCCAAACCCGTAGATATCAAAACTCACCACGATTTGCCCGATTTCTTTGCTCAGCGGGGTGGTGTGGCTCTGCGGCCTGGGGATGGCATTATTCACTCTTGGCTAAATCGGATGTTGCTGCCAGATACCGTTGGTACTGGTGGAGACTCCCATACCCGTTTTCCGTTAGGAATTTCTTTCCCAGCCGGTTCTGGTTTGGTAGCGTTTGCTGCTGCCTTGGGTGCCATGCCTTTAGATATGCCAGAATCGGTACTGGTCAGATTTAGCGGCCAACTCCAGCCCGGAGTCACCCTGCGGGATGTGGTAAATGCCATTCCCTATGTGGCGATCCAGCAAGGCTTGCTCACCGTGACCCAAGAAAACAAAAAGAATGTGTTCTCGGGGCGGATTATGGAGATTGAAGGACTGCCAGACCTGAAGGTAGAGCAGGCTTTTGAGTTGACTGATGCCACGGCGGAGCGCTCTTGTGCGGGCTGTACTATCAAGTTAAGTGTCGAGACGGTATCAGAATATATTCGATCAAACGTCGCCCTGCTCAAAAACATGGTAGTAAAAGGCTACCAAGACTCCAAAACTATTTTGCGCCGGGTGGCACAGATGGAAGAATGGCTGGCTAACCCAGTGTTACTTAGTGCCGATCTGGATGCGGAATATGCCGAAATTATTGAGATCGATCTGAATCAAATCACCGAGCCGATCGTCGCTGCTCCTAACGATCCAGACAATGTGAAACTGTTGAGCGAAGTAGCGGGCAGTAAAATTGACGAAGTATTCGTTGGTTCTTGCATGACTAACATTGGTCATTATCGCGCTACTGCCAAGGTGCTAGAGGGTGAACCTCCGGTAACTATTCGCCTCTGGGTCTGTCCACCCACCCGCATGGACGAACAGCAGCTCAAAGAAGAAGGGGTCTATAGTGTGTTCGGTGCTGCTGGAGCGCGGACGGAGATGCCCGGTTGTAGTCTCTGTATGGGAAATCAGGCCAGGGTGGCCGATAATGCTACGGTGTTCTCGACTTCGACGCGCAATTTTAATAACCGCTTGGGCAAAGGGGCACAAGTTTACTTGGGTTCGGCGGAGCTAGCAGCGGTTTGTTCGTTATTGGGTAAGTTGCCGACAGTAGAGGAATATTTGGCGGTAATGGCCAATAAGATCGATCCTTTTGCTGCTGATTTATATCGCTACTTAAACTTCGATCGGATGATCGAGTTTAGTGATGAGGCGGAAAAGGCAACAGTTGCATAGATAGTTGACTATCGGCTGCGGCGATCGTTGGGATGGGTTTGGCTCACCCGCCCAACTGGTCTTTTCCTACTGCTTCCAAACATGGGGCGCGATGATTTTGGCGCTGGTGTCGTCCAAATAAAAAATAGATACTGGTAAGCCACTTTCTTCGCACCGCAAAGGCTCAATGATCCGAGTAAACGGATTCCATACTGCCGTGATCACTCGCTTGTGTTTTTTGCGCACCAGCTCACAACTAATGTGAATCGTCGGTAACTGAATTGCCAAAATGCTATGCAGAGATGCCTTCACCGTCAGGGCATATCTGGTCTGCAAATCGGCTAACTTAGTCTCTAGTTCTCGATCGGTAGCTGCAATCCGGGCTAGTTCTTTGGCTTCATCTTCCCCCACCAATCGCCGTGCAGCAATTCGGCGGCGGATTTCTGTGCTAATAGTTTGATAATAGCTACTCAACCGTTCTTCGTCTCTAGCTTTGGCTCTATTTAACTTCACTTGCCAATTCTGCAAATCTACATCAATCAAATCAGCAGCAGTGCGTTCAATTAGCTCAGTCAACAGTGGCACAGATGCTGGAGAAATTGGAGTCATTTCAGTTACCGCCGATCGATCATCTTCCCACAGCAAGGCATCACCAATTTCCACCGGAGCCACCATCGTCAACTCATTCACCAAAAACGACACCATGCCAATTCTTTTTTCATCAGCTTCGGCACTATAGGAAACATGACACCACAGATAACGGGTGGGTAGAGGCTTGGCATCTAAATAACGAATCAATCCATTCTGGGGAGTTAGGGTCTGAAGAAGTTGTTTCTCGAAACCAGTATTTTTTAAATATCCCTGATAGGCCACCTCGATCGCGCTGAAACTGCCGCGTTGGTTCAATAAATTATTGAATCGTTCTAATAGATCGGAATTGTAAGTGACAAAAACACTGTTAGGGTCATCTGCTGTAGTGGTGAGAGTGACTTCTTCGGGTAGTTCTAATTGTTTGGCGATATTTTTGGTTAATAGCACCGTCAACTGTCGATCGCCAGTGGCTTCGGTCATGCCATCATACAAAGAGACTAGTTTTGAAATCGTGGTCAGAATTACGTCAGCCATAGGTAATAAAGTTTTTAGTAGTGATGTTTTTAGGCTTCAAAGTCTTCACCGAAAATCTGTTCATCCAACACTTGGATTTCGCGATACCGATCTTTGGCCTGCAACAAATCGTCTGCCAATTGATTGAAAGCCTGGTCTAGCTCGGGTTTAACTTGATGCTTGAGCCAAATATCCATCACAACTTCACTGAAGTCTAATTCACTATCGGCATTGCCTAAAATCGTTTCTACTTCCCCTACTACTAATTCAAACATATTAATTTTGTCATGGAGAATTTGTAAGATATATTCCTCGATGCTATCTTTCAGGCAAAAGTTAAAGATAAACACATCCTGAGTTTGGCCGATGCGGTGAATGCGGCCAATCCGTTGCTCGATCTTCATCGGATTCCAGGGTAAATCATAGTTAACAATCGCGTTAGCAAATTGAATGTTGCGGCCTTCTCCACCGGTTTCAGAGGCCAATAATACCCCCACTTCATCCCGAAAAGCGGCGATCGCGGCATCTTTTTCTTTCAGCGACATGCCACCTTGGAATTCGGCAAAGGGAATATTTGCGGCTTTTAGAGTAGTTGCTAGGTAAGTACTGGTGGCTTTGTGAGCGCTAAATACTAGGGTTTTCTGGCGAGATTTGGTGAGCATTTCCACTAAGACAGTGGCTTTTTCTACTTGCTTAATTTGACCAGCCCGTTTAGCTAAAGATTGGAGTGCTTCGTCGGGCAGACGTTTGCTCAGTTGTTGCAGCGAATCGGCCAAAGCTCCAGGGGAAGAACCAGCCCGCATTAATAAATTGGTGCGCGAGAGTCGATCGAGTCCGGCAGTCTTAGACCTCAAGTATTCATTTAAATCTTGGTATAGTTGTTTTTCACTGGCGGAGGGGGTGACAGTAATGGTAGTAGCAAAACGCTTGGGCAGCTTGACATCCACCAGAGCGCGGGTATTTCTGACCATCACTTCTCGCATCAGCGATCGCAGTTGTTCGGGGTTTTTGGGCACCCGGCCATTTTTGGCATCGACGTATTGTTTTTTAAAGGCTGCTTCGGTTTGGAGTAGTCCTGGTTTAAGCAGAGTGAGCAAATTAAAAAGTTCTATCAAGGAGTTTTGGACTGGCGTAGCGGTGAGCATCAAAATAAAGCGTTTTTGCAGGTCGTTGACTAGCTTCCAATTTAAGGTAGAACGATTTTTTAGATGGTGGGCTTCGTCAACGACAACTAAATCCCAGGTACGACTGGTGACATGGGCATAGTGTTTGGCTGATTTGGCAGTGTTTAGGGAAGCCACGATACGGGGAGTGGTTGCCCAAAATTCTGCCGGAGATTGCTGCAAGTCGCGGCTGTCGGTAGTAACAGTGCTGATGTTGAATTTTTCGCTCAGCTCTAGCTCCCACTGGGAAACCAAAGAGGCGGGAGTGAGCACGAGCAGGGAGCGCACCATGCCTCTGGCCAGGTATTCAGCAATGATTAGTCCGGCTTCGATGGTTTTGCCTAAGCCCACTTCGTCGGCCAAGAGAGCACGACCACCCAGTTGGCGCAAGACTTTCTTGGCAGTTTCAATTTGGTACCAATATTTGTCGATCGCGGTGAGGCTGCTCAAACAGGTGAGCTGGTCGTAGTCTGCCATCAAGGATAAGTTGAACAAGTCCAGCCTAGCCTGATAGTAATCGAAGGTTTCTAGTTGAGCTGTTTGGAGAACCGTTAAGGCTGCCTCGGTATCGAAGTTAAAGGTGTAAGTGCGATCCACGGTCTTCTCTGGCTATTTCTAGCTTATTCTAGTCGATCGATCATAAACTCGATCGCCTTTGATGCTTTTTTCTGAGTTAACTGTTGTCAGACTTAGCAGCATCGGTACTAGGTAAACACTGCCGACATTTTTTTCAGAGTTTCTGTGGTACTGCGGTAAGCTGCGGCAACTGCCGATGGTACTTGGACTGGAATCTCTTCTACAGTAGCCATAGTCTTCACCTATCCCTAAATTTGATTTTCTTCTTCCGCTAAGGTAACAGATTCGATCGCCGAAAGGCGCAAGCAAAGCTATCGGACAATTGATAGATGATGGGTAGTGCAAAGAAGAATTGATAGATGTAGATCTGTTGTTGATGAATAAATCAACTGTTAGACTAAGGGGAAATTGGGAGGAACTGACAAATGACTGATCCGGTTACTGCTTTGACGGCTAGCGCGATTCTCGTACCGAGAGGCTTTGCCAACGATTCTCTGGCTTTTCAGGAGTTTGTGAAGTCTGGGGCTGGGGATTTGGCGAAGAGGTTTACGGGGGA
>JANNEH010000019.1:0-3310 GCA_031378405.1 Synechococcales cyanobacterium OTE_75_metabat_409
CAGGCTGAACTTGTCCACTCATCATAACATTATGCAATACAACAGCCACCAAAAAATCTTCTAGACCAAGTGAGAAATATAATACGCATCAAATACTATTCCTATTATTCCGAAGAAACCTATGTCCAGTGGATTCGCCACTACATTCTATTCCATCAAAAATGACAAGAGAAATGGGAGTTTCTGAAAACACCTAGCACCGATCGACAAATATGACCAACTCTCCCAACCAAAGTACAGAACCCATAAACGGTAACTTCAGATAATCCAAATTATTTTTGAGCATAGCAAGGAAATCGAATTGGCTAGTTTAAATACCCTGACTTTACTATTTCTCTTTGTTACTGCACCAGTAGTAGGATTACTATTTTGTCTCTATATTTGCCTTAAATGGCAAAAAAAATACCCCTCGATCGCGTCACATTGCCGAGAGGCTATCAACTTCCAGATTTCGTATACTGGATATCAATTAGCAGTAATCTTATTTCTATTTTGGTGTTGGGCTGGCCAGTCAAATAATCCATATACCAATAATAATCTTGGCAATTTTGTCTTGGTTCTGATGTTTTCTCCTCTTGTTCCAATTATTGAATTGTGTCGATTCGTGCTGACATTTACTGCTGTCAAAAAATATCAAAAGGGATACTACTACCCTGGTAATTTGAGGCCGTGGTCATAGATGCCCTAATCAATCATGTCTTCTGGCACCGCAAGACCTCCGAGATACTAATCCAAAATGCTGATGATTAGTGTTGTGAGAATAAATTTCTTGAGATTGAAATCATTGTTCATCGTGATGTTTTACTGTTCGATTGTTGTAATTAATTTCGATATATTTCATGCTAGTCACTTGTCATTATTTTCAAGCTGACTTCTCACCCAACCCCGAAATGCTTTTACCAACATGAGATAATCTGTTGTTGCCGATCGTTGCAACCAGTCTGCGATATCTGGAATCGACAAATTTGCAAAAAATTGACTAGTTTTAGTAGTCGTATAACTGCCATTTTACAGTTGTTGAACAATCAAAGATTCGCCATCTGGGCAATCGCACAATTGACCGATCGGGCAAATCGGTCGAACGATGTGGCCGCAAGATTCGATCTCTGACATTTAATTTTTGGAGGAGTTCCTACCAAACTAAAGCCTCAACAGGTAATCGGTCGTCGTTTAAGTCGGTGTCATGCCAAAGCTGAATGCGATCGCTGCATCCCCAGACTCAACAACTCTTAGCCCTGCAAATTGAACACCTGCACCATGTTCAGTTTCCCAATTACAGCCCAGCTCGATACCAAAGATTGGCTCCCCAGCAGCACTCATCCCGCCAATATGCAGTGCTACTATGCCGCATAGGGGTGCAAGATCCTCTGGATTTTCAATCTTGGGGACAACGGTATCTGGATCTTCGTCAATTAAGCATTCAATTACCAGATCACGCATTTCCCAATATTGATCGACGAGAGCGGCGAATAGCTTGGGTCTGATATCGGCATCATGCTCAATCACGCATAAGATAGCGGCTTGAAAGATTTGCGGATCGAGAGATTTATCTGCAATGGCGTGAGTATCTCCGGTGGAAGCACCAAGCTTAGAAACAGAGCCATAAGGGCTATTTACAATTTGCATCCCAGCGAAGGCCGGTAATCGAATACTCGACAAATGACGGTATTCATCGTCGATGTATTCTGGAAAAGTCGGTGCGGTAACGTTATACATTGGTAGTATCTTGACAGAAAGTTGGTATTTAATCAAGATAATTAAGAGTTATCCAAGGAGTTATACGTATGCTTTCAAGGTATTGGCGAATTGGGCTATTGGGCTTCTTCGTAACGGTACTGGTTGCCTGCACTCAAGTTGCGCCTGTCCTCCAGTCGAATCAGCCAAAAACGACTCAATCTCCTGTTCCAAACTCAACACTCTTGATCGCCGCTGCCGCTAGTCTCCAGAAGCCTTTAGAGGAAATCACGCCACTTTATCGTCAAGTAAACTCTAGTCAGACCATTAACTACAACTTCGTTGCCTCCGGTGCTTTACAACAACAAATTGAACAGGGCGCACCCGTTGACATCTTTATTTCGGCGGCGACGAAGCAGATGAAAGCTTTACAAGAAAAAGGGTTGCTGGCATCAGGAACGACAAAAGACTTATTGACAAATCAGTTGGTTTTGATCATTCCTAAGAAAACTTCGGTGTCTTTGACTGGCTTTCAACAACTTGTGCAGCCCGCAGTCAAGCGAATCTCGATCGGAGAACCGCGTAGCGTTCCAGTAGGACAATACGCCACAGAGGTTTTGCAGAATATTGGCATCTTGGATCAGGTGCAATCTAAATTTGTATTGGGCAGTAATGTTAAATCTGTGATGACGGCGGTGGAAACAGGCGATGTGGATGCCGGTATTGTCTATAAGACCGATGCTCAAGGTTCAGATAAAATCACAGTTGCGGCAACCGCTGAGGAAAAGCTGCATTCTCCCATTCGTTATCCGATCGCGATTTTGAAGTCGAGCAAATCGATCGAGGCATCTAAACAATATGTTGAGTTCCTGCAAAGTGATACCGCAAAAACAGTATTCAAAAAATATGGGTTTGGGATTATCCAGCCTTAATTAAATGTTAATTCCCGATCTATCCCCGTTATGGATTTCGCTGAAAGTATCGCTGCTGGCAACGGCCATTACCTTGGGACTAGGAACCGCTGTTGCTTATAAAATGTACGGTTATCGTGGAAAAGCGCGATCGCTCATTGAAGGAATTCTGATCGCACCTCTAGTCTTACCGCCAACCGTTGTTGGCTTTGTGCTACTAGTTTTGCTGGGCAAAAGTGGGATTTTAGGACAGATCTTAACCCAATGGCATTTGAGCGTGGTGTTTACATGGTATGCCGCCGTTTTAGCCGCTGTTATCGTGTCATTTCCATTGATGTATCGCTCGGCATTAGGAGCCTTTGAGCAGATCGACTCGTTGCTTTTGGATGCCGCAAGACTAGATGGAGCATCAGAAGTAGAAGTATTTTGGTGTATGGCTTTACCCTTAGCATTTTCTGGAATTCTAGCGGGTATAGTACTAACATTTGCTCGTGCATTAGGCGAGTTTGGCGCGACTTTAATGTTGGCAGGAAATATACCAGGGCAGACGCAAACAATGCCAATGGCAGTTTATTTCGCAGTTGAGGCAGGTGCAATTCAGGAAGGATGGTTCTGGACGATTATAGTTGTCTTTATTTCTTTAGTGGGAATTATTGTGGTCAACTCTTGGAAAATCTGAGTTAACTTTACGTACCGTCTCAACTAGTAATTTAAGCCAGCTAACG
>JANNEH010000046.1:0-35982 GCA_031378405.1 Synechococcales cyanobacterium OTE_75_metabat_409
TTTTTGGCCAATCACATCTTGTCCTGCAAACAGCTTCTCAGCTAGATCTGGACCCAATACCACCACCAGATTGGCATTTTTGACATCATTGTCATTCATGAACCGACCTTTGGCCACCTCAAAACTCCGCACCGTCAAAAAACTCGGCGTAGTTCCAATGACCTGAGAAGTACTGTTTTTATTGCTAAAAGTAATTGCCTGACTCGATTGCAGATGGGCAGCCACCGCCGCAATACTGGGAACTTGGCGTTCGATCGCCCGGGCATCAGCATTTACCAAGGTCCGAGGCAGACCCAAACGGTTTTGTTGACTATTGGGGCCACCGGGCAAAATAAACAGCACGTTCGGACCCAAATTCTTGAACTGATCTTCTGCTAACTTTTGCGTCCCTTGGCCAATACCTACCATGGCAATCACCGAGGCATTGCCAATGATAATACCCAGCATCGTCAAACCACTGCGGAGCTTGTTGGCTAACAAAGTACTGGTAGCCATTTTCAGGCTTTCGCCGAAATCTACCCCACCCTTCTGAATCTTAGCCATGGCTATTTTTCCTTATCTTTGTTGAGTTTGAAGCCTTTGGGCGTATCGATAAACACCCGATCGCCAGACTTAATGCCTTTGAGAATTTGAGTTTTATCCCGTACACTAAAGCCCACTTCTACTTCTCGGAACTCTGGCTGACTGTCTTTACCAGGGGTTAGCACTCCATCTTTACCTTTATTTTTCAGAATTGCCACCGTCGGCACCATCAATGAAGCTGGGGCACTCTTACCCACAAAAGACACATTCACATTCATCCCCGATTTTAATTTTTGTTCGCGGTCAGCATCGATCGCCACCCGCACCTCAAAAGCTGTGACATTTTGCTCGATGACTGCTTCGGGAGCCACAATTCTCACCGTGCCCTGAAACTTAGTATCAGCATAGGCATCAGCGCTGATCTCTACTTTTTGGCCAACGTTTACTTTGCCAATATCTACTTCTGGTACCTTGGCCTTCACTTCCAAATCTCTGGCGATCGCTACCACCGAAGTAGAAGTCGCCTGACCCTCTTTAGAAGCTGTTGTGGTAGGAGTCACAAACGCCCCGACACTGGCATAGCGCTGGGTAATAATGCCATCAAAGGGAGCAATAATCACGGTTTCTTGCATTTGCACCTGAGCGGCCTTCAGCCTCGCACTGGCCACATCCACCGCCGCCGTCAACTGGGCGATTTCCTCTGGTCGCGAACCATTTTTAGTTTGCTCCAACGCCGATTGGTATTGGCGCACATCTGCTTGAGCCTTGGTGATATCTTCCGATCGACTACCGGCCTGCTGTTGCTGCAAACTCTGCTCTATTTCAACGACACTGGCTTGGCGCTGAGAAATCTCTTGGCTAGAGTTGTTCTTCACCTGCTGGAGTTTTTGCTGGGCTTCCAAAAAAGTGGCCGTGGTGGTTTGATAGTCAGCCGTAACTTCATCTAGGCGATCTTGGGAAATGGCTCCTTGACTAAACAGCTTTTGAAAACGTCCTAGCTTGACCTTGGCCAAGTTTTGACGGGCAGCCGCTGCCGCAATTTGGGCTTGGACTTGTTGGATCTGTTGGGGGGCGATCGACTGGGAGAGAGCCAAATTAGACTTTACCTGATCTAGCTTGGCGCGCACTTGGGCAATTTCTTGGGGACGGTTGCCATTTTTCGCTCGATCTAAAGTCGCTTGCGCCGCTTCTAGTTTAGATTTGGCTTGAGAGAGTTCTTCCGCCCGATTACCATTTTTGCCTTTGGTCAAGTTGGCTTGAGCTTGGCGCAAATTGGCCTGGGCTTCTAAAATCTGTGCCCGCACATCGGCATTTTCCATCTGGGCAATTTGTTGACCTTGGCGCACCACGTCGCCTTGTTCCACAAAGATCGCCGCCACTCGCCCGGCACTTTTGGGGCTAAGATTCACTGTTTGCCCTGGTAACACTGAACCACTCGCCGCAATTTTGAGCGTCACATCTTGGGCTTCGGCGACTACAGTGAGTTTTTCCAAATCTACATTGTTGCTAGGGCGAAAGCTATTAAAAGCCAAAGCTCCAATGCCCACTCCACCAAGAGCAAGGGCACCCAACACAGCCATCAGAGGCCAACGATGCTTAGAAGCTAGAACGGGCAGATTTTCCATGAGATGATGTGCGAGAACTAGACTAAATTTGCGGACTGAAAATTATCGGTATACCTGAAACCAATCCAGGGTGTCTTAGATAGCAACAAAATCGACTAAACCATTCACACTCCAGCAAGGGTTAGTTACTAATCTTAACATTCCCACTCAGCTACCTACCACGATCGATTTTAGTCAGTTGCACAATCCAGCACCATAGTTCTACTGGCAAATGTTAGAATCTTGGCAGGAGATTCAGTACCTATGTATATTGCCAACTCCTGTCGAAATACTTCTACCAACCTAAAAAAACGTGGCTTTCAGACAATTGGCTCAATACACCGCTGTCATGCTTGCTTTGCTGACCAGTGGAGTTGTTAATGTCGCACCAGCAAGCTCCCAGGCTCTGCTCCCCTTTGTTTCTCAGCAAGATAGCAAAGACTTTGCCCGCGAGGCAGAACGCTTGTACAAGAGCGCTTTGAATCTATCGCAGTTCCAGCTCTATGAGCAAGCAGTACCCCGGGCAGTTTTGGCCAACCAACTTGCCCCCGAGCGCTCCGATATCTTGCTGTTGTTGGGCACTCTGTATCTGCAAAACCAAAAGGCTGACAAAAGTATTGAAGCATTAAACAAAGCCCAGGCGATTGCTCCCCAAGATGCCAATATATTGCTATCTTTGGGCACCGCTTTTTTTCAAAAAGGCGACTATAACAAGGCGATCGAGAAGCTGCAAGCTGGTTTGAAAATTAATCCCACCAGTGTACCTGGCCTGTTTGACCTGGGAAATGCCTACTATCGCAGCAAGCGTTATCCCGAGGCGATCGCCACTTACGAAAAATCGGTGCAACAAAAGAAAGATTTTTGGCCTGCTCTGAATAATATTGGTCTGATTAGCTACGAAACCAACAATTTGCCCAGCGCCATCAAACATTGGCAACAGGCGATCTCGATCGAGAAAAAAGCCGCCGAACCACAGTTGGCACTGGCGGTAGCGCTATATCAGCAGGGCAAACAAGAAGAAGCCTACAAACTCGGTGAAGCAGCTCTGCGCAATGACAGCCGCTATGCCAGCATCGATTATCTGAAAGAAAACCTGTGGGGTGAAAAGCTGTTAGCCCATACCCAAGGTTTTTTAAAAACTCCCCGGATCAAAGCAGCGCTCACGCTCGGTGCTCCTGAGAAATAGCAGCCACATTACCAAGTTACAATTACCTTACCTTCCGCAACAATTTGTTGCGGACAATAGTGATCGGGGCAATTTAGAATGAACAAGTTGACCTGGTGGCATAGCCAAAACCGCCATCGAGAACTATTTCAGAGGTTCTTATGACCAAAGATTTCAGCCTGGAAGAGCGCATCCAGCAAATGAAAGAAGAAACTGTAGAGGTCTGTTCTCTACAGGGTAAAGATTCTAGCGCTTGTGCGGTTCGTCTAGAGATTCTAGAGGAAATGCGCGCGGCCATTCACCATCGCAATCTGCGCATTGCCCGAGAGTCGCTACAGCAGTTTTGCCTCGATCATTACTGTTCGCTTTAGCTACGTTTTGGCCGCTTTGGCCTGCCAAACCAGCTTGCCTGTGCGGTCAATATAGCCCAATCGTTTGCCCATTAACACTGCTGCCAAATTTTCGTTAAAGGAGTAGGCTCCATCAAAACGAGCCGGGATCACCAATTGGCCAGCGGTGTCGATGTAACCATATTTGTTGCCTAACTTCACCGCTGCCAACCCAGACTGGAATTCCGAAACGCTGTCATATTCGGCTGGGATCAACATTTTACCGTTGCCATTAATATAGCCATATTTACTGCCGACTTTCACCGGAGCCAGTCCTTCTACAAAAGCATAGGCTTCAGTGTATTGCGGTTGGAGCACAATCTGACCTTTGCGGTTCATATAACCCGACTTGCCATCGATCGCAATTTTGGCCAAGCCATTGCCGCCAAAAGTATAGGGAATCCGAACTTTGGCCTGGGGAAACTTTTGAACCAAATGGTCTGGAGGGATTTTTACTTCTCCTTGTTTATTGATGTAACTTACTTCGCCCTCGCCCACCACCAAAGCCATGCCCACCTTAAAAGGATGAGCAAACTTATAATTAGCAGGGATTTTCACCTGGCCAGTAGTATCAATATAGCCATATTTTTTGCCAATCCGCACCACCGCCAAACCATCCGAAAAAGAAGTGGCATCGGCAAACTCACTGCCATCAATTACTTTGCGGCCAATGCGATCGATATAACTAAATTTCCCGTCTATCTGCACCAAGGCCAAGCCATTTTCAAATTCACTGGCTCGATCGAAGGTCGGGGCAATGGCCAGTTTGCCATTTAACCCCAAATAACCATACTTGCGACCTACTTTGACTCGGCCTAAGCCTTCCCGAAATACAAAAGTTCCATCAAAAACCGCCGTAATAATCATCACACCCGAGGTATTGATATAACCATATTTGTTATCTGCCGAAGCTGGGAACAGCAGATTATCATATTGCGTTGCCGGGTTGAATTCGGGTTTAAACAGCGGCTTGGCCGCCAAATCTGTCTCAGCAATTGGCGCGGCAAGGGCGGGGCTGATGCTCAGGGAAACCGCCAAGAGAGAAATGGTGAGTTGTTTGAAGTTCATCTGTGTGGGATTCATTCCGCTAAGCATTTAGATCAATTTAGCCGAAGGCTGTGCTTTAGCCAAGCGACAATTGTGTGAATTTTGCCAAAGTCACCAGCAAACTGGCTCTAATGCTAGAAGCCCCCGATCAGCAAAAAGTTTCTGGTCAGCAACTCCTGTATCGTGGATTACGTAGTGTCTGAGACGATAGTTTATGAAAACAGCATGGGTATTTCCGGGACAGGGTTCCCAATCGATCGGGATGGAGGCAGACTTAGCATCGATCGCCGCCGCCAGATTTGTTACAGCTCAAGCAATTTTGGGTTGGTCGGTGTTAGAAATGTGTCAGGGAGTGCAGATTAACGAGACTCTTTATACGCAGCCCTGCCTATATGTAATCGAAAGCATTTTGGTGGATTTGTTGCAGCAAAAAGGGCATCAACCCACAGTAGTATCTGGCCATAGCTTGGGTGAATATGTGGCACTTTACACCGCCGGAGTCTTCGATTTTGAGACCGGATTGCGCTTGGTGCAAAAGCGCAGCGAATTAATGTCTAAGTCTCAGCAAATTGAGGGCAAAATGGTGGCGTTAATTGGCTTCGATCGAGCTGAGCTGATCACCGTTATTCAAAATACCGCCGATGTGGTGCTAGCTAACGACAACAGCGCTGCCCAAGTGGTAATTTCTGGTTCGCCAGCGGGGGTAGATACAGTTGTAAGTAGTATCAAATGTAAAAAAGCAATTCCTTTAAAAGTATCTGGAGCATTCCACTCTCACCTGATGGCTGATGCGGCTGAAGAGTTTGCTACAGTACTGGCAGCGAGTGAGTTTGCCGATGCTCAAGTACCAGTGCTTTCTAATGTGGAGCCAACTGCTGTCACTGCTGCCCATACTTTAAAAGAACGTTTAGCGCGGCAAATGACTGGCTCGGTGCGCTGGTTAGAAATCTGTCAAGAACTGACAAATTTGGGCATCGATCGGACAATAGAAGTTGGTCCGGGCAAAGTATTAAAAGGTTTGATCAGTCGGACTTGTCCAGAAATGGAGACTTTTCATCTGGCCAGTAGTGCCGATGTAGATAGATATCTTGGTTAGACCAAATTAGCCTCGAAACAGTAGACAGGCAAAAGCATCGATTTCTCCCACAGAGAAATCTTGCCACTGACCTTTGATAGTGCGCTTACGCCGACTGCGACAGTCATAAATCGTTAGCGGCTGAGACACCCCTGCGATCTTAAATTGCACCCGATATTCCCAGTATTTTTGAGCGCTGCGTTGGATACTTTGAATACAAACCAATTCGCTGTTTAAGGTGCGACAAGATGTTGCCCAAACCGGCAGCGGTCGAGCCAAAATCAGCCACAAGGCTACTATCCAACAGACCCAGCAGCGCACTAAATATCTCTAATCGTCGTCATCTTCTTTGCCGATCGCTTCTAAGTAGATATGCTTGTAGCCTAGTTTGATTTTGAATTCATCACCTTGCTTCAAGCCCATCTTTTTGGTATAGGCGGCACCAATTACGATTTGACCGTTTTGGTGCACAGTTACTTCGTAAGTGGCATCGCGACCGCGACCATCTTTGGAAGATTCTGGCCCTACGGGTACGCCTTTGGCCATGAGGACAGCGTCATAAAAGTCAGTCAAATTCACTCGAACTTGTCCGTTCTTAGATGTACTGTAATACCCACATTCCTTGGCTGTTTCCCGTCGAGACAAATGAGCTAATTCTTTGACCTTGGCAAGCAAGACTCTGCCGACTAGTGCTGTAGGACCGGATTCCTTCATTTTCTTTTGATATCCTAATTTTTCAGATAAATGTGGGGACTTTTGGAAACTAAAATTTCCCTTTTTAAATATATATCTAAATTTGAAAAATTCATAGATTTTGCAAAAATATGATTAGCTAAAAATTTTCGATACTTTTTGGCCAAAATCTCTATAGGAAAAAATCAGTTTTTACAATCTTGCCATAATCTGTTCGATGCGACGATACTCATAGCTCACCTGCTGATAGAGTTCGGCATTATTGGGATCGGCTTTTAAAGCTTTTTTAAGATAGATCCGGGCTTTATCTAGCTGGTCTCGATCGACTAGGTGTTGGCCAAAAAAGTAATAGACAATTCCCTGCCACTGATGGACATCTCGATCGGATTCCAATCGCTGAGCTAAGCCATCCACCAAAGCGATGGTTTTCACAAATTCGCGTTGTTGAAGTAATTCTTGTAGTTTTTGGTAAGTACTCCACTTCAACTCCGCGTCATAACGCGAGAGGGTCGGTGTTGGTTTGGCTGGAGCCGACGTTTTTGTTACTCGCCTGGTGGTCGGCGCAGCAATTAGCTGTCGATCGGGGTCAGAGACCTTCAACAACAGTTGATAAGCTTGATTGAGCGTAACAAACCGATTATGGGCTTTTAAATCTTCCGGATTGACATCTGGATGCATCACCCGTGCTAGCCGCCGATAGGCTGATCGAATGTCGTCCGAAGTGGCTCCGGGCTGCAAATTAAAAAGTTGGTAGCACTGTTCCAGGTTCATCGAAAGGCAGATACTGATGCAAAAACAAAGATGGTGATAATCATCCAATATTATCAAGTATGCCCAAGATTTTCCAATCTGCCCGTATTCAGTTACTTGCGGACAACAGCAGCAGCGGGAGGAGTCTCTTCATCGGAGTCCTCAGCCGGGATGGGTTTTGGTGGCTCTGGCCAGTTTTCGTCTTCCCACACATCAATAATGTCTTCTTCTGCGGGCGAACGAGACGGTGGTACCCGCTTTTGATCGCGAGAAATATCGCTCCAAGTGTCGTCTTCGTCTGCGTAAGGCACTACTTCCGCTTTTAGTGGTGGGGGTGGGGGCAGGGGTCGCCGCTCTTCCCAATTGTCGTCGTCCCAGGTGGTTTCTTCGACCGGGACTGGTTCAGGCATCCGCACTGGCTGCCTGACTGGCGGACGCTCCGATCGCATGGGTGGTGGTGGGTTCATGGGTAAGCCCGCTGGGAGCTGGTTTTCGGGGCGCACTACAGTAGGGCGATAGTCGGCGTATTCGTCTTCCCAAGGGGCTTTGCCCAGGCCAATTCGCTCTAAAAAGCCCACCGATAGCTGATCTAGTCTTTCTTCGGTACCTTCGATCACAATCAACCGGTTGGGTCCACTGCTAACTACTTCGTCGATCGATAGCTCATAGGTGCTAATTACTTGATCAGGAATTAACGGTAGGCCGATCGCCGCAATTACGATCGAGGTCAAGCGGCCATCTTCGCAGCTAAACCTAAACCCCCGCACTTTGCCCAACACATCACCGGTTTCGGTAATTACTTCGCAGTTTACTAGGCTGGTATAGGCTTCAGGGTCAATATCTTCAATTACATTATCGGTATCGACCAAAATGCTGTCGCCCAGTTTGCGAATGCTGCTGAGCAACATATAGCGAGCCAAGTTGCCGGGTACGGCCACAATATTGTCGCGTAAGCCCAAGGCCACTACTTCGCGACTGTCGATATCGACCAAGACTTCTTTGACTACGCCCAAGGACTTAGCAGTATCGATCGTAATAACTTGGGTATTGATTAAATCAGAGCGTTGACGAATTAGTTCGGAAGACATCTTAGTTCGGAAGACCTTGGTGGAATTAATAATCCTAGGAATTATCTAGGCAGGGGATTTTAGATCAATACCGAGGACTTGAGTATATGCCCCTCTGGCTTGGGTCACACCGATTGTACGATCGGCAGCTTCAATCATCGGGCGGCGCAGACTCACCACAATAAATTGGGCTTGATCGGCTTGCTTTCTAATCATTTTAGCTAATCGTTCGACATTTGCCCCATCTAGGAACATGTCTACTTCGTCAAAGGCGTAGAAGGGTGAAGGGCGATAGCGTTGCAGGGCAAAAATAAAGCTCAATGCCGTCAGAGATTTTTCCCCTCCAGACATGGAGGTGAGGCGCTGTACCGGCTTGCCTTTAGGGTGTGCCACCAGGTTTAAACCGCCACTAAAGGGATCTTGGGGATCATCTAGTTGCAGGTAGCCATCCCCATCAGAAAGTTCAGCAAAAATATTTTGAAAGTTTTCGTTTACGGCATCAAAAGCTTCTTTAAATGCCTGTAAGCGCAGGGTCGTAAAGTTCTCGATTCGCAAGAGTAATTCGTTACTCTCTGCCGCCAGGGTGGCTAATTTGTGATTTAGCTCTTCTAAGCGAGTATTGGCTTCTTCATAGGCTTGTAGCGCCAGCATATTCACTGGCTCCATCGCTTCCATCCGCTTTTTGATCGATCGAACTTGGTTTTGGAGGGTAAATAGAGTCTCGGGATCGATCGGTTCGGTAGCCGCAGTTAACTCCATTTCCGGCGGTAATTCTGCCCGCTGAGTCTGAATGGTCGTCCCCAGATCTACCAAGGCTTGGCGCTGCTGAGTCTGGTTTTCTTGGAGTTTTTGTAGCTCCCACTGGCGCTCTTGCTGGCGGGTTTGCAGTTGGCGTTGGGCTTGTTCGGCTAGGTCGCGTTTAGATTTTTCGGCACCCAAGTGCTGCTCTAGCTCGGCCAGAATTCTTTGGGTGCTGGTAATTTCTTGCTCGATCGCCCCCAGATCTTTTTTGGCGGTCACCATTTGCACTTTGTGCTGATCGGCCTGGACTTGATATTCAGCGTAGCGACGCTCTAATTCGGCGATTTTCTCGCGGCCAATGATATTTTTTTGCTCAATTTCAGTAAGTTTGCTAGCTGCCGCCACCAGTTCCCGCTCCCGTTGCTGGAGGTCTAATTCCTGCTGCCGGATGGCGGATTGAATGGTTTGCCATTCGCCATGTACGCCACTGGCTTCTAGTTCGGCCAATTCTTGACGCAGAGCAGCCAGATCCCGCTCTTGATTTGGGGAACCTTGGCTGACCGAGGCCAAGGCTGTGCTGGTTTGGGCTAACTCCTGCTGAGCTGTTTGCTGCTGGCTTTGCAGATATGTTTGTTGCTGGGTGAGTTGGCTGATTTCTTGGGAAAGTCGATCGAACTCAATTTGGCTAATTCTTTGTTGCTGGCGAATTTCGGCTAGTTGGGCACTGGCTTGGCGTAAGTTGATGCTATCGCGCTCGATCGATTCTCGTCCCAGTTGTAAGATGCTCTCGATCGACTGGAGCCGCTGGCGCAGATTGGCAATTTCTGCTGATTCGCTGGATTCGCCGGTACCAAATTGCAGAGTGGCTTTTTGGTTGATATTGCCTCCAGTCATCGCTCCGCTGGCTTCTAATAATTCGCCCGCTAAAGTGACAATCCGCTGTTTACCGACAAAAGCCCGCGCCTGTTGCAAGTCTCTAAATACCACGGTGCTGCCAAAGACATAGCTAAAAATTTTGTCGTACTTCTCATCAAAATCTACTAAGTTAACGGCATAGTCAATAAAACCCTGGGCACTCATTAAACTGCTGTTTTCGGAGAGCCGCTGAGCATTGATTTTGTTTAAGGGCAAAAAGGTCGCCCGACCAGCCCGCTTTTGTTTGAGGATTTCGATCGCCTCGGCGGCCACTCGATCATCGGTGACTACTAAGTTGCCCATTCGGCCTCCAGCGGCGATCGACAGTGCCAATTGATACTGACCATCTACTACGCCTAACTGGGCGACCAAGCCATGCACGCCTGCCAACTTGGCCTCTTTAATTACCTTAGTGGCAAAAGTCCCCTGGACTTCTTGCTCCATCTGCGATTGCGCCTCTAGTTTATCGAGTTGCCGCTCTTTGTCCCGCTGCTCTTGTTGTAAACGAGACTGGGTTTCTTGTTGGGTTTGCAGGTTTTGTTCTAGAGCCTGACAACGACCTTCTAGTTCGGCCATTTCCGCCAAAAATCCGGTCAGTTTTTTGGCCAAACGGGGATGTTCCGCCTGCTTGGCCGCCAAATTTGGCGTTAATTCAGCCAGGGTTTGTTCTTGCTCAGCCACCCGACTAGTCAATTGCTTCGATCGCTCAGTTAGCTCGGCCTGAGAGGTCTGCTGTTTGCCAGTAGATTCCAATAAAGCTTCGATCTGCTTGGCTAACTGGGTTTGCTGCTGCACGGCGTAGCTAGAGCTAGAAGCCAATGAGCTAGCCTTTTCTTTGGTGATTTCCAACAGGTTGCGGGCAGCATCGCGGCCTTGACTGAGGGACTTGAGTTCCTGCTGCTGCAATCGATCGATCTCGTTACAGACTGCCTGAAATTCTTGTTGTTGTTGTGCTAACTGCTCACGGTTTTGGGCTTGGCTGGCCGTATTGTTTTGGATCGCCGCCTGTAGCTCAGTTTGTTGTTGAGTCAAACGGCGCTTTTCGGCTTGGTGATTTGCCAAGATTCCTTGGGTGGCCACTAGTTGCTCTTCGCCCATGGCCTTCACTTGTTGATTCAGCGCTTCTAAGGCCGTAGCTCCGGCGGCTAGTTCCGCTTGAATATTTACCAAACTAGCCTGCATTTCGGTAGCAGTTACTGCACTGCGCTGGATCTCGGTTTGGATTTTGGTTTGTTGTTGCAGCAGCGATTGCCATTTCAACACCGCTTCTTGCAGAGTCAATCCTTGCAATTCATCCCGTAGCTTTTGGTATTTCTCGGCTTTGAGGCGATCTTGAGATAATCTTTCTCGTTGTGCCGTTAATTCGGTAACCACAATATGGCAGCGATCGGTTTTTTCTCCGACTTCACCCAGAGTAGATTTGGTCTGATTAATTTTGCGATCAAACGCTGCCACCCCAGCCATTTCGTCGATAATTTCTCGTCGTTCCCGCGAATTCATCGAAATAATGCTGGTGACATCCCCTTGTAGCACTACGTTGTAGCCTTCTGGATTGATCCGCAGCACATTTAGTTTTTCGTGCAGTTCACCCAGAGTAGAAGACTCACCATTAATGTAGTAATTAGAAGTATATCCACCCTGGGCATTCACTCGCAGACGACGGGTGACCGACCAATCGGGCTGCTGCTCTGCCCCCTCTTCGGTCAGGTCGAAAGTGACGGTGACGGTGGTTTCTCTGGTGCCCCGTTGGCCATTATTGTGGTTTACTAGGTCTGGCAATCGTTCGGCGCGCATTCCCTTAGAACTAGATAAGCCTAAACAAAACAACAGGGCATCTAAAATATTCGATTTGCCCGAGCCATTCGGACCCGACACCACGGTAAAGCCGGGTAAAATTGGCACGGCAGTGGTACCGCCAAAAGACTTAAAATGAGAGAGTTCGACGCGCTTGATGTGCATTTTCGATTTCGATCGCTGGGCAGGGAAATTTCAGGGCGACGGTCTGCTGGAGTTTTGATAGTCTGAGCAGCGAATTTTCGTGAATTAGATCATCAATGAAGGCTGAGTAGCCGCCAGGTGAAAATTTTCAGCGAAATGGACGATTTATCGATACCCACTAATAGAGTGATAATCTAGCACAAGGTCACTACCAACATGCTAAAAATCTCATTTCTGCGGACAAATTTTTGTATCTTTTGTCTCATAGATAGAATGATCAAGATTATCAAAATCAGTGCAGCAATTTTCTTCAGATATTTTAAGGATCGGCAAATATGGGCAGAATTTTTATCGCGGCCACCTATGGCGGCATTGAGGTGGCTACCCAGGAGCCTAATTCAGCGCTCAATACTACCACCGAAGCCCCAGAAATGCTGTTGCTGAGAGATTTGGCTGTGGCCGAGCTGCGCGGACGTAATTTTGAAGTGATTTCGGTGCCCGATTTCGATCGAGTGCAACAGGCCATTGAATGGATCGATCGCCGCGCTCACAGTAATGACGTGGCTTTGGGTATTCACGCCGATGCCTACGCTCAAGCCGGAGTGCATGGTGCCAGTGTTTTTTATATCAGCAAAAACGGTGAACGCAAAAGCCATGCCCAAATGATGTTGATGGCTTTTTGTGGGCGATTAAATGACATGCCCAATTTAGGAGTCAAGCCAGACAGTGCCAGTGCTTTGGGTAGCTTGGCCTTTTGTCGGCGACTGGGTATTCCCTCATTACTAATGGAAGTCGGCTTGCGGATAGCAGGCCAAGATCGCGCTGCCCAGCAACAATATCGCCGGGAAGTAGCCTTGGGGATTGCCGATGCCTTGGCAGCTTGGAACCGGGATATGGCCGGTGGCAACAGTAAAGCTCCGGACTATTTACCGATCGATCTACAAGTCAATGGTGAACCTTATCCTGAGCAAGGGATTTTAATTAATGGCAATGTGTATATCCCGATCGATCTGGCCGATCGCTTGGGTGCCAATGTGGCTGCTAACCCATTGATCCGTCGCATTCGATATCGCGGGGTAATCTATGTAAAATCGATCGAACTCCGCGATTTTCATATTTCGGTTACTCCTGGCATCGGCAGAACTTTTCAGATTCGCTCCCAACTTCCCGTCACCCTCGATGAGATGGAACATGTTATGGGGCATGGCCAAACCACGGTAGAACAGCTTTTAGCTTTTTTGGATACCAATAACTCGGCGGTGCCCGCTGAACTGGCTGATTTGCCTCAGCTCTATTGGCAAGAATGTTCGATCGAAGGGATCAATTGGGATCTGGCCTTTGTGCAAATGTGTATGGAAACCCGGTTTCTGCATTTTAGTGACTCACTGCCCGCTAGCCAGCATAATTTCGCGGGGTTGGGCGGCAATAATACCGATTGGGCGAGTTTTGCCACGCCGCTGTTGGGGGTACGCGCCCATGTACAACAGCTCAAAGCCTATGCCAGCATTGAAGATCTGCAACAACCAATTATTTCTCCCCGCTTTTTCACGGTGCGCCGAGGCGTAGCTCCGACAATTCGTCAACTGGCTAGCCGCTGGTCTACTGATAGCAACTATGCGCCTAAGCTGCTAGCGACTATGAGAAGAATGTATGAGTCGGTGAATTTGTTTTGAGAAAATTCTGATTTGTAGGGTGGGCAATGCCCACCATCTAGAATTAAAATTCTTGATGAAATTTCAGCCACTTAAATGCTGACATAGATAGTAAAGAAGTGATATGATAGCAAAGCCCAATTTGCAATATAAAGGGTATAACACACATCAGGAGTAAGGATGACCCAAGTCGTATTAGGTGAAAACGAAGGAATTGATTCTGCACTGCGCCGCTTTAAGCGCCAGGTCTCGAAAGCAGGTATTTTGGCAGATGTAAAGAAAAATCGCCATTTTGAAACTCCCCAAGAAAAGCGCAAGCGCAAGGCTGTTGCTGCTCGTCGCAAGAAGCGCTTCCGTTAATTTCGATTCAGAGCTTCAGCTCACATATCCCGGCAACCTTTCGCGTAGGTTGCCGGGATGTTTTGTTGGATCTAAGCTCCAGCTTGCTCGAAGGTCATGGTCACACTATGTCGCCAAGTCTCACCGGGAGCCAGTTTGATCAGATCCTTACCAGTATTCATAGCATTCCGTAGACCAGTCCAAGGCTCCAGACAATAAAAATCTTTCCCTGGTACCGCCCAGAACACCACATGGCCATTGGCGTAATTCCAGCTAGTGGTCAGCTTATCGCCGTTGGCCTCGGTCACACTGGCACTAGGACGACTTAAATTGCTGAGAGCCACATCGATCTCGCCGCCGCTAAAATCGAAGCTGCCGCTGAAAGGTTGGGGTTCACCGGTTTTTTCTTGGTAGTGGGTGCTGGGAATATCAATTTTCAATCCGGGCTTATCGCTAGCGGCAAAGTAAGGATGGTAGCCGATCGAAAACGGCATCATGCCATTGGCGGCTTGGTTAGTCACTCGTTGCAAAATTTCTAACTGATTGCCAGTAAAAATATACTCTAGCTCCACCAAAAACTCATAGGGATAAACAGCCAGAGTCTCTGGTGTACTAGCTAAAGCTACCGTGAGGCTAGCCCGATCGGTAGTCGCCTCTTGTGCCACCATCTGCCAAGGTAGGTCGCGGGCAAAGCCATGCTGCTTAAGTTTGTATTGCTGCTCGCCAGCACTGAAGGTATCATCGGGCAGATTGCCACAGATCGGAAATAGAACCGGGATACCACCACGCACACTGAGCTGCGGGTCGGTAAAGCGTTCTCGATCAAGATAAAACAGCTCTTTGCCAGCGATCGACCAACTGGTGACGATGCCGCCGCGTTCGGGTACTACCTGTAAGCTATGACTCTGGGCATCATTGGCGAGAGTGTAGGTGAGATATAGATCCTGGGCAGTTTTGATTGTAAACATAGAGATGGGGTTAAGGAAATTTTCCGAATCTGTCTAAGAACGAGTAAAATTGAAATAGCCGTTTGTATATTCGGCGGTTCGATCGTATTTATAGTGTAGGAGCAGTGAACCATGCTACACCGCAAGATTTCGCAATTGTGTTGCAATGGTCGTGAAGTATCTATTTTTCTGCGCGACCAACAGCGCTGGATCGAACGCGCGCGGATTATTGAGCTAGAAGGCGACTTAGTCACCATCAAGTATGAAAATGAAGAAGACGACGAAATAAGCTCTTGGGAAGAAATGATTCGCCTAGAAAGCATTGGCTCGGTGTGTCAGAAGCTGTCATCGGTCAAACGCAATGGCGGCGAAATCATGGTCACCGAAGATTGTCCTGAACATGAGCAAATTCAGCAACACCTACCGGAAGAGTAATTGACCAGCAGCACCATTTTTAGGGAATATTAGCTTTGGGCAACTAAATCTAGATATCCCCGTCTAGAAAGCACCCCGTCTAGAAAGCATAGTGGTAGTCAGAAACACCACTGTGTTAAGATGTGTTAAGCCCTCGGTTCTATATATTGGTGTAATAGCTAGATGAATGTATTGCTGCTTTATCCCCTCTTTCCCAAGAGCTTTTGGTCTTTTGAGAAATTACTGGACTTGATCGATCGCCAGGTAATGTTGCCACCTCTAGGACTAGTAACAGTTGCCGCGATTTTGCCCCAAGAATGGAATTTTAAACTCGTCGATCGCAACGTTCGGGATGTGACCGAAGCTGAGTGGGAATGGGCAGAAGTAGTAATTATGTCGGCAATGATTGTCCAGAAGCAAGACATGCTGGACATGATCAAAGAATGTAAGCGTCGAGGCAAGCTCTCGGCAGTTGGCGGTCCATACCCTACCGCTCTCTCCCATGAAGTAGCAGAGGTAGGTGCAGACTACTTGATTTTGGATGAAGGTGAAATCACCATCCCCATGTTCGTAGAAGCAGTCAACAAAGGCGAAAAAGCTGGCGTTTTTCGGGCTAAGAATGGTGAAAAGCCCGATGTGACTGGTACTCCAGTGCCTCGCTTCGATTTATTGCAGCTTGATGCCTACGCCGAAATGTCGGTACAGTTCTCGCGGGGCTGTCCTTTTCAGTGCGAGTTCTGCGACATTATTGTGCTCTATGGCCGCAAACCTCGTACCAAAAACCCCGAGCAGCTTTTGGCTGAACTGCAATGTCTGTACGACCTGGGTTGGCGACGTAGTATTTTCATGGTGGATGACAACTTCATTGGCAACAAGCGCAATGTGAAGCTGTTCCTGAAGCAGCTCCAGCCTTGGATGGTGAAGCATGGCTTCCCCTTCTCGTTTGCGACGGAGGCTTCGGTAGACTTGGCTAACGACCAAGAATTGTTAGACATGATGGTGGCCTGTAACTTTGGCTCGGTGTTCTTAGGAATTGAGACTCCCGATGAAGAAAGCTTGGCACTGACTCAGAAGTTCCAAAATACTCGCGATTCCCTCAGTGAATCGGTAGAAAGAATTGCCAAGTCTGGTATTCGGGTAATGGCTGGTTTCATTATTGGTTTTGATGGCGAGAAGAAAGGCGCAGGTCAAAGAATTGTGAATTTCGTAGAAAAAACCGCGATTCCGACGGCTTTGTTTAGTATGTTGCAAGCTTTGCCAGACACAGCTTTGTGGCACCGCCTCGCCAAAGAAAACCGTTTGCGCGATCAGTCGGTGTTGACCGCTGGTTCTCAGACTTCTTTGATGAACTATATTCCCACTCGCCCTCTGGAAGATATTGCCACTGAGTATATCCAAGCTTTCTGGGATCTATACGACCCCGAGAAGTTTTTAGATAGAACCTATCGCCATTTCATGATGCTGGGTGAAGCCACTTATCCTAAGAAAGAAAATTCCACTAAGGAAAAAATTGAGTGGGTGACAATCCGCGCTCTGTTTGTGATCTGCTGGCGACAAGGGTTGATCCGCAAAACTCGCTTTAAGTTCTGGTCCAACTTAGTCGGAATGATCCGCCATAATCCAGGTGGTCTGAGTAGTTATCTTTCTACTTGTGCTTTGGCTGAACACTTTGTCGATTACCGCATTATTGTGCGCCGTGAGATCGAAACTCAGTTGGCGGACTTTTTGGCTTTGGAAGCTGAGGCTAAGTTGAATCCAGTAGTGCTGAATGAGGTTGTTAAAGCTGAACCAGTCAGGGAAGAAGCTCAATCTGTTGCGTAGATTAGTCTGATTGGAAATTGTAATACCCATGTCGATCGATCATTGATTGGCATGGGTATTGTTATATTTTGCGAACTCTGACAATACCCACATCGATTTATCGAGTTACAATACTAGCAGCGTACCACCGGAGTGTTTCCAGCTATGGTTCAGCAATTGAAAAAGTCCGAGATTATTTATCCAGATTGTGACGGACAGCCGATGTCAGATAATACTTTACAATTTAACTGGATTGTCAAAATCAAAGAGAATTTGGAAATCTTATTCGCCAACGACCCGAATGTCTTTGTGGCCGGTGATTTACTCTGGTATCCGGTAGAGGGGAGCAACAATATTAAACGTGCGCCCGATGCCATGGCAGTGTTTGGCAGACCGAAGGGATACCGTGGGTCTTACCAGCAATGGCTGGAAGACAACATTGCACCTCAAGTGGTGTTTGAAATATTGTCACCGGGGAATCGATTGGCTGAAATGACGGCCAAGTTTGAATTCTACGATCGATATGGCACAGAAGAATACTACATTTATGACCCTGAGCGAGTAGATTTTACTGGTTGGTTACGGCAAGCAGAAAGATTGCAGGGAATCAGTAATATTGCTGGCTGGGTCAGCCCTCGATTGGGAGTCAGGTTTGAACTAAATGAAGAGTTGGAAATTTATACACCCACAGGTGATTTGTTTCTGTCACCCTTAGAAATTGCTCAAAAAGTTGAAGCCGCTGAGTTAAGGGCTGATATAGCGGAACGAAAAGCAGCTTTGATGGCGGCGAAGTTGCGGGAGTTAGGCTTAGACCCAGAAGTTTTATAGTGATTCTAAGAATCGAGATCTAGGAGGTCGATGACATCATCAGTTTTTGAGATGGCCTATACCAATGAATGTGGCTTAGATGTCGATCGGCAGTCTGCAATTAATTTAAAACTTTAAAAACCATCCTGATCTCGATCGCCCCCAAACGAAACAAATAACAGTTGAAGCGATCGAAATCACATCCGGCGGCAGATAGATGCAGCGTTAGAGGTGATTCATCGAACGGTCAATTCCTGAAATCGAAGTTTTACTAGATTCAGGCACTACCCCCCCGATTCATCGTCTACCCCCATCAACACCATGCGTACCCCTAATTTCTTGGCTGTTACCACCCTCGCAGTTGCGGCCTTCTTTACTAGTGCAATTGCCGTCAACGCCGCCAGCTTTGCTGATCCCAACCTAGAAGCTGCTGTGCGCGCAGAAGCTGGCGTAGCAGCAGACCAAGAATTAACCGACTCCGATCTGCAAAAAATCAGCAGTTTGTCGGCAGAGGGTAAACAGATTAAGTCGTTAGTGGGCATTGAACAACTCACCCAACTGCAAGCTTTGCACCTAGATAATGGCGAAGGCAAAGATCGCCCCGACTCTAACGAAATCGAAGATATTCGTCCTTTGGCAAAGCTCAGCAAATTGCAAGAGCTAAACCTCAATGGCAATGAAGTCAAAGACCTGCGACCATTGGCCAAACTCCACAACTTAAAAGAACTAAACCTCAGTCGCAATCAGGTTCAAGATCTAACTGGCATCCAAAACCTGCGTCAACTATCCACGCTCAACTTATATAGCAACAAACTCCGCAATATTCAGCCCCTCGCACGGCTGACTAACTTAAAAAGTTTGTATCTCGGTGGCAACCAAATTCAATCGATCGGATCTTTGGCTAGTCTGACTAAATTAGAACAGCTCAGCTTAGGTTTTAACAAAATCAGCGATATTCGCCCATTGGCCAGCTTGCGGCGCTTAGATTCTTTGTACCTCAGTGGTAACCGCATCGAAAACTTGAAGCCACTGCGTCGTTTGAGCAATCTGAGCAGCTTGGATTTATCTGATAATCAAATTGCTAGCGTAGCACCACTCCAGGTCTTAATCAAACTCACCGAGCTGAACTTAGATGGTAACTATATTGCCGATACCAGCCCGATCGAAGGTTTGAAAAATCTCACTGAATCGAGCTTTGATGACAAAGATTTATTTGATGTGGCTAGCAATAAGAGCAATAGTCGCTCTGAAAGCAGCTCCTCTGGTCACAACAATGTGCGCTATATAAACACTAGTCGCTACTAAGTTTAGAGAGATCCCGTCGTTGCCAACTACTGGGCGGATGAATCCTGACCCCGAGTTGTTCTTCGGGCGGAATTGCTAAATCTGCCCAACTGCCCGCCTGTTCGATCGACAGGCGGCTGTTGTGGTTACTACTATTCCAACTTTTTAGCCACAAAATTCCGGTCAGTCCTGTGCCCATTTTGGTTGCTGAGTAGCCTTTGCCATTGGCTAGTGGGGCGTGAATTAGCGCCGTGACCGTGGCGCTGTCGAAGAGCAAAAATTCGGTGGTATCGGCTCCCCCATAAATGCGTAGTTTCTGGGGCTGGGGGGTTTTGGTGACTTCATCTATAGCTAGAATTTCACCAGCGATCGAGATGTTTCCTTTGGTGTACAAATTTACTACTTCGTTGTCTTTGAGTTTTATCGTCAACTTTTGGTCTGTCGATAGATCGATCGATTGATTGTTGCTGTTACTTTGAACTGCGTAGTGATAAACTCCTTTCTCATCTGGCCAATCTTCAGGGCGAGGCAGAGTTAAATTCCCTTGAATCATTGGTAAATCTATGTTCCGATCAGGAATAGGACGAGCTTGGGGCCAAGGAAAGATGCTGGCTGTAATTGAGCCACTGGCTTGACCGTTGCTTCCTACCGCCATGTTTTCAGCACTAATACCAGCCACTTGTCCATTTGCCGTTGGGCAGGTGCGTACCCGCACATTACCAGTGATTTTTTGCTCTCTGTGGAGGTTTAGCTCAGTAGTCCACAGAGCTGGCAGAGTAGTAGGGATCAAAGACACCGGCATTTCTACTGCAATTAGACTGCTAGCTTGAGATGGTTTGCTGGTAGTTTGGCCTTCTATTTGCAGTTTACTGATCCCAATTTGGCCATTGCTATCTGGTTGTGGTTGATAGCTATAATTGCGCAGTCGATATTTACCGGTGGGTAAATCTAACCAGTCTCCTTGGCTATAGGTTTGAGCTGTAGTTTTTTGCACACAGTGACCAACGGTGCTTTCCAGATTGGTGAGATCAGATTGCCAGTTAGATAAATTGCGAGTGACTAAGAGCCGCTGTCGATCGAGAAAAGATTGAAAACGAGTAATACCCGCTTCGGCCACGGCCATGGATAACTCGCTGCGGGCGCGAGAGGTAGCGCTGATCTGTTCACTCCGTGCTCCTTCTAGCATCGCCGCAGTCACCAACATCAAAATAAAGCCCATGCCCAAAGCGGTGGGGAGGGTAAAGCCCTGATCATTTGGTCGTGGATACTTGGAGTTCATGATTTTTTGCTTTGACAAGGTTGTGTGGGCTTGTTGTAAGAGCCTTGACGGGTAATGCCCAAAGGTGCTGAAACGGTGATGCATTTGCCCGATGTACTGCCGTTGCTGGTGAGACGAATTGTGCGGTTATCAGTGGTGTTGCCTTTTATGCCGTATTCGATCGAATTATCTAAGCCAGGGGAACTCATGGTAATGCCGTTGGGCAGGGCAATATTGCCGCCTTTTAAACAATGAGTTTTGTCGGTAATCGCCGTGGTGGCTATTTGGACACTGCAAATAGTACTGCGTTCGATCGCCGTTTGTTGAGCCTCTCGCAACGCTGCCAGCATCATATCGGTAGCCATAATGAGGCGTTGACGCTGCTGCATCGCCAACAGGCTGGGGGTACCGATCGAGAGCGCAATGCCCAGGATTAGCACGATCGTCAAATTTTCCAGCAGCGTAAAACCGCAATCTAGCTGATTACTCACAGGTGAATGCCGCATCGGGAATCACCTCGGTATAAAAGTTTAAGATCGATCGAGAGTTATTTTGAGGTTTGACAGCATAACGAATCCCCAAGATATTGAAAGGAGCACTTGGTTCAACAGACAGGGTGCGGTCGAGGCTAAATTTTTGGCCAGTTCGGCTCTGGCGGAGGGGCGATGACTCATTACTGGCCAATCGATCGCGCAAGACCTGAGCAAAACCTTGATCTGTTTGCCGAGCTTGGCAAAGAACAGGATTAAATGGCAATTGAGCAACAGTAGTCTGGAGACGGAGAGTTTCTAGGTCAGCCTGAATCCAATTAGCAGCTTCGGCACTTTGAATAGCACGGGCTTGTAGGATGGCCGCTACGCTCATGCCCTGCATGGCTAAAGATACAAAAGTGCCGGTGAGAGCGATCGAAACCAATACTTCTAACAAGGTAAAACCAGCAGGGGTTTCACTGTTTTGAGCAAGATAAATCATGAAAAAGGTCAGTGAGAGAGCAGCAGCATCTCTGACCAGCAGGAATTTCCGCCCCCGAACGGGGGAAGAAACCCATGGCTAAAACTTGTTGAGATTCAAGCCTGCTTCTTTGGCCATAGTCGCTAAACCTTTGAGTTCCAAAGTTTTGAGCGCCTTGGTAGAGAGATGCAGCTTAACCCAACGTTTGCCTTCGACCCACCAGATCCGCTTCCACTGTAAGTTGGCTTGTTGCAGCTTCTTAGTGCGGCGGTGAGAGTGGGAAACAGCCATACCATTGTTGGCTTTTTTCCCAGTTAGTTGACAGACTCTTGACATGTGATCCTCGATTTTATCAATTGAGCGCAGTTTTTAATTGTACCCAATCAATGGTCGATCATGCTGCTACTGAAATTTTAAACAGGGCGATCGGGAATGGTAATCAGCTATTTCAGTGAACTGGTTGATGAGTTGACCATGGATAGTGGATATTGCCTAAGATTGGCAGGTTGGGCAATAGTGGGTACCTCGGCCTGCGGCTTTAATTTTGATAATTGATGCGCCACAAACTCGGCAGGGTTGCCCTGTGCGACCATAGACCCAGGCGCTTTGACCATAATTACCGTTGGTACCCGAGACACTCAGATAATTGCTAAAGGTGGTGCCGCCAGCGTCGATCGAGTCTTGCAATACCTGAATAATGGTGCTGTGCAGGGTGGCAATCTGTTTTGGCTTCAGGGTGGTGGTCACAGTGGTTGGTAAAATTTTGCTCAGAAATAAAGATTCATCGGCGTAAATATTCCCCACTCCGGCTACCAGAGTTTGATCTAAAATTGCGGCCTTAATTTGGCGACGGGAGCGGTGGAGGCGATCGATTAAGTATTCCACACTAAATTCTGCCGAGAAAGGTTCAGGGCCTAGTTTGCCCAAGCCGCCCATGACTTGATCGGGTTCTTCGTTAGCCGTAATCCACCACATTTTGCCAAAAGTCCGTTGGTCTACAAAGCGCAGCTCTTGGTCATTGGGCATTAGCAGCCGCACTCGCGTATGCTTGGTCTGCTCAGTAGGAGTTGTCAACCACAGCAGTTGCCCCGTCATGCGGAGATGGACTCCCAGCCATCCTTTGATCTGGCCTTGTTGGTCGGCACAGACTGCTAATAAATATTTACCGCGTCGTTGCCATTCGGTTAGCACCAAACCCTGTAAACTATTGGCAAAATCTAGGGCTGAATCGGGGTGATCGATCGTTCTGGGCAGCAATACCTGGACTTCTTCGATCGGAATATTGCAGGTAAACTGCTGGAGTCCACGACGGACGGTTTCTACTTCAGGGAGTTCGGGCATGAGTATATACAAACAACAAGACCAAAGTCATTTTAGCGACTTTGGTCTGGCAAGCTGGAATTTCAAGAAGTTTTTAGCCTTCTGCTTTAGCCGCCGGGGCTTTTGCTGCTGCTGCTTTAGGTGGTGGGCCGACTTCTTCGAGTTCGCTTACTGCGAAGTTATTGGTATTAATACCGGTAGCAGAGCCGCTAAAACCGCTGTAATTAACTTTGTCAAAACGCACGATGACGTTGTATTTGATGCCGCTTTGGTCGATCGAGGCTACGGTGCCAGTGTCTCTGAACCAATAGGACTCTTTACGCAAAACGCGCACTTTAGAACCACGCTGTATCATAACTTTTGTTTGTGATAGGGTTGATACCGTTCAGATTACTACTCAAACCGGCTCTATCGTATAGTTTGCTGTTTAAGTTTTATTAATTAAGCTCGTTTAGGACTGGTTGATGCTGGGTTGGTTTTGGAGCCAATTCTTTACTGCTGGCAATAGCCATGATGCTCAGGCTAGCAAAAACTGGCAGGGCGACTTTTTCGCCGTAGCTGTAACCAGAAAGCAAACAGGCAATCAGGGCAATGGTAGCAAACTGTTTTTTACCTTGGCTGCGGGCGATCGAAAAAGGAATCAGTCCCAATGTGCCGCCAAAAATTGTGCCAAAACCTACTAGGTGTTCAATTGAATCCAGCATGACAAGTTTCCTAAAATATCTTTAGCTAACATACCCTAAGAATTGACTTTCCTGTCTGAGGAGAGTTCCGCTCATGGGTCTAAACAGCTTGCTTGGGTAAAAAAGATTCAATTAGATGATCCACCATCCAGGCAAAACTGCTGGCAGTAGAATTTACCGTCGAGAAAAATCCTAAAATTTCGTTCAGTAAAAAGCCATGTACCGAAGAATGGAGCAACCTGGCGGCGTGGAGGGTGTCTTCTTTACCGAGACCAAAAGGAGTCAGGATGGTGACATACACATCTAAAATATGATCTAAAATCGGCGAAAACTCAATGTCTGACTGGGGAAAAGGGTGCTGGATAGTAAACAGATACAATGCTGGGTTTTCGATCGCAAACTCTCGGCACTTGGTGGCAGTACGCTGAATCAGATCTACAGGATGATCGTTGCTTTGGATATCGGGTAAACATTGCTCAGCGATTCTTTTCCAACCTTCGAGGCGAATCGATCGACGGATATTTTCATCTCCAGCAAAGTGATTATAAAGAGAGGGGGGCTTGATCGCTAAAGCTCTGGCCAATTGGTTGATACTAAAATCATCCACGCCTTGAGTTTCTAGCAAAATAATTGCCACATCCAAAATGTCTTGAGGTGTGAGGGTTTTTCCTTTGGGTCTGGGCATGGCTAATGCTGAGTTGAGTCGTTCATTTTCAAGACTCCACGAAACTTACTCAAAAAGATAGCACAAAATCATCTATTATTTCGCTTTGTGTTAAACACATGGAGATTTTTCCTCAGTTGTGATAGATTTCAAGTCTAATGCACACAATTTTTACCAACCTTATTTATGCATCAGATCTCTAGCAAGGTCGGCAGACCCAGTCGGCGGACTCCCAAAATTGATCGACTGGAAGCAGAGTATCAAAAAAATCAGGAGCGCATTCGCCAACTCCATCGCCGGAACCGCGATTTAGCACAGCAAATGCGATCTTTTCCGGGCAATGTGGCAGCAGCTAACTCGCTGCCCATTAGATCGATCGCCCAACGCAGTCCAGTCAAAAATCGGCGGCCAAAATCATTGGTGCGATCGATCATAGATAAATGGCAAAACTTGCAACAGTTGCGAATCGGCAAACAATCCCTCAGCTTTTGGCTGAAGGCCGCTGTGATGATGGTGGTGGTAGCGGTGGTTTGTGGTTCACTGGGCTTTATGGTGACGAGGTTGATCGGTCTGTTAATTGGTGGTTAAGGCTCTTGAATGCGGCCAATCAACTGCGATAGAGTAGGGAACAGAATCCCTAATTGCCGTCAACATGCAGACTATTTCTAGACCCCCCCAGGCTCATAATCCTCTTTCTACTGATGGGGCGATCGAGCGTCGTCAAACTCGCCCGGTAGCGGTGGGCAATGTAATCATCGGCGGTAATCACCCGGTGGTAGTGCAGTCGATGATCAACGAAGATACCCTAGATATTGCGGGATCGGTAGCTGGCATTCGCAGACTGCATGAAATTGGCTGCGAAATTGTGCGGGTAACGGTGCCCAGCATGGCACATGCCAGGGCTTTGGCCGAAATCAAGGCTAAGTTAATTGAGACTTATCAGGTAGTGCCTTTGGTGGCCGATGTGCATCACAATGGCATGAAGATTGCCCTGGAAGTAGCTAAACATGTCGATAAAGTGCGGATCAATCCTGGGCTATATGTGTTTGAAAAGCCCCAAGATAACCGCACCGAGTATACAGCGGCAGAGTTTAAAGAAATTGAAGACAAAATGCGAGAAGCCCTAGAGCCGCTAATTGTTAGCCTGCGCGATCAAAATAAGGCCATGCGGATTGGGGTGAACCATGGCTCGTTAGGTGAACGGATGCTGTTTACCTATGGAGATACGCCTTTGGGCATGGTGGAGTCAGCGCTGGAATGCATTCGGATCTGTCGATCGATGGATTTCCATAATATTGTAATTTCGATGAAGGCTTCTCGGGTACCAGTGATGCTCAGTGCTTATCGGCTGCTGGTGCAGCGGATGGATGCGGAGCAGATGGATTACCCGATCCATTTGGGTGTGACCGAGGCCGGAGATGGCGAATATGGCCGAATTAAATCTACAGCAGGCATTGCCACATTATTGGGCGAAGGAATTGGGGATACCATTCGGGTTTCTTTGACCGAGGCTCCCGAGAAGGAAATTCCGGTATGCTATGGCATTTTGCAGGCTTTGGGGCTGCGTAAAACTATGGTGGAATATGTGGCCTGTCCTTCTTGTGGGCGCACGTTGTTTAATCTGGAAGAGGTGCTGCATGAAGTTCGGGAGGCAACCAAGCATCTTACCGGTCTGGATATTGCGGTGATGGGCTGTATTGTCAATGGCCCTGGTGAGATGGCCGATGCTGACTATGGTTATGTGGGTAAACAACCTGGTTTTATTTCGTTGTATCGCGGCAAGACCGAGATCAAAAAGGTACCAGAATCGGCTGGAGTAGCGGAATTAATTGCACTCATTAAAGCCGACGATCGCTGGGTAGAACCGGAATAATTTATGGCTACTGATTCTATCCAAATTTCGATCAAGCTTTTTGCGGTGTACCAAGAAATCATTGGCGCTTCACAAATTACCCAGGAGTTGCCAGTGGGAACTTGTGCCGGAGATGTATTGATTGGGTTGATAAATCAATACCCCCAGTTAGCTCAATGGCAATCGGTCACTCGTCTAGGTGTCAATCTAGATTTTGTCGAGGCCGATCGCACACTCCAAAATGGTGATGAATTGGTGTTGATTCCGCCAGTAAGTGGCGGTTAATCTTCTACTTTTATGACTTCTCCTGCAAAGGTTTTAGGTTGCCCCAACAGACTATAGTATTTTATTTCTATTGTAGTTGTATTAGCTAATTGTGCCAGTCAATGGTGAACTAGCACTGGCGATCGATCGCAACGGAATCCGACCAGCCAAGTAAGCAATTCGACCAGCCCGAGTCGCCAAACCCATCGCCTCAGCCATCGCTGGGGCATTTTGCGCTTGGGCGATCGCCGTATTAATTAGCACTGCATCTGCCCCCATTTCCATGGCCTGCGCTGCTTCACTGGGCGTACCAATACCCGCATCGACCACTACTGGGACATGAGAGTTTTCGATAATAATTTGAATATTGGCGGTATTTTGGATACCTTGACCAGAGCCGATCGGGGAACCCAAAGGCATGACGGTCACACAACCCACTTCTTCGAGTCTTTTGGCCAACAGCGGATCGGCATTGATGTAGGGCAAGACGGCAAAGCCTTCTTTTACTAGTTGAATAGCGGCTTCTAGAGTGCCGATCGGGTCGGGCAGCAAGTACTTAGCATCAGGAATCACTTCTAACTTGACGAAGTTGTTGTCTTCTTGCCCCAAGAGCTTGGCCATTTCCCGGCCTAACCGTGCCACTCTAATGGCATCTTCGGCAGTTTGGCAACCGGCGGTGTTGGGCAACATCCAAATTTTTGTCCAGTCGATCGCCTCTGCTAAACCTTCGTGACCAGCGGCTTTGGTCTGTACTCGGCGGACAGCCACGGTGACAATGTGGCATTCACTGGCGGCAATGCTAGCTTGCAAATCGGCAATGCTGCGGTATTTACCGGTGCCGGTGAGCAGCCGGGAGTGAAAGGTGCGTCCGGCAATGGTGAGAAGATCAGGAGCAGTTGACATGGGAAAAGTTCACAGGACTCGGTTAAGTTTAACTCGATCGGGGTTGTGACATTGGTTCAATGAATCAATAATGTCTATGTATTTCTAGACATATTTATTAGTTTATTTTTATGGCTTACACTGACATACAAATCAATGTTTGGCTGCGGGGCTTACTCAAAGTAGCTTGGGCTGATGGAGACTTCACCGCTGCCGAACGTGCAACTATCATTGACCTAAACCATAGTGAATTATCGTTTCAGCTAGATTTCGACCATTTCGATCCCATTAGTACCGATGAGTTGGTAGCAAGTTTTTGTCACAACTCCCAGATGGCTGAAAACTTTTTGCGGACAGCGATGATGGTAGCTCTAGCCGACGGTGTTTATTCGCCTCCAGAAGCAACTTTATTACACGAGTTTCATCGATCTCTCAATGTAGATACTCAAGTCTTAGCTGCTTTAGAAAGTACCATGATCGGTGTCGTCTCTCCCAAATTAGATGTCGGCAAGACCCACAAAATAGATGTTTTAGCCCCTGTCACTGAATGGCTGGATGGCTTGGAAATCCATGATCCCCGATTAGCTCGGTTTCTGTGTACAGTTATCCCCTCCCAATGCCCGTTTGAACGAGATATCACCCTTTTCGGGCATAAGATTGTTCATATTCCCCCACTCTGTAAACTCAATCCGCTCTATGACCAAACAGTTGGTTTGCGCTTCCGGGCGCTTTCTTACCTTGCCGATGAATGTGGTGAGGATATCTCATCCTATTGTTCTTGAAAAAAGTTCGCTCATGATAGTGGCGAAGAATTTACTAAGACAGCAAAGAAAACCGATCAAACAGCACCACCGCAGCAGAGGGTTGGCGAGTATCAAATGAATAGCTACTGACAGTACCCGTAGCAGTATCAAAAATGCTAAAAACTGTAATGTCATTACTTGCCAAATAAGGCTGGGCTACTCCAGCTTCATCTTTTAGCGAACTCAACGTTGGCAAAATTGCTGTCAATCCATTAGGATTGCCTTGAGCCTGGTAGATTTGGCGATCGCTGGGAACTGGTCGCTGTTGACTGGGTGAGCTGCCTGCTAAATAAGCTCCATAGCTATTACCCACATTGGAGCTTTCCAAAAAATTTGTGCCCGCAGGGCTAATGAACCGATTCCACAGATGCGAATGCCCATAAAAAACCAACTGCGTGCCAGCAGACTCGATCAGCGGCGCCACATCTCGAATTAGGTAATCATCCTGGAGCGGATAATCATAGCGAACTGCTTGCACCTGACCATTTGTATCCCGATCGATTGTCTGAACTGGATCGGTATATGCCGGAACGATATTGCCACCTAAGGAGTGAGGCGGATGGTGAAACATCACAATTTTGTACTTGGCCCTTTGCCACTCTGGGCGATCGAGTTCGGCTTTTAGCCAGTCGTATTGGGTACTCCCAACTCCGATCGGTTCAAAGATGTGTTGCCCATAGCCCCAGCGACTAGCATCGGCAAAGTCTGTCTCTCGTTCACGGTATTTACCTTGGCTATCGGGTAGGAGGCTTGGCGATCGCCAGATATTAGTGGCATAGAGACTAACTAGTCGAACATCACCAAAGGTGACTGCGTAGTATTTCTTGCCACCAGAACTGTCAGTGGGCAGCGTAAATATTTCTTCGTAGGTGTCAATGTTGAAGCTATTGTTTTTCAGCCATGCCTGCTGTATTGCCGGATCTCCGGTAGGGTTTACTTGCGTTGCGGCGGCAGCATAAAGCGAGGCTGCTGCTGATTGGGGATAGGCATCACCAAACTGATCGTTCAACGAAGCCGAGGTGGAATATCGTCCCATAACTTCGTGATTGCCCACTGCCGGAAACAGTGGAGCCGATTGAATAATCGCACCGCCGCGATAGAGCGTTTTGCTGCCATTGCGTTCTAATTGATAGTTAGCTCGTCCTTGCAGGCAAGGGAAAAAGGCATTGCCCAAATTGGTATCGAACCATTCTGAGGCTCGATCGGCAACATTTACCAGATCGCCAGCAAAAAATACAGCATCAACTTGCCCCACCGTTTCTACCACTTTTTGCAAATTAGCAGGTGTCATCGGCATGAGTTGATGATCCGAGGTCAGTAAGATTTTCTGTGGTACTCCAATGGGTGGCGAGGGAGCGAGGGTAAATCGATCGCTGGTTAAGATTTTGCCGTCTTCGCGTTGGCTGACCACCCGGTAGGGAATGCGCTCTTGTAATCCTGTTACTTCAGCTTCGTGCCGCCAAATATTTCTATGAGTAGGTTTCTGATATACTTGCCCTTCGGCGATTTGTTTACCTACTTTAGAATGTTGATCTTCCCGGATACGGCTCAGTTTAGTAGTGGTGGCTTCGGCCTGCTGAGCTTTTTGTCCCTGGTCATATTCAACCCAATGCCTTGTTCCTGCAAACTCGCTAAACCACACCACGCGCACCGAGTTTGGGGTGGGCAATTGCAGAAATGGGTCGGTTAGCAAAGTTGGCGCAGGAGACCAGGCTTTTAGCACTAGCCACAATACTAGTACCACAATTATTGAAGCTATCGCTAGCAATACTAAAAGACCATTGGAAATGGAGGGGAAATTGTTACTAAGATTCAAAAGAAAACTGAGGCTAAATTAGAATATTTTCCATTTCAACATGAGCAGGTAATATTTCGGTTAAAGCTCTGCCTGAAGTTAAAAGGGATTGGTCTGAACACGCCAATCTAAATCATTTAGTTTGAAGCCGATCGAAGCTATACCACCAAGAGTTTTACGGTTTTTATTGAAGATCTGAATCCTTACTTAGTGTTACAAAATATTACGGTAATATACTCATCTAGAAAAGTAAGGATTATACTAAATCCACTGATAAAAGATCAAGAAATTCATTAATCTCTTTTTGCTGTCCGAAAAACAAGCAGTTCTAAATTTATTCTCTAACGGAGACTGATGTGAGCAGTGATAGTGAGCAAGCCCCAAATATTTTAAAAGAAGAAGCCATTGGACTTTCCAAAAGAAGTAGGTTTTATGCAGCTTCCAAAAAGTTTGAGCAAGCACTTGAGTTCGATAAAACTAATGCTGAGCTTTACAATCAGTTTGGCTTAAGCCTATTAGATGCGCAGAGATACCCAGATGCTATTGAGAAGTTTAAAAAAGCAGTAGAATACAGTTTATCATATGATTTTGATATTGAAAAATTCAGCGATGTGTTGAATCATGCTGCTGATCAAGAAAAGCACATTCAGCATTTTCAAGAAATTGTAGATAAGAAAAATTCTTCTGACCTGTTTCACCGTTGGGGTCAGGTGCTAGTATCTATTTCTCAGCAGATGTCTGTGAAATCTTCTTCTGCTGAACCAAATAAAGTAGTGGGCTTCAATACTAAATTGCCAACGGTAGAATCAGGATTTCAGCCGACTGTCCAGACTTTTCAGACATCCTGTTACTATGATGAGGCGATCGATCAATTCAAACAAGCCCTGAAAAAAAATCCTAAAATTGACCTCGATTATGCAAGTTTGTTGATAGCTATTAAGGGTAGTGAAACCACTGAATATCAGGTAAGATCGTTTCAAAAAGAGGTGGATGAAAATTCAAAAGACAGAAAAAAGATATTCGAAAAGTTCCTGATATTGAGTCGTGAATATTCTTTTTCTGATATTGAGGAGTTCAAGAAGGAACTCGAACAACCGATAAGTTTTGAGACATATTTATTTTTGGGACAAATGCTAATTCAAATTGATAAGCTTGATGAAGCTATAAAAAACTATGATGAAGCTATAGAAAAATATCCAGACAAAATGAAAAATGTGTCTTCCTTAGGTTATTTTGATTCTTTGTTAGAAGCGATTCAAAAACCATCCAACCCCGACGAACATATTATCAAGAAATACCAAGAAGCATTAGATAAAGCATTCGATTCTTTGTATCCATTGAACTATAGTATTTTTTTGAAATGGGGTGATTTCTTATATGGTTTAGGTAAGAAAAAAGACAGTGCAATTCAGTATGCTAAATCAATTGCCATTGGCAATAATATTAATGATCCTGAGAAGGAGCAAGAAAATATTAATAATTTAATAAAAGTTCTAATAGAGCTAATGGGTTCTGAAGAGGATAAATCGAAGGTTCAACAAATACTGATATCTGAAGAGAACAATTTCTCTTTAAAACAGAGTGGGTCGATATTTTTTTTAATGCAGATGAATAGAAACAAGCAAAATCTACGTCTATGTTCTTTTTTGGAAGGAGTAATATTTTTCATAGATTTGTATTACATTAAATATTATTGTCTACAGAGCATTATTCCAAAAGAATTGTCGGATTCCATAGATACTTTTTCGAAGATTAAATCGATACTTGAAAAAGCAAATTGTTTTGCCCCGAATATTATGTGGGGAATTGTGTTGGCTGAGATCAACTATAACGAGCTAGCTGTGAAACAGTTATCTTTTTTACTGAATTTTCTAGATGAAAATCGACCTGAACACTGGCAACACCTTAGCAAAATAATTCAGAGCTTGCCAAATAAAAAAACTAATGAGCAGGAGGTAGCTTTAAATAAAATTGAGGAGTTCTTAGATAAGAAAAAATCTTCCATTTTTTGGATCAACTGGTGCAAGATTTTATGTGATTTGCAACTCTATGACCGGGTGTTAAACTCGTATTGTAAGGCTTTATACTTGGTTTCAGATTCTTCGAATCCTGACAACATCGAACTTTTTACTACCATCTTAAAAGACTTTCCTCAGCGCTCTTCTCATATCAAAGAAATTGATGGTTATATAAATATACAGAAATGTACTTCGTATAAAGTTTTTTACGCTTGGGGTAAAATTCTTGATAACTTAGGGGAAAAAAACTTAGTTATTCAGCAATATGAAAAAGCTATTAAAGCAAAGGAAAATAAAGATGATATTGCTGGAATTTACGTTGCTATGGGTAAGCATTATACTAATCAAGGACATTATAGTGAGGCGATCAAACAGTTTAAAAAAGCTGAAAGCAATAATCCAAAATATGCTAAAACATTTTTTGAGTGGGGAACAGCATTGCTTAAATTCGGTCAGAAAGAGGATGCTATTAAAATATATACAAATGCAATTTCAGTAGATCCAAACCAAACAGTCAGTATCTTGATCGAGCTAGTATCTGTAATTCAATCTATACAGATACTAAATTGGAATGATGATGATATTAATAATTTGCAGAAAAAGATTGATAGCCTACCACAAGAAGATAACGAAATTAAAGCAAAGATATATCATCAGTGGGGAGTTCTACTAAGCCAACTTAGATACTTTGATAGATCTATTGAGCAACAAAAAAAATCTGTTGAACTAGATCCAGATATGGACAAATATGAAAAAAATTGGAAGGACTGGAGAAAAGCAATCGGCAAGGCTAATTCCCCCGACAAATCTGTTCAAGAGTATGAACTGGCCATTGAGAGTTACCGTAAAAGTGCTGATGCTTATACAGAATGGGGAGATCTATTCCGCTGCCAAGGATGGTTTGAAAAGGCTAAAGATCAATATCAGAATGCTCTTAAAATAAATTCAAAATGTCTGTTAGCACATGAAGGGTTGCTTTTTTGTTTATTACAATTGCATGACGTTTTACAAATCGATGTTATAGCTTGTGAACTGCTTGCATACGAACCAACAAATGAAAAAGCTCATAATCGTTTGATTTATGCGGCTAATCTTAAAAGAGATTTTGATATGGCAATCCAGTATGCTACCCAATATACTCAAGAAGGTTCCGAAAAGGGTGTAGATTGGTGGAAATTATATATTAACTGGGCTTTAGCACTACATAATAAAGGACAAAATGACGAAGCTATCAAGACTTATGAGGATCTGCTACAGAAACAATCTTCCAAGGATTTAAACGACACTAATAAAGCTGAGATCTACTATTATTATGGTAATTTGTTGCTGTCAACAAAACGATATGAAGAAGCAGATATCAAGTTTCAAAAAGCAATTGAACTGAAATCTGATTATGTCTATGCTTACCATAATCGAGCTTCGATATCTTTTGAAATCCAGAGGCAGTATGAAGATTCTTGGGATAAATGGAAAAAAACTCTCGATGCTTATGATCAGCTAGAACCAGCGATCGATCGCGCCGTGGATAAAGGAGACTATGTAGATAGTCACGAATTTTATTACCGTGCACAAATACTCCAATCCATTCATCATAATAATGAAGAAGCTGAAAATATTTTGCAGCAAGGATTGGCTTTTAACCCTCAAGACACACTTATTTTGAGTGGGCTAGCTAGTCTGAAATGGGAAGAAAAAGGAGAATGCCTTGAAACTGGGCTGGAAAATGCTAGGAAACAATCAGCTTGCCACTGGCAGGCTATGGACTATTTTCAGCAAGCCGAAAGATTATTAAAACAGCGGTTAGATCGATCTAAACTCTATGATGATTTGATCGAATTAGGTAATCTGTATTTCATTATTGATGATTATGAAAAGGCCAGTAAATTATATCAAGATGCTCGGGACATGAATGATAAAGCTGCTTTACCAAATGCTAAGCTAGGTGTAACTAAATTACGTTTAAAAAAGATAATAGAAGCGATACCATTGCTTGAAAAATCGCTGAAGATTAACCCAGATGAACTGGATGTAAAAAGTAGTTTAGCAGAAGCTTATCTCCGGGATGAAAAATTGGAAGAGGCTGATAAGTACTATCGAGAAATTCTGTCTATCGCTCCCAATCATGTTCAGTCATTGATCGGCTTAGGTGAAACCTGTACTGCCTGGGGAGACAAGAAGGAAACTGATCGATATTCAGAAGCGATTGTTTTTTTTGAACAAGCCCTAAAAGTCGCTGATAAAAGGGAAATTCGCTCTAAATACCTAACAAAATCAGAAAAGGCAAAAGTTAATTATTTACTTGGTTATACATACGTGCAGCGTTACGAAAACTCAAAATTGCACCATCGGAATTCGGAGATTACTGATGCTTTAAGTTGTTTTAAAGCTTGCCAGAAGCTAAATCCCAGTTATCAGAAAGCTAAACGAGCTATTGATAAAATAAATAAACAGTACCAGCCACTAACCGAGACTTGGTTGGGGCAAAGAATCATTCTTATCTTGTCATTTGGGATATTCGCACTAGCTCAAAGCTCTTTTTATTTTAATTTACCTCCCTTAACTAAGCTGCCTTCCTGGAGTATCACAGAAAGTTCGCTGAAGTTGGTGAAAGACAAAGTGCCTGAGGCAGAAAAGAAAAAACTAGACCCATTGAAAAACGAATCATTTTCTAGTAAAGATGAACCTCTAGATAAGCTAGATGGGCTAGATATTAAAATTGACAGTAAAAAAATGGCAGAAGTGAAAAAGCTGGTTGCCGAGAATATTACCAAAAACCCTGGTAGTAAAGGGATTGAAGGTACTTCCTACTTTGCATTGACGTTTGGTTCGCTGATGTTTATCGTGATTGGGCTATATTTACCCCAGGTACTAAAGCTAAGTGTGGCAGGAATTTCACTAGAAAAGAGCACTTTAGACCAATCCCAGGCTGGAGGCTCTTTGGGCATCGCCAAATAGCGTTGATGTATTTATTCTCCACAGAATCAGGTAAACAGGTGTACTTTGGGCTAGAAGGGATCAGCCTGACCACGCCAATCTAAATCATTCAGCTTAAAGCCGATCGAACCCAATTGCAGCACCGAGTTATAGCGCAGCTGGACGCTGAAAGTGCGACGACTGTATTCCAAATAATAGTCTGTACTGATCGGGCGACTAGTATCTATATTGATCGAAGTTTGTACACCCAGACGTAATGGGCCAAACAACTGCTGGTTAATCCCCGCCGTCACCACCCGAGTATCTAGAAATCGATCAAACAAAAACGGCGAAGTACCACTCAAGAAACCCTGTGAATAGCCAATATTAAAACCCGTGTAGTCGAAAACAGGCGCAGTAAAATTCCCTACCTGTCCCTGTAAACTGACGCCATAGCCATAGAGGGACTGGCTTTCCCCGTTGGTGTAGCTACCCACTCTGGCATTCAGACCAGTATTGAGCTGCAAATAGGGCACCACTGGTACGGGGCTGTAATTGTAAGTAGATCGATCGTTGGGATCTGGGCCAAGGCCTTCCCACAGCCGCCAACTTTTAGTAAGATTGGCACCCATCTGAAAGCGACCCAAGGTAACGAGGCCATCGCTAGCACCAAGTCCGACTCGATCGGTGCCAGCATTTAACAGCCTAAAACCAGCATTGTAGTCAAATTTAAAACCAGTATCCCCCAAGGCAATTTTTGGAGAAGTAATCCCAATACCCAGGCTACTCTGGATATCCTGAAAACCCAGAGTACCATTGAAAACTCTTTCCCGGTAAACTGATTCGGCTACCACTTTGTGTTTACCAGTGGGCAGATCTAAATCTTGGGTTAGGGCCAACTTCGATCGAAGACTATTACCAACCGTACTGGGTTCTAAACTAGTCAGAGCAGCCGTAGCCTCAAAACTGGTACCCGCTGCCAATCTGGAATTCAAAGAAGTTTTTACCCCTACCGAATCAAGGCTCAATAATTTATCTTTGACAATCACCCGTTGGGCGTAATATTGGGGTGTGAGCTTCCATTCTAGGCTGGGACTGGAATAAAGTTTGAAATTACGCTCAAAAAATAGACCGCCGCGCTCGTCATTATCATAGCCAGTACCAAAGGGATTATTATCTGGGGCTTCCCTTCCCACTGCCAATTGAGCCACTACCAAAGGTATATTAACATTTTGCTCAATAGTGACGCGGGCATTTTCGGCATTGATTTGATCTAGACCCGGCCCAACGTTTTTAAAGGTGGCTCGATCGGCGCGTAGCTCTATCTGGGGTGGCGAGAACGGATCATTAGTCACTCGCACACCTGTACCGCTGAGAACCTTGCCATCAAACTCCAGTTTGTCTGCTCGGTAGCGCAGGCGAGAGACCGT
>JANNEH010000070.1:0-33707 GCA_031378405.1 Synechococcales cyanobacterium OTE_75_metabat_409
GAGAAGTCATTAGAAAATTGATATTGAACAACTTTCTCCTGCGTCACTTTCACGAAAATAGAAAAACCACCATTACTAATCATTCCATAAGTAGGACGAGGTTTGTTGGGACTCACCAGCATATAAGTAAGTGCCTGAGCCATACCTGATTCAATGCTGAAAGATTTCCCTTTAGATTCTATCACCAGTACCCACAAGCTATCCTGAATCACCAGAGTATCTATTTTGCCTCTGTAAATAACTTCTTCATCTTCTTCAGTTTCTATCTCTTCGATTTGTACAGGATATTCTGATTCAATATCGAAGGGTGGATCATATAATTTGGCCATTTCCAGTAAAGGAGTAATCACAATTTGATTAACAATGCCTTCCCCAATATGGCCACGATGCCGATGATAAAGATAGCGTTCCTTAATTCGATCGCAGCGTTCTTTTTCTAGCTCAGTTATTTCAGGCAGATCTTCACACCATTCAGTAAAAAAGCCATCACTAGTAGTTTGCTGGGCAGAAAATTTTGTTTCTACTTCTTGCAAGCTATTAACTTGTTTGGAAATTGCTAATGTGGTTACCATCGTTTTCATTCCTACAATTATTTGACCCAATACCCCTTAAATTTTAGGAATCCAGCTTAACAGCAGTCCCATAGGCCAAAACTTCGGTGACTGCATCCGAAAACTCGGTGGCATCATAGCGCATCCCGATAATGCCATTAGCGCCCAGAGACTGAGCATGTTGCACCATGCGATCGAATGATTCTTGGCGAGCAGTTTCGCAAACCTTGGCATAGGTTTCATTATTGCCACCCACAATCTGCTTCAAACCACCCATCACCCCTTGGCCGATTGTCGGAGAGCGCACCACTATCCCTCGCACTACCCCTAAGTAAGACTTAATGGAGTGCCCAGCAACATCATTTCCTGTAGTTACGATCATAGTTTTCTGCCAATTGGATAGATTTAATAGATGATTAAGGAACATTGTATCTCATCATTTCTGGTCTATGATCTGATGGTTGTGCTAGCCAATTTTAAAATATGACAGCCAAAACAGACCTGCTAGACATCCTGGCCAGCAAAAATCGGGGATTAACCGCTAGTGACAGCGAAAAACAATCGATCGATACCCTAATAATCCGCACCGAAGCCTTCAACCCTACTCCCAAACCTATTGAAAACCCAGCCCTACTCAACGGCGATTGGCGCTTAATTTATACCACCAGCAGCAGCCTTTTGAATCTAGGTCGCATCCCGCTCTCCCAGCTTGGCAACATTTACCAATGCATCCGCACCGATACCAGCAGTGTCTACAACATTGCTGAAGTGAATAGCTTGCCCTACCTCAGTAGCTTGGTGAGCATAGTGGCCAAATTTACCCCCCTTAATGCTCAGCGGGTACAGGTAAACTTTGTCCGCTCTATTGCCGGACTGCAAAAAATGTTAGATTATCGTTCGCCGACGGCTTGGATCGATCGACTCAATGGTGGCCAAAAACTGCCAGCGATCGATTTCCCTATCAATAATCTCAACGCTGATAGCTGGCTCGATACCACCTATTTGGATCAAACCATGCGGATTAGTCGCGGCAACCAAGGTAGTGTTTTTGTTTTAGTGAAAGATTGAATATGGGTGAATCGTTAGCCGAAATTTTGCAGGCCGTAGCTGCGGGTAAGCTCTCTCCAGATCTAGCCCAGGAAAAAATTCAAGGATACAGTCAAGTTGAAGACTTTGCCAAAATCGATCGCACTCGCCAAGCCCGTACTGGCTTTCCAGAAGTAATTTTTGGTCAGGGTAAAACTGTGACCCAGATTGTCAAAATTATGCAGCAGATGCGTGACCAGCACCCAGTAGTGATGGCTACCAGAATCTCACCAGAAGTCCAGGCCGAATTGAGCAGTTTGATTCCAGATTTGCAATATTACCCAGAGGCGCGGATTAGTGCGCTGCATCCAGCCCAAATTCCGATCACAGCGGCAGGGACAATCGCGATTTTGACGGCGGGAACCGCCGATTTACCGGTGGCCGAAGAAGCCGCTTGTACGGCGCAGCTCTGTGGCTTTAAAGTAGAAAAACTGTGGGATGTAGGGGTTGCTGGTATCCAAAGACTGTTGAACAATCGCCAAGTGATCGATCGAGCTGATGTGCTAATTGTCGTCGCGGGGATGGAAGGGGCTTTACCTAGTGTGGTAGCAGGACTAGCAGATTGTCCCACGATTGCCGTGCCCACTAGTGTGGGTTATGGGGCACACTTTCAGGGGCTGGCACCGCTGTTAACTATGATTAATTCCTGTGCCGCTGGGGTGGGGGTAGTAAATATCGACAATGGTTTTGGGGCGGCCATATTGGCCGGACAAATTCTGCGCACAGCCAAGAAAATCCGGGATTCACCAGCCTAATCGTGGCAGGGTAGACAGACTTGAAAATCACTGCCTTGGCCGACTTCGCTGTTAACCAGTAGGAAACCACCGTGGTTTTTGAGAATGGTGACTACAGTAGAAAGCCCTAGACCAGTGCCTTGATTGGTTCCCTTGGTGGTAAAAAACGGGTCGAAGATTTTCTCTAGATGCTGACGAGGAATGCCCATGCCACTGTCACTCACAGTGATCGCCACATAAGAGCCACTCCGGGCATCGATATGAACATTGCTAGCATTAGCATCTAAATCTAGATTTCTGGCCATAATCTTTAACCGACCACCCTGAGGCATCGCATCGCGGGCGTTGACCAACAGGTTCATTAGTACCTGATGAATTTGGGTAGAATCGGCCATTACCAACCGCAATGGTTGATCAGCAAAATCTTCGATTACTTCGATCGAACCCGGAAAAGTTTGACGTGCTACACACAATACCGAAGAAAGAACAGGGATGATTTCGATCGACTTGTGCTCACTTTCACTGCCTTGGGCAAAAGCCAGAATTTGGTTCACCAAATCACTCCCTCGGTGGGCGCTTTCTTCGAGCATCTTCACCAACCGCAGACCCCGACCATCCAAATGGGGAATTGCCACAGGCAACAACTGTGAGGCAGCCAAAATTGGCGTAAAAATATTATTCAGATCGTGAGCAATCCCACTGGCCAATGTACCCAAAATCTCTAAACGCTGAGCGCGCAGAAAGTGCGGTAACATTGAGGGATGCTCAGCACCAGGAAACGGTGAACCATCTTCGTGAATGGGATGCCAATGCTGACTAAAAGAGGAACTCTCTACTACGCTGGCCATAGACATGCCCAAAATTTTGGCCGCACTGGGATTGCAGGTTAAAATACCACCATCAGTCCCTTGAAAAACTATGCCCGTATCCAAAGCAGCCATAATCGATCGATAGCGATCGGTAGTTTCTTGCAGTGATACCTCAATCCGCCGTCGCTCAGCAATTTCTTGTTCTAGCTGAGCATTAGCTAAAGCCACAGCAGCGGTGCGTTCTTCGATACGATTTAAAGTCTGCAACAGCGTGGTTTGGGTCACTACTCCCAACACCTGCCCTGTCACCGTCAGAACCGGTAAATAGGCCAACTGGTGACGGTACAAAACTGCCAAGGCCGTCAAAATAGTTTGATCGGCATCCATGGTCAAAGAGATCGATTGATTCGGCAGCAGATCCGCCAGAGTGGTATGCCTTAAATCTTGGCCAGTGGCGACTGCTTTGACCACATCTTGATCGGTGAAAATTCCCTGAAAAATTTCGTCTGTCATAATCAGCAGGTACTTACCCTGAGATGACAGATCCATCAACCTAATGGCAGTCAACAAATCCATGTTACCTTGCAGTTGCAATGGATTCTGATCAATTGCTGCTGTCAGTGGTGGTAAATCGAGTAAGACGCTCTGATTAGACATAGCTTCACCTAAATGTGAGGGCACCCGATACTACAACCTTACCTTAAAAAGTACTGAATTTTTTAATAATTGATCAAAAAAGTAGGAAGAGTCGCACCATTTGCAACAGGTTTCCGCTTATTCTTTATGAAGAATGTCTTAAATTTTATTATTGATCTATGACTCAATCTCCCCTGAAATCCTCTCCAGTAGAGCAGTCTAGCGTAATCGAATCCAAGCAGCCTTGGCAGACCGGAGCCGAGTTTATCGGCAGACACATCGGCCCCCAGGCTGTGGATGTGCGTAAAATGCTGTCCTTGTTGGGGTTTGAGAGTTTAGACGAGCTGACCGCCTGTGCGGTACCTACTGATATTCAGCTCCACCAACCTTTAGAGATTCATGGTGGCACCACCGAAAAAGCCGCATTGGCCAGATTGAAAGAAATTGCTAGTCAAAATCAGGTTTTTCGCTCCTTTATTGGTCTTGGATACTACAACTGCATTACACCAGCGGTGATTCAACGAAATATTTTAGAAAACCCTGGTTGGTATACCCAATACACTCCTTATCAGCCAGAAATTTCCCAAGGTCGTCTCGAAGCATTGCTGAATTTTCAGACCATGGTGATGGATTTGACTGGGATGTCGATCGCCAATGCCTCGTTGTTAGATGAAGGCACCGCAGCCGCCGAAGCCATGACCATGAGCTATGGGGTTCAAACCAAAAAAGGACTACAACGATATTGGGTTTCGGCAGATTGTTTCCCTCAAACCATTGATGTATTGCAGACCCGTGCCCAGCCGTTGGGGATTGAAATTGTGGTGGGCGATTGGCAAAAAATTGATTTTAGCCAGGGCTATTTTGGGATATTGCTCCAGTATCCTGCCGTAGATGGGGCAGTGCATGACTATCGATCGACCATCACTGCTGCCCACGCTGCCGGGGCAATTGTTACTATGGCTGCCGATCTGTTGAGTCTGACGCTGTTGACTGCGCCGGGAGCTTTGGGTGCCGATATTGTGGTGGGCAGTAGCCAACGTCTGGGCGTGCCCTTGGGCTATGGCGGCCCTCATGCGGCTTATTTTGCCACCAAGGAAGATTACAAACGCCAGTTACCCGGTCGGTTGGTCGGGGTTTCGCGCGATCAACGGGGCAATATGGCCATGCGGCTGTCGCTCCAGACCCGCGAGCAACATATTCGCCGCGATAAAGCTACCAGTAATATTTGTACGGCTCAGGTGTTGTTGGCGATTATGGCCGGGATGTATGGGGTGTATCATGGGCCAACGGGCTTGAAAGAGATCGCCACCCGCATTTATAGCCTCACCCAAATTTTGGTAGCGGGTTGCCACAAGCTGGGCTTGCCGGTGTCCCAGCAGCATTTCTTTGATACGGTGACTATCTCAGTATCAAATGCCGAGTCGGTGATTATCAAAGCTGTGCAGCATGAAGTTAATCTCCGATCGATCGACTCTCAGACCATTGGTATTTCGTTGGATGAAACCAGTAGCAAACAAGATGTGATTGATCTATGGGCGTTATTGGCAGATCAGGTGGATTTCACCTTTAGCGAAATCGCCGAAGCCTTAACCCTAAAAACTCATCCTCATCCTGAATTGGTGAGAGCAAATGACTACCTAACTCATCCAGTCTTCAATAATTATCATTCCGAAACTGAGTTGCTCCGTTACATCAACCGCCTGCAAGCCAAAGATTTATCTCTGGCGCAAGCCATGATTCCGCTGGGTTCTTGCACCATGAAGCTGAATGCTACTGCTGAGATGTTGCCGGTAACTTGGCCAGAGTTTGGCCAGATTCATCCTTTTGCCCCGGTTAGTCAAACTCAGGGCTACGCCATGCTCTGTGAGGAGTTAGAACAGTGGCTGTCGGAAATTACTGGTTTTGCCGGGATTTCTTTGCAACCCAACGCTGGCTCTCAGGGTGAATATGCTGGTCTGTTAGTAATTCGGGAATATCACCTACAGCGCGGTGATACTCAGCGGAATATTTGCTTAATTCCCCAGTCTGCTCATGGCACCAATCCCGCTAGCGCTGTGATGGCTGGGATGCAGGTGGTACCGGTGAAATGTGACGATCAAGGAAATATTGATGTGGCTGATTTACAGGCTAAATCGATCGAGCATCAAGCCAATTTGGCGGCATTAATGGTCACTTATCCTTCTACTCATGGGGTATTTGAATCTTCGATTCGCGAAATCTGTCAGATTATTCATGACCAGGGTGGCCAGGTTTATATGGATGGCGCTAACTTGAATGCCCAAGTTGGTCTCTGTCGTCCGGGTGACTTTGGTGCCGATGTTTGTCATCTAAATTTGCACAAGACTTTTTGTATTCCCCATGGTGGCGGCGGTCCGGGGGTGGGTCCGATCGGGGTAGCTGCCCATTTGACTCCTTATTTACCCGGACATCCGCTGATCAAAGTCGGGGGTGAGCAAGCGATCGGAGCGATATCGGCGGCACCTTGGGGCAGCAGCAGTATTCTGCCGATTTCTTGGATGTACATCGAAATGATGGGCGGTCATGGTTTGAAACTAGCGACCCAGGTGGCAATTTTGAATGCTAACTATATCGCCAAACGCTTGGAGGGCTACTATCAAGTTCTCTATACGGGCAATCGGGGCTTGGTTGCTCATGAGTGTATTTTGGACTTACGGGAGTTTAAGAAAACTGCTGATATGGATGTGGATGACATTGCTAAACGTTTGATTGACTATGGTTTCCACCCACCTACTGTCTCTTGGCCAGTAGCGGGCACTGTCATGGTAGAACCTACTGAAAGTGAGTCTTTGGCGGAACTCGATCGCTTTTGTGATGCGTTGATTGCGATTCGTCATGAAATTACTGCGGTGGAAAATGGGGAGGTCGATCGCGCTAATAATGTGTTGAAGAATGCTCCTCATACTTTGGCTGATTTGGTCGATGCCAATTGGGATCGTCCTTATGATCGGGCTATGGCGGTTTTCCCGGTTGCTGGTTTAAAAAGCTTTAAGTTTTGGCCAACGGTGAACCGGATTGATCAGGCTTATGGCGATCGGAACTTGGTGTGTAGCTGTCCCTCTATGTCTGAGTATGAATAGTTGATTGAGGATGTTTCAGCCAGGAATCTAAGTTTGGAATTACTAGCTGTAAGGCATGGAATGTGGGGGTTCTGACCCCCACGCCCCCCATTGAGGGGACGGAACGCCTCCCCTCAAACTCCCCTACGTAAGGGTTGATCTCGGGCGCAAGATCAACCCTACGCGGGAGGTGTGGAGGGCGGCGTTCCGCCCTCTGCTGGGGGGTCTGGGGGGCTAGTCCCCCAGCATCAACCTTGCTTAGCACCATAAATTGCTGTGAGCGCACTGAGCAACCACTGGAAAAAATTGAGCGTCCTAGCACCATAAATTGCTGTACAGCACAAGTGTGCGAGGACTAGATTCTCTATTAGAATGGAGTGTAAGCAAAATTACCAATCTCGCCCATGTCCATCCTGGCTGCCATTGCTGTTCTCGCCGTTCTAATTTTTGTCCATGAGCTAGGCCACTTTCTGGCTGCCAGACTACAAGGAATTTACGCCAACAAGTTTTCGATCGGCTTTGGTCCAATTTTGTGGAAATACCAGGGCGAGCAAACCGAATATGCCCTGCGCGCTTTGCCCCTCGGTGGCTTTGTCGGTTTCCCCGACGACGACCCCGAAAGCGGCATTCCTCCCGAAGACCCCAACTTGCTCAGCAACCGCCCGATTCTCGATCGAGTGATTGTAATTAGTGCTGGGGTGATCGCCAATTTATTATTTGCCTACTTTTTATTAGTCACTCAGGTCGGATTCATCGGCACTCCTAGCCTCAATTACCAACCTGGAGTGGTGGTTAATGATATCGCTTCTAGTCTGAGTAGTGCTGCGGCCAAAGCTGGATTGAAGCCCAATGATGTGGTGCTGTCGGTGGGTGGTCAAGAGCTAGCGGCCAAGGCCACGGCAATCAATGAGTTGATGGATAGTATTCAGACTCATGTTGGTCAGCCCTTGAATTTAAAAATCCAACGGGGTGGTGAACTGGTTTCGATCGATGTCACTCCCGAAGGTGGTACTAGTGGCAAAGGTCAAATTGGGGTCAAACTTGCTCCTAATGCTATTGTTGTCCGCGATCGAGCTACTGGAATTGTCGATGCTTTGGCCAAGGGTGCGCAGGAGTTCGAGAGAGTAATTGTCTTAACGGTCAAAGGCTTGGCGCAAATTGTCACCAACTTTGGTGAAACCGCTGGTCAGGTCGCTGGTCCGATTAAAATCGTAGAAATCGGGGCCAATATTGCCAACTCCGATGCCAGTGGTTTGATTCAGTTCGCTGCTTTAATTAGCATCAACTTAGCCGTGATGAACATTTTGCCTCTGCCAGCTTTAGATGGCGGACAGTTGGCTTTCTTGTTAATCGAAGCCTTGCTGGGCAAACCTTTACCCACCAAAATTCAGGAAACAGTGATGCAGACTGGTTTGGCTTTGCTGTTAGGCTTAGGCGTATTCTTGGTGATTCGCGATACTGCAAACCTCACTACCGTTCAGCAGTTCTTCAAGTAAAATGCCAGCCAGCGTTAAACTCCCCAAAAAACAACGGGCGCTAGAAATCATGCGCCGTTTGCACCAGCATTATCCAGATGCCACTTGTAGCCTAGATTATCAGACTCCGGTGCAGTTGTTGGTAGCCACCATTTTGTCGGCACAATGTACCGATGAGCGGGTAAATATAGTTACGCCTAAGCTGTTTGGGCGGTTTCCTGATGCGCCCAGTATGGCGGCTGCCGACCTGAGTGAGCTAGAAGATTTGGTGCGATCGACTGGTTTTTATCGCAACAAGGCCAAAAATATCCAAGGAGCCTGTCGCCGCATTGTAGATGTCTATGGTGGTGAAGTGCCAGCGGTGATGACTGAGCTGCTCACTTTGCCAGGGGTTGCTCGTAAAACGGCGAATGTCACTCTGGCTCATGCTTACGGCATTATTGAGGGGGTGACGGTAGATACCCATGTGAAACGGATTAGTTATTTGTGGGGCTTGACTAAAAATACTGACCCACTAAAAATTGAGCAGGAATTGATGAAGCTGCTACCCCAGAAGGACTGGGAAAATTATTCGATTATGACGATCTATCATGGGCGGGCAGTCTGCAATGCCCGCAAACCTGCTTGCGAAAATTGTCAATTTGGTGATATTTGTCCATCGTTCGATCGGGCGGCAGCAGTTAACGCCCAACGAAAACAGCAATAAAACAGCAGGGTTGGATGTCTGTATAGAGATTTTAATTCTGCCCTTCTAGTTTGGTGATTCTTGTGCGATCTGCCTGATTATCCCTAATGACGATTCCCATCATCTGCTCTAACCTGTCAATGTTGTGTTCTAACCTATCAATGTTTCGGGTAGTTTCGGCAGACATCCGTAATGCTACGGCAGCCATTTCCATCGAGTCCGCCATCAGTTGGGCATTAGAACCAATGCTCTCTCGTTGATTCTCAATGGCAGTAAGCTGGATTTCTATACTGGCTCTCAAGCTAGCCAAGCCTTCGGCGGTGACACGCGACTGGTCTGCTGCACCTTGGGCTTGTCTTTCTACGGTGGCTATTATTTCCCTGATGGACTCAGATTGACTTATAACTGCTTCAGCATTAATTCGTCCCTGACTTTCTACTGTGGCTCTTAGCTCTCTATTAGCTTCGGTGTTACTGGCTGTTGCTACCGCCAAGTTTCCTACTAATGTTCTCAGCTCGTCATCAGTCATGTTGGTATCCTGTGTTCATAAGTTATTTCGGTTTCTGATTGTGCTGCTGTGAACAGTCTGTTCGATCGCCTATGGCACAAGCTACCGAGAAAGCCTTGCCTTCACACGCCGCTCACGAATTTGAGGTTTCTTCAGATTACGCGAGGCGCTTTTGGTGGGGGCTTTTTCGATTATATGACAATCTATCTTGATCCCACTGCCGGTGCTTGGATGTTGCTCAAATTCGATCGATCGCCATCGGCGCAAGCGGAGCTATCGAAGAACAACGTGTTTTACTGGCTTTTAGCAGTTTTACAAAAACACACGTATTACTGTACGTGTTAATATGTAACCATCTCATTCTCTGAGCAGCCCATGCACAAGAAAATGACCATCACACTCGATCAAGATGTCTATGATGCCCTCTATAGAGTCACTAGCAAAGGTCATATTATTGATCTTAATCCCCTCCTCATCCTACCATGCCCTACAGTAATTTTACACTTGCTCAGGTCAAGCAGCAGTTTGAGCTTCAGGTCTTAATGGACGTTTTTTTCACTGATTTACCCCCCCTGACTCCTGGAGATTGGCTAATTAACCTGCTGAAGAAATCAGCTCCCCTTGCAGCCGCATTGGGAACGGAGAAAGTTCGTTCTGAGTTAATTATTGCCCCTCTGCTGTTTGAGTTTCGAGAACTTCTCGATTGCCAAGTCAGTTTATTTTCAGGCAGCGACTTTAGTATCGATATAGAGTCGGGCTTAAACGGTGTCTGTGATTTTTTGCTTACTCGATCGCTCTCTGAATTTGTTATTGAAGCCCCAGCCATCATCATCATTGAGGCCAAAAAGGGTGAACTAAATGCTGGCTGGGGTCAATGTGCTGCCGAGATGATTGCTGCCCAGAAATTCAATGCAGCCAATGGTCAAGAAGTCCCCACAATTTATGGCAGTGTTACCACGGGCACCCAATGGCAGTTCTTGAAGCTTACCGGTAAAGATTTGACAGTTGATGTCACTGAGTATTCTCTCGACCCCCTCGATCGCATCTTAGGTATTCTCAAGTGGATGGTGGACGGTTATGGATAGTGATATGAATTAGTAAAAAAGCAGCATGAACATCAAATATCCAAAATTTTTTCAGCTACAGCCGAGCCAGATAGAAAAGCTGATTCCACGCTAATCGGTGAAATTGCAGTTATGGCTTGACTATAAATAATCTCCAAATTTTCCCCCAGGTATCTAGCGATCTCAGTGGCTCCAGATGGTGCCGCATAGCAAGGCGCAAATTTTGTTGGTGGCTGTAAAACTCCATTTACAGACAAACGGTGAATTCCCTGTGTCCAAATCCGCAGAATCTGCTCATTTGCCAATTCATCAATCAACTGATCAAAGGCTACTCCTTTGGGCTGAAGATAACAAACTCCATGATCAGCATGAGTACCTCCTAAGCGACGAGTGGCTAAACGTCCCCCCAAGCCACGCGATTTATCGAAAATGAAGCAAATTTTTATTGAATAAAAGAAAAAAATCCGTTACCTTACAAGGGTAAGAGTATAGCTGAGCAATCTTCAAGCTCAGATTTCTTGCGGATTTCCAATTTTCAGACAATTCATCCTCCTCATTTCAGCTAATTATTCCTCTCGACTAACTATGTATACGATATTGTGTATGGACAGTTTTGAGAGTGAGATATACCTTGATCGATTCATTTACCAGTACTAAGAATTTATGAGTGGCATCCAAGCGTCTTTTACATCTACCGATAATGCTTTTCATGTTGAAGGATATGAAAAAATAGACTTCAGCTTACTCTACGTAGAGGGTGCTTTCAGGGTTGCAAATCCTGAAATTGCTGATAGCTATCTTTCTTTTGGTCGTTGCTTAATGGTGGTAGACCAGGCAGTTTATGGCCTGTATAGTGAGCAAATACAAGAGTATTTTCAGCATTATGAAATTGAGCTAACCGTGTTTCCAGTAAACATTAATGAGACAGCCAAGACTCTAGAAACAGCAGAAAAAATTATTGATGCGTTTATTGATTTTGGATTAGTACGCAAGGAACCAGTCTTGGTAGTTGGTGGTGGATTAACTACCGATGTAGCCGGTTTTGCTTGCTCCACCTACCGTCGTCGAACTAACTACATTCGAGTTCCCACTACCCTAATTGGCTTGATTGATGCCAGTGTTGCAATCAAAGTAGCGGTGAATCATGGCAAGTTGAAGAACAGACTCGGCGCTTACCATGCCTCCCAAAAAGTTATTTTGGACTTCTCATTTTTGCAAACCTTGCCGATCGATCAAGTCCGTAATGGAATGGCTGAGCTAATTAAGATTGCAGTAGTAGGCAACAAAGAGATTTTTGAGCTGTTAGAAAATTACGGCGAAGCATTACTCCAGAGCCATTTTGGACATGTGAATGGCACAGATAAACTATGTGAAGTAGCTCACCGGCTTACATACATTGCTATTCAGTCTATGCTCACATTAGAAGTACCCAACTTGCATGAGTTAGACCTAGACCGAGTAATCGCCTATGGCCACACCTGGAGTCCAATTTTAGAGTTAACTCCAGAACCACCTATGTTCCATGGCCACAGTGTCAGTATTGATATGGCCTTCACTGCTACGATAGCTCAACAGCGCGGCTACATTTCGGAGTTAGACCGTGATCGAATCTTGGGCTTAATGAGTCGGCTTGGGCTAGCAATTGACAGCCAGTACCTCACTCCAGAACTGCTTTGGAAAGCTACCACCTCCATCAGCCGTACTCGGGATGGTCTACAACGAGCAGCAGCCCCAAGACCTATTGGGAGTTGCGTTTTTATGAACGACTTAACTCGTGCCGAATTAGATCAGGTTTTAATTGTTCATCGAGAAATTTGTCAGAAATTTCCCCGCCAAGGCGACGGTCAAAACATGTACTTGGTGCTAGAAAAAACTGAGGCGAGAGTGTAGCTATGAGGCCAGTTACTCCGATCGGTATCTTGGCAGCCAAGCTAGAGATACTAACTCAGCAAGCAGTGTCTTCTTCAGAACCGGCTTTCAAAGCTGAACTTCAGCAAGCTTATGAGCTGGCTAATGGTTTAGATGCCTACTTAGACAGATGTACCACTCCCGAATCGCCAGATTTGGCTAAGCTGGTACAGCGTACTCAAACTGAAGATTGGACAGGCCACTTTGCCGATGGCGCTACTGTTCGACCTCTCGAACAAGAGATGCTTTCTGGCCATGTGGAAGGTCAAATGTTAAAGTTCCTCGTTCACTTGACCAAAGCTCGCCGGGTGCTAGAAGTAGGTATGTTCACCGGTTATTCGGCCCTAGCAATGGCCGAAGCACTGCCCAAAGATGGTGAAGTAGTGGCCTGCGAAGTAGATCCCTATGCAGCAAAGTTTGCCCAGCAGTGCTTTAACGATTCTGTCGTCGGATATAAAATATCAGTGCGAGTAGCGCCAGCGCTGGAAACCATGCAGCAGTTGGCTACTGCGGGCGAAGTATTTGATCTAGTTTTTATTGATGCGGATAAACCTGGATACATTGATTACCTAAATTTGCTGTTGAATACTTCTCTACTAGCCGCTGATGGCTTGATCTGTGCTGACAATACGCTAATGCAGGGGCAGCCATATCTATCAAGCTCGGCCTCTGACAATGGCATAGCGATCGCCAAATTTAACCAAGCTGTAATTGATGAACCACGAGTGGAGCAGGTATTGCTGCCCTTACGAGATGGCTTAACCTTAATTAGGCGGGTGTAATGATGGCTATATCTATAACTTCCATTAACTTGATTAGTTCTCAAGTCAAAACCATTACAACTTTAGTAATGTTGATGTTGGTGCTGCCTTTTAACCTAGTACTGACTCTAGGAGCTTTACTTCGAGTGATGGTTTTGAAGCCATGGCGATCGCCAATTCCCAGTTTAGATTCACCGCAAACCATTTTGATTAGTGGGGGTAAAATGACTAAGGCACTTCAGTTAGCTCGATCGTTCTACGGGGCTGGTCATCGAGTGATTTTACTGGAGACTCATAAGTATTGGTTAACGGGTCATCGTTACTCTTGGGCTGTCGATAAATTCTACACAGTCCCTAATCCACAGACGGCGAAGTATTCTGAGGCTTTATTAGAGATTGTTCAAAAGGAAAAGGTCAATATTTACGTGCCAGTTTGTAGCCCAGTAGCTAGCTACTATGATGCCGCAGTGCAAAAAGTTTTAAATAACCATTGTGCTGTCATGCACTTAGATATCGATACCCTACAGCAGCTGGATGATAAGTATGAATTTGCGACTATTGCACAAACTTTGGGGTTAAAAGCACCAAAGTCTTACAAGATAACTGATGCTCAGCAGGTAATTGATTTTGATTTCACCAATACCCAGCGTAAGTATATTCTCAAGAGTATTCCTTATGATTCGGTTAGGCGGTTAGACTTGACTAAGTTACCCTGCGAAACTCCGGCTAAGACGGCAGTTTTCGTTAGATCTTTGCCAATTTCGCCAAGTAAGCCTTGGGTAATGCAAGAGTATATTCCAGGGCAAGAATATTGTACCCACAGTACAGTTCGAGATGGTCACTTACAATTGCACTGCTGCTGTGAATCTTCGGCATTCCAAGTAAACTACGAACATGTTGATCAACCAGAAATTGAGAACTGGATTCGACAGTTTGCGAGTAATTTAAGTCTGACCGGTCAAATTTCTCTGGATTTCATTCGGGCAAGTGATGATGGAGAGGTGTATGCGATCGAATGCAATCCCCGCACTCATTCAGCAATTACGATGTTTTATGATAATCCTGATGTGGCTATGGCCTACTTGAACTCAGAACCCATGTCTAAAACAGTACAACCCCTAATAGCTAGCCGCCCGACATACTGGATTTATCATGAAATTTGGCGTTTATTAACACATCTCTGGTCGCCATCTCAAACTTGGGAGCGCTTACAAATTATTGCTCAAGGTAAAGATGCGATCTTTGACTGGAACGATCCTCTACCGTTTTTATTGGTGCATCACTGGCAAATTCCACTGTTGCTTTGGGGCAATTTGCGCCACCCTAAAGAATGGATCCGGATTGATTTCAATATTGGCAAACTGGTAGAAGTTGGTGGAGACTAATTATGAAACCATTAAGGGTTCTACATTTGGTGGGTTCAGCAGAGAGTGAATTTTACTGCGACCTATCAAGGCTTTATGCCCAAGATTGCTTAGTGAATACGGCTAATCCCGATCAATATAAGTTCTACATCGCATACATTTCACCAGATCGACAGTGGCGATTCCCAGATTCATTAGATCTAAAGTCGATAGCCGCCGTCCAATCAAACTCGATCGCTACTGCTATAAAAATACTGACCGATTTGCAGATTGATGTGGTAGTACCTCAAATGTTTTGCATTCCAGGAATGACTCAATATCGTACCCTGTTTGATCTACTCCAAATCCCCTACGTGGGAAATGCAGCAGAGTTAATGGCGCTAGTAGCCAATAAGGTCAAAACTCGATCGGTAGTTGCTGCTGCTGGAGTGCCAATCCCGGCTGGAGAAATTTTGCAAGCAGGCGATCAACCTACCTTAAAATTACCGATCGTAGTTAAGCCTTTAAATACAGATAATTCTTTAGGAGTTACTCTGGTAAAAGATATCGCAGGTTTAGACATAGCGCTAAAAACAGCTCTAACTTATACTAATGAAATACTAGTAGAAAAATTCATCGAGCTGGGGCGAGAAGTACGCTGTGGGATTATTGTACGGAATGATCAATTGATTTGCTTACCGCTGGAGGAATATGCTCTAGATACAGCTACTAGACCTATTCGGAGCTATGCTGATAAGTTAAAGCAAAATGCCGACGGCGATTTAGATTTTGCCGCTAAAAACAACACTAAATCTTGGATTGTTGATCCTAGCGATCCAATTACTGAAAAGGTGTGGACGATGGCCAGAAAATGCCACACTGCTCTAGGCTGCCGCCATTATAGCCTATTCGATTTTCGGATAGACCCTCAAGGAGAACCTTGGTTCTTGGAAGCAGGACTATACTGTTCTTTTGCTAAAACTAGCGTACTATCAACAATGATTCAAGCCACTGGGCTTTCTCTAAATGAATTTTTTCAAGAGACGCTGGCAGATGTGATGCGGTAACTCAATCTATCAGAGAATGGCAGCCCATCCGACTCTTCCCCGCAGACGACGAACGCTAAATTCTCCACGTTTTAGAACCGGGCACCGGTATTGGTAAAAGCGGCGCGTTTTGTTTGGAGATTTTGTTGCTGCGCGTTGTTTTTAGATAAACCGGCCTCTACGGTTCATCGTTTTCTTGGTCTTCTTGTTGATATCGACCCAACTCGTATATGCCGCCTGTCATACAACCAATTACACCCAGGCTAATTGGCCAACTGGCTCCTAGGGTGTGTTCGATCGCGTAATTCAACAACCCACCCAGCACAAAAAAAGGCACAATACTCAACATCGAGGCATAAAAAGCATTTTGCGATTCTCTGCCTACCTTAGTGCGATCGAACTCTTCTTGAGAAAAATACAAAGAGCGTTCAGCGAAGTTAAACCACTGCTGTAGACGCAGCATCAACCAATCATTTATGGGCGATAAAGCCCAGTAGCAGGCTAAAGACCAGAGACTAGTGCCTGCTACTTGAGTAGCATCGAGAGAAAACTCAAAAGGAAAGATCTCGAACATGCCTTACACAGCAACTGGTATTGGGGTAACCAAGCGGGGCGCTTTGTCATGCTCGGCCAAGTATTTATCGACAATTTGGCGGAACTCTTCGCCATCGATCGTTTCTTTTTCGATTAAAGTATCTACCAGCACATCAATGAGCTGACGATATTCTTGTAGGGTTCTAGTGGCTTTGGCATGGCACTCTCCCACAATTTTGCGCACTTCCCGATCGATCTGAGCAGCGACTTCTTCGGAGTAGTCTTTCTCGTCGGTGTTGAGCGCGACTAACCCCAAACTAGACATTCCCACCCGTGAAACCATCGAACGAACTATTCTGGTTAATTCCTGGATGTCGCTGGTTGCGCCATTGCTCACTTCACTACTACCAAAAACTACTTCTTCGGCGGCGCGTCCGGCCAAAAATACTGTCACTTCTGCCAGTAGTTTACCGCGACTTTCTAGCCCTTCTTCTTGAGCTGGTAAAGACCAAGATACGCCCTTGGCCTGACCACGGGGAATCACGGTGACTTTTTGGAGCTGGTCGGCTTCTGGCAACAAGGTAGACATCAGGGCATGACCGATTTCATGATAGGCAATTAAGCGCTTGGTTTTACCATCCATAAACAGTTTGCCTTCCATCCCCAAAGCTACCCGGTCGATCGCATCATCGATTTCTTGTAGCGAGATAAAGTCTTTGCGTCTGCGGGCAGCAAAAATAGCGGCCTCGTTGAGTAAATTAGATAAATCGGCACCGCTAAAACCAATAGTGCGTCTGGCAATGCCATCTAAAGACAGACCTTCTTCGATTTTTTTAGTGCGGGCATGGACTTGCAAAATCGAGAGCCGACCTTTGTAGTCTGGCAGATCTACCGTAACCTGTCGATCGAATCTACCAGGGCGCAGCAGCGCTGCATCCAACACATCTGGCCGGTTGGTAGCGGCAATCACAATCACCCCCAAGTTACCTTCAAAGCCATCCATCTCGGTCAGCAATTGGTTCAGGGTTTGCTCCCGCTCATCGTTACCACCACCGATACCCACGCCGCGCTGACGACCGACGGCATCAATTTCATCAATAAAAACTAGACAAGGGGCATTTTCTTTGGCTTTCTTAAATAAATCTCTTACCCGGGAAGCACCTACACCTACAAACATTTCGACAAACTCTGAACCCGAAATGCTAAAGAACGGCACACCGGCTTCACCGGCAATGGCTTTGGCCATTAAGGTCTTGCCGGTACCGGGTGAACCAACTAGCAAGACCCCCCGAGGAATTTTGGCACCCAAGGCAGTGAACTTTTCGGGTTGTTGGAGAAAGGTCACTACTTCGGCCAGTTCTTCTTTGGCTTCGTTTACTCCGGCTACATCGTCAAACACCACGCCGGTTTTGGCCTGCATTTGGAAGCGGGCGCGAGATTTACCAAAATTCATCGCCTGACCGGAAGCATTGGCCGATCGCTTGATAATTACCGACAAAGCAAAAATACAGAGCATTACTAAAGCCAGTTGCAACAACAAGCTCTGCAAACCAGAGTTGTCGGCTCCCCGAGGCAGAGATTCCTGACTGACACGTCCTCTTTCCATCCGCCCAAAGAAATCAGTTTTTTCAAAGAGCTGTTTGTTGTGTTCGGGGTTGTCGAACAGCAAGATATCTTTTTTGCTGCCGTCGCCATTAAAAGTCACCCGCAACATCCGCCGACTTTCTTCTACATCAACTTTTTTGATTTTGCCACTGTCAATATCTTTGAGCAGTTGACTGTAACCGTAAGGGGCTTCTTTGGTCGCCTTAACTGCTTCGGACTTGGCTGCTTCAGGTTTGACTGCCAAGGCTGGTGTGGCAGACCAAACTCCTTGCATTAAAATCAAGGCGCTCAGAATCCGCCAGGCTGAAGAGCGGCGGTGGGTTGATGGTCGAACGACAGAACGATGATTCATAACTAACTTTCGTTGTAGATGGATGCTTGTGCCTAATGGCAGAAAGGCAATGCTTGATTACATCATGCCCAGTAAGATGCCCAGTTATTTCAAGTCTAACTGTAGAATCGACCTTCAGGCTACTTTTGGAGGAGGGTTTACCGAAGGAGTTGTTTTGGGCAGGGCTTCGATCGGCTGTACTTCGGCATTTAGATTCACAAAATATAGCTCGATATTCAGATCTGGATACTTGTCCCGAATCGCCCAATGCGCTCTACTCAAAGATTCTTGGTGAGTCTTGAGTTCTAAAGCCGGATCTTCAGAGAGCTGTGGATCGATTTTATAGGCAAATGCGGCACAGTCTTGGTGATCCAGAATAATTACTTTTTTGATGTGATGCAGGCGATAAGAAATATCTAGCTGATCCCAAAAGGCCATAGCATCGGATTGGTGTGGTACTCCACTCAAAGCCAAGGAAGAACCGGCTAATGCGGTCATATCGTAGAGGTTTCCCAGGTTTTGTAGAGAGAGGAAATACCTTTCTGCTTCTAAAATACGATAGTCGATGCAACTGAGTACCAATGCCTTGGGCGACTTGAAAACTTTCTTCTCGGCACGAGCCGCAGGCACACCTAAGGTGGCAGCCACCCCAAAAGAAGCAGCTCCTACTAAATACTTAAGAAATCTACGTCGATTCTCTTCTGGAGACGCTAGGCGATCGGCACAGGCCGAGCAGGAGCAATGATCTGGCATTTTGTTTACAGTGATCTGACGTGAGATCAATATCTATCTTGTGCTGATTGTAACAAAATGCTTCGGCAGAAAGTTATCTTAGAGTGCCTTGCGTAAAAATAATCGAGAGGCTCGCTTCCAGGGCAGGAAGTGCCAGGTGCGATCGCTGCATAGTTGCTCGAAGCCCAGCTTTTGGTAGAGATGATTGGCGGCTGGATTCTCGGCCATCACATGGAGATAAATATAGCCAAAGCCCCATTCCCGAGCAATCGACTCACATTGGGTGACCATCTGCCGACCAATACCTAGTGATCGATAGTTGCCATCTACGGCTAAGTTAGCAATGTAGGCATAGCGTTTGGCTAAGCTGGCATGATAGAGCGTACCGCGATTGGTGACTTCGATCGTCCCTACTACTTGGTTAGTGTTGCGGCTAATGGTGGCTACCAAGGCCACGGCTCTTTGGGGGTCTTGTTCTCGCCAACGGCTGTATAAGTCTTCCCGAATACCTAGTTTAAACAGCGGCATCAGCCACCGACCAAAAACTGCACCGATCTGAAAGCTATCGCCGATCACGTTGGCCGCCTGCACAATATCGGCCTGCTCCAGGGTGCGCACCGTCACGGTACCGGCCTTGGGGGTAGAAAATTGCTCGTTGCGAACAACAGGCGGATGAGTTGAAAGATAAAGAGAAGAATCCACGATGCGCAAAATCTAGAGGAAGTCTGTAGCAATTATACTTATTTTTCCCAATGACCGGCGCAATATTGAAGAAGGTTAACAAATCGTTGTTTCAACAATTTCGTTTGCAGGTGAGAGCGCCGCTGAACAGTAGAATATGTGCAGTAAAATAACCGATACCAACACAAAATCCACTTTTATATATTCCCAGAGGCTTGCATGGAAATCGGCGTACCAAAAGAAACCAAGGATCAGGAATTCCGGGTGGGTTTAATGCCCAGCGTGGTCAGAACTTTGGTAGAACGGGGACATACAGTAGCAGTAGAAAGTAATGCTGGGTTGGGTTCGGGTTTTACTGATGCCGATTATCAGCAAGCTGGCGGTAAGGTGGTAGAGGCGGCGGCTGCTTGGCAGCAACAGATGGTGGTAAAGGTCAAAGAGCCGCTGAGTTCGGAATATGGCTATTTACAGCGCGGCCACATTTTGTTTACCTATTTGCACTTAGCAGCAGGCCGAAAACTGACTGAGCAGCTTATTGCTAGCGAAGTACAGGCGATCGCCTACGAAAGCGTGGAGACCACTGAGCGACATTTTCCGTTATTAGCGCCGATGAGTGTGATTGCTGGTAGATTAGCGATCCAGTTTGGGGCGAGGTTTTTAGAAATTCAGCAGGGTGGTAGCGGAGTGTTGCTGAGTGGTGTACCAGGGGTGGCTCCGGGGCAGGTAACCATTTTGGGTGGCGGCATTGTGGGGATGGAAGCAGCCCGGATGGCGATCGGCTTGGGTGCCAATGTCCAAATTTTAGATGTGAATGTCGATCGGCTTTCTTATTTAGAAAATATTTTTGGAGCCAGGGTTAATTATTTATATAGCAACAGCCACAATATTGAAGTGGCGGTAACTGCTGCCGATTTGGTGATTGGGGCGGTCTTGATTCCTGGTAAACGCCCACCGACTTTGGTGACCAAGCCGATTGTGCAACAAATGCGGCCAGGTTCGGTATTAATTGATGTGGCGGTAGATCAGGGGGGCTGTATGGAAACCCTGCGCCCTACTTCTCACAGCGAGCCGACATATACCGAATGTGGGGTGGTGCATTATGGGGTGCCAAATATGCCAGGGGCGGTGCCCCGCACTGCTACTCAGGCTTTGAATAATGCTACGGCTCCCTATGTGTTGCAGTTAGCCAATGATGGCATGTTGGCGCTAGATAAAAATCCGGCTTTGGCTAAGGGTTTGAATGTTAGCTACGGCCAGATCGTGCATCCGGCGCTCCAGCAAGAGTTTCCAGATTTAAGTTGAGGTTTAATCCCCCGGTTTTGATCGGGGGATTTTGGTTTAACCCTTGACACAGATAAGCTGCTTGAGGGTTGCCACAATTTCTACCAGGTCAGATTGGTTGGCCATCACCTGCTCGATCGGCTTATAGGCTGCCGGAATTTCGTCAATCAACTCGGGGTCTTTGCGACATTCCACGCCTGCTGTTTGAGCCAAGAAATCATCCAAAGAAAAGGTGTCTTTGGCCGCAGTGCGCGACATCGATCGACCGGCACCATGGGAACAACTACAGAAGCTCTGAAGATTGCCTTTGCCTTTGACAATGAAAGACTTGGCTCCCATTGAGCCAGGGATAATGCCATAGTCACCCACTTGGGCGCGAACTGCACCTTTGCGGGTCACATAGACATCTGCGCCAAAATGATGTTCGCGCTCGGCGTAGTTGTGATGACAGTTCACCACCAGCAAAGGCTTCATCCGTTTACCGCCGCCTAGATGTTTTTCAATCACCTTGATGACCCGAGCCATCATGATTTCCCGGTTTACCCGCGCATAGTTTTGCGCCCATTGCAGATCGTGCCAGTAGGCATCAAACTCGGGAGTCTGAGTGACAAAATAGGCTAGATCTCGATCGGGTAAAGGTGTGGCGGCCATTTTGGCTAAATCCCGCGCAGTATCGATGTGGCATTGGGCAACCTTGTTACCAATAAACCGGGAACCTGAGTGCAGCATTAGCCACACCTGGTTTTCGGTATCGGTACAGACCTCAATGAAGTGGTTGCCACCACCCAAGGAGCCGAGTTGCTTAATCGCCTTTTTTTCTAAATCGCGCACGCCCCGATGGAGTTCAGCAAAGCTGCGCCAGCCCTGCCAGTTTTGCACCTCCCGGCTGGTGACTTTGTTGTCACCAAAACCAGTGGGAATCACGGCTTCGATCTCTAGACGGATTTTTTTTAGTTTGTCGCTGAGTTTATCTACGCTGTAGGGAGTCTGGACGGCCATCATGCCACAACCAATATCCACACCGACGGCGGCAGGAATCAGAGCGGCTTGGGTGGCAATTACCGAACCCACTAATGCTCCGCGTCCCAAATGTACGTCGGGCATGAGGGCAAGGTGTTTGTAGACAAATGGTAAGGATGAAACGTTCTTGGCCATGGCAATTTCTTGGTGGCCTAAGGGGTGTCCTGCCCAGGATAAAACTGGAGCAGAACTAGATATTTCTAGCTGTTCGTAGGGCATAACTTTAAGTGGTGCTGAATGATGATTTGTCCCTACGACAACGCTAGATGTTAGGAAGATCTAGCGGGTAGGGCGGGAAGAGAGTATTTGAAATGTCATGGTGGTGCTCCTACGCGGTTCTCAAAAGAATATTAATACTTCTAAAATAATAATGCAAAAGTATCGGAAATGACACAGCAATTCCAAATTAGGATTACGGGGCTAGGCCAGGTTGATGCTGGGGGACTAGCCCCCCAGACCCCCCAGCAGAGGGCGGAACGCCGCCCTCCACACCTCCCTCGTAAGGGTTGATCTTGCTGAGTTGCCGCGTTGTCTTAATTGATCAAGTCAAGTCGTGATGGTTGCCGCAACTGCGCGACAACGCTTTACGCTATCAAATCCTGATAATGTTCTGCTTGACCTAGATTTGTGGCGCTGTCCTTGTAAAAAAAGTGTCGATCGGGAAAACACGCCACCCTATCCATAGCGAGAGAGGCTAAAATGGCATGTGGTGAAATTCAAATAAAAAGCAAAAGCAAAGTGTTATCAAACCTGGTGGCCGACTTCCGCATTATTTTCGATCGAGACCCTGCCGCCCGTAACTGGCTAGAGGTGGTCTTTTGCTATCCAGGGCTACAGGCATTGGTGATGCATCGCTTTGCCCATATGTTGTACCGTATGCGGTTGCCCTTCGTGCCGCGTTTGCTCTCCCACATTGCGCGGGGATTAACCGGCATTGAAATTCACCCTGGTGCCCGCATTGGCAAGAGTGTGTTTATTGACCACGGCATGGGTGTGGTCATTGGTGAGACGGCGATTGTTGGTGATTATGCTCTGATCTATCAAGGTGTGACTTTGGGTGGTACCGGCAAAGAAACTGGTAAACGCCACCCCACGGTGGGCAAAAATGTGGTGGTGGGCGCTGGTGCCAAGGTACTGGGTAACTTGTGCATTGGTGATAATGTACGGATTGGAGCTGGTTCGGTGGTGTTGCGGGATGTACCTTCGGACTGCACTGTGGTCGGGGTTCCCGGCAGAATTATTTATAAATCTGGGGTCAAAATTGCACCCTTGGAACACAATAGTTTGCCAGACTCAGAGGCTGAGGTGATTAGGGCGTTGCTCGATCGAATTGAGGTTTTGGAAGCCAAGATGGAACAGCTTACTCCGCCAGCACCAGCTAATGCTCCAGCGAGGACTATGCATGAGCAGATGGTACATGATCGATCGGTTACCCAATGTGCTTTGCAAGATAAGACTATTCGGCAATTTTTAGATGGATCAGGGATTTAGCTCAAGGTTATTGCAGGGTCAATAGACCATTGTTAAGTTTGACTTTTAGAGCATTGGCTACTTCTGTGAGTCGATGGAATCCTGCTGAGCCGTATTGGTTGGCTTCGTAGCGTTGGATTTGCTGCTCTTTCATGCCTAGTTTGTCTGCTAGGTCTTTTTGGGTCATGCCCAAGGCAATCCGCGCTTTTATGAGAGCTATCGGAATCTCGGAGAAAGATTCTATTTCGATCGCGGATGGTTTCTCTTTGAGTGCTTCATATTGTCTGATTTCTGATTGAATATCTGCAAATATTCCCTGTAAGCCATTTTGACGCATCTGAAATTTTCGAGGATGTAAAGATTTTTGTTCTTTATACAATTGATCTAGGGATCGCTCAATTTCTTTAATTTTCCCTTGAGAAATTTTGTACTGATGCTCATTCTGAATCATATTAGAACCTATATTAATTGGGTAGCAACATAAAGCGGGACAAAATAATAGAAATATTGCCCTCATCCCCCAACCCCTTCTCCCAAGCTTGGGAGAAGGGGAGTCGGAGCAACAAGCGTAGTCTCTTACTCCCTCTCCCAAACTTGGGAGAGGGCTGGGGTGAGGGCAAGTGCAACAGTGTCCCGCTTAAAACTGGTACCCTATTAATTTGTTTAGTATTTGCTGCACAAAGTACCGGACAACCATTTTTAACTCCTTCAAATGACTTTGCCGAGACAGTGGTTGTTTTTTTGATCATTTCACATCTTGTTTTATTGTCATAAGAACACCCCCATGAAGAAATACTATAGCAATAACTCAGGACTACTGCATGGACGCTAATATCCTGACGAACTGCCTTTGACACCCGTATTGTTTCATTCGAGAAGAGACTTCTCAGGCATTCTAGTGTGAATGCCCATAAATTTTTTTCAGATTCTAGGTATGAACTTTGCATTTTCCCTCTTTCTCTAAATTACAATCAATTGAAAATAAATCATATTTATGACGTTCATTCTGAAAATTTATTCCAGTTTTTAAAAGAATATATATTCGATTTCCCTGGAGTATTAATTACATTATTTTACTTGGATCAATGGCGACTATTCCTCTAGAATTACTATTTCTGTCCGTTTGAAAAAACCCATAGAAAGATCCATCATTGATTAACACTCCTCCAAATTTAGATTGCTGAGCTTGATAATCACCAAATATTTCATCAATAACACCATAATCGATGCAGAAATCATCGAAACAACCATCAAAGTCGTTGGGATACTCTTTGCTGGTAACAAAACTACCTCCAATGTAAACTCTCTGGCATCCGACTCTAGCTAAGAGCAACAAAGCTTGTTTGAGACCTACTAGTAATTGTTGACGATGGTCATTGAAAGCAAAGCGGTCTTCAAAATCTGACCAACGTACCTCATAAATTCCCTTCGGCAAATTGCCATTTTCGTCGAATGGCGGCATGAGCTAGCTCCATCAGATATTTTCAGTACAACAAGTTTGTTGTTCCTGGAGCATAATCTATCACAACAAATTTGTTTTGACAACTAATCAGATTATTATGGGTTCTGTTGGGTGCTTTGCCATTGACACTAATTTGGGCTGAGGATATGAAGATTGGGATTGTGGGATTGGGGTTAATCGGGGCTTCCTTGGCAGGAGACTTCCGCCAACTGGGACACCAGATCAGCGGAGTGAGTCGCCAGCAAATGACCTGTGATCTTTCGGTAGCCAAAGGCTTAGTCGATCGAGCCACCACCAATCTAGACTCTTTGACCACCTGCGAAATCATTATTATCTGTACCCCGATCGATAAAATCCTCACCACCGTGGAACTCCTGGCTCCTCACCTATCGCCCATCACCATCATTACCGATGCTGGATCAGTGAAAGAATCGATCGTCGCCCCTGCTACCCAGATCTGGCCAAACTTCGTGGGTGGTCATCCTATGGCGGGCAAAGCCGAGAGTGGCATTGCAGCGGCGGAGCTGGGAATGTTCAAGGGTAAACCCTATGTGGTTACGCCGATCGCGGAGACTAACCCGGTCGCCGTAGATGCGATCAAGAACTTAGTAAAATCCCTGGACTGTCGGTTGTTTGAAGCTAGCCCTGCCGACCACGATCGAGCAGTAGCCTGGATCTCACATCTACCAGTGATGATCAGTTCCAGTCTGATCCACGCCTGCCTAGAGAATTGCTCTCCAGATCTACTGAAATTAGCTAAAGGTCTAGCCAGTTCGGGTTTTAAAGATACCAGTCGGGTCGGTGGTGGCAATCCAGAGCTGGGGCAGATGATGGCCGAATACAATCGCACTGCGCTATTAGCTGCTTTGCGGATATATCAGCAAGATTTGGCTGAAACAATTGGTTTGATCGAGACTAACAATTGGCCAGAGTTGCTAGCTAAACTAGAATACAACCAGGCAGCACGCCCAGATTTTTTGAAAAAGTAAAAATTCTGGAAAGGGCAAATTTTTAGGTGATTTGTCAATTCACCATACAGAGACTATTATGCTTAAGTGATATTATGTAAGAATGACATGGGAAATTATCTTTCACGAAAAATTTGAAGAGTGGTTTTTTGGTGAAGAACCAGAAGTACAAGACTCAATTGCAATGGTGCTGGACATTCTAGAAGTGCAAGGTGCCTTATTGGGTCGTCCATACGTAGATACAATTAAAGGCTCTACATTCTCCAACATGAAAGAACTCCGAGTCCAGCACAACGGTAATCCATATCGGCTTTTGTTTGCTTTCGACCCACAACGGCAAGCCGTTTTGCTCTTGGGCGGCAATAAAAGAGGAGATCAACGGTGGTATGAAGTAAATATTCCTATCGCAGACCGGCGCTTCGCAGAATATTTAGAGGAAACAAATTGAGGTGAATCATTATGAGCCAAAAACACAGAACTTATCGAGAAATTAGACAAGATTTTTCTCCGGATAGACAGCAGAAAATCACTGCTGGCGCGGCAAAAATCAACATCGGGCTAAAAATTCTTAGCACCGTTCGACAAGCAGCCGGAATTACCCAAGAAGAACTAGCCGAGTTACTCGATGTCGGGCAATCCCACATATCTCAAATAGAAAATCGAGACAATATTACTTTAGCTACCCTAATTAGTGCTATTGCTGCAATGGGCGGTTCGATCGACCTGACCGTTAAGTTCGCAGGAAAACCATCAGTTCAATTCTCTCAAATAGAAACATTATTTCTAGAAAAACTCATGCTCGATCGGTAACTTTTCAATATTTTTTATCCGGAGATTTGATTTAAGTGGTTAAAATCATTGCCCGTCAATCATTAGGAATCCAGCCCGTCTATGATATCGGCGTAGCCAACGACCACAATTTTTTATTGGCCGATCGGTTCGTGGCTTCCAACTGCTTTAACAAGTCTCACTCTACGGCTTACGCCTATGTCACCTACCAAACGGCCTTTTTAAAAGCCAACTACCCGGTAGAGTATATGGCTGCTCTGCTCACCGCCAACAGCGGCGACCAAGACAAAGTTACCAAGTATCTCAGCAACTGCGAACAAACCCTGAGCATTAAGGTCGAACCGCCAGATATCAATCGATCGAACATTAATTTCACGCCGGTCAGTGGTCAAAAAAGTATTCTTTTTGGCCTGTCAGCGATCAAAAATGTGGGAGAAGGGGCGATCGAAGCTATCCTGGCTAGCCGCCAAGAAGGTGGTGAGTTCTCATCTTTGGCCGATCTCTGTCAAAGAATTAATTTGCAGGCAGTGAATAGCCGTAACTTAGAATCGCTGATTAAATGTGGGGCATTTGATAAAATTGAAACCAACCGCCAACAACTTATCCAAGATCTAGAACTAGTGGTGCCTTGGGCACAAAAACGTGCCAAGGAAAAAGCCGTAGGTCAAGGTAATCTTTTTGACCTCGGTGGTATCAGTGGAGTCAAAAGTGATAAAAGCTTTGAAGCAGCTCCCAAAGCACCATTAATTAATGATTTTAGTGCTCAAGAACGCTTACAGTTTGAGCTGGAATTACTGGGCGTATATGTTTCTGATCACCCATTAAAACCAGCCGAGCGATCGATTCGTCGCCAACAGATCGAAACGGTCAAACTACGAGAAATTGATAAACATTTGCGCAAACCAATTAAATTGGTGGTGATGCTCCAGGAAGTTAAAGTCACTCAAACCAAAAAAGACAACAAAGCTATGGCAATTTTGAAGCTCACTAGCATTGATGGCATGATTGTGCCTGCGGTGGCTTTTGCGGATACCTATGAAAAAGTAAAAGATTTGTTGAATGTGAATGTGCCAATTTTAGTTCATGGCAAAGCCGGACGGCGCGATGAAGAATTGCAGGTGGTGGTAGAAGATATCGAAGCGATCGATATGTCCTTGGCGGGTGAAGACGACGAATCTACCGAAAGAATTGCCCTGGTAAAAATTGACATTAAAACTCTCCAAGATGAGCGGCAAATGCAACAAATTCAGACTATTTTGGAGGAATATGCTGGCACCGACGAAGAAACCGCCAAGACCCCAGTATATGCACTAATTGAGTCCTCGGCAGGCCGAAGATTAGTAAAATTTGGCGAACAATTTGCCCTAGAAGCCGAGGAGTTGGCGATCGATCGAATTGCCACATTGGGTTTTAATGCCAAGATTCGATCGATGCCACCAGAGCTGCGCGATGCCGAGAATGACGATACAGCCAATGAATAAAAAAATATCAACGTAGCGATTGTCTATTATTAACCGGGCAAAAAAATCTGGTCTGTCCAACTGCCGTGTAAACCAAATGGTAAATGGTGAGGCAAATGGAGTTTGGCAATCACCGCTAAATCTAATGCATTCAAAATCACTACATCGGTGGCATCCCGATCGGCCTGATACACCAAAGTCACAATCCAGCCATCATCTTCGGTAACAGCTTGAGGCTTGGCAATAAACTGCGGCTCACTCATAAAACCATAAGGGGCTGCTGACCAAGTAATAGTTTTCTTGGTGTGCAAATCAATTTTAATAATTGCTTGCAACGGGGCATTACCAGTTGCAGTATCTGCCGCTCCCATGTATAAATAGCGACAATCTTGACCTACCAAAGCTGGATTCATCGTAGGAAATTCACAGCAGCGCGGTTCAATCAATTCCGATGCCACCTGGCCAGAACCAAAATCTAACTGAAAACGCCACAGTTGGCCAGGATCAAGCCGATCAAAATTGGTTTCGCGAAAATCTTTATCTGGCTCTACTTCTGGGAAACTACCATAGGCGATCGAATCAACTACCAGCCCATTTTCGGTCTCAAAAGCATTGGCATGATGAAACACAAACCCAGACTTGCTCTCAAATACCTGCACCGGATCTTGGCCATTGCGGGGAATCACCAAAATTTTGGTGGCTTCTGCGGCCTTAAACTTCACACATTCCCCCGCCCCCTTAAAGCCCAACAAAAATGGCAAAGGATTAAAGCCCACCGGGTTTTGGAAGAAAATGCAATAGTTGGGAGTAATGGCAAAATCGTGAATAAAAGCAAAACCGGGCACCACATGGTCGTAACTAGTATCCAGCTTGCCCGATCGATCAAACTCAAACACCTTAATGGTGGTCGAAAGACCTGTCTTTAAACCAAAATTCACCAACTTACCCGCCGGATCAATGCGCGGATGAGCAGCAAAAGCCTCACCGGGCTGCAACACTCCATCCAAATAATCTAACCCCACAGTTTCTAGGGTCTCGGGCAATAGCCGATGCGGCTCAGCGGCCTCCCACAAGGCCAATAATTTACCACCCCAATAGATCACATGGGTATTGGCAATGTTTTTGAGTTTTAAATCAAAAGCATTGGCCAACCAGCCCCCAGCTTTGGCTGTGCCAAACACCCCCCGAAACAAAAACTTATTGGCAGCTTGCTCAGCCACAAAACCGGCGGTGCGTACATAGCGATTTCTAAAAAAAGCCCGACCATCTCGGAAGCCGATCGAACAAATCATCCCATCCCCATCAAAAGGATGACGCACCGATACCCCATTCACATCTAACATTGCCGGAATATTCCGAAACAACGTGCCTGCCAAATTCAGTGGAATTTCTCCAGTAATGTTTTCAACCCAATACTCATATTCATTCTTCTGAGATTGATAACCCTGTGACCAATCTTGCTGGGTATAAGACGAAGTTTTTTCTAAATTCAGCATGTTATTTAAGTATTTGTAATATTTAAGGTAGGGTGGGCACTGCCCACGATCTAGGATTCAAGCTATGACAGTAGAAATGTTGAGCTATTCAGATTCAACAGAAGTCGGTAAAGACTGCTCATCCTCCGGTAGCCAGTTTAAGAACATCAGTGGCAGCAACCCACCTAAATTAGTAATAGTCACCAACAACCACAGCTTGTCAAAGTTGTGTTCATTAATGCCCAGGGCATGAGTCAGCAAAGCACCACCTTCTTGAGAGACCAAACCAGCCAAGTTCAGCACCGACATCAACAGAGCAAACAAAGTGGCCTCAATGCCAGGAGGGCAAAGACGAGCTGCTAAGACCAACACTGGCATAAAAGTAATTTGCCCCATCACTGTCAAAATTAGGGTGTCACCCAAGCTAAACCAGCGATCGTCAATTCCTAGCGATCGATTGGCATGAGTAACCAATAACAACGTAGTTAAGCCCAGCAACGAAGATGTCACCGTAGTCCAGCCAAAGATCGCCCGAAACGGCACGGCTTTGAGGTAGCGCTGAAACACCCAGATCCCAATCAGCGAGGCCAAGCTAGAGATTAATCGCACCCGCCCCAAAAACTCTGGGGTAAAGCCCAAATCATTAGTCACAAAGTAGAAAAATGAAGACTCGCCAGTGGGGGTGCATTGCCATAAAAACACAAACACCAAAGGCATCCAAATCGCCGGTTGGCGCAGAGCTGACCAAAGCTGTACGGCCTGATTCTGCGCCTTAGCCACGGCAGATTCTGTAACTTGCACCGGCTGTTCATCAATCCAAAAGGCTACCATCGATACCAGCAGTGGAAACACCGCCGTCACGGCAAACACAGTTTGGGGCGTGAACTTGCTCAACAACATGCCACTGGCATAAGCCGTTAATAAACCACCCAGCGCCGAAGCACTCCAACACAGCGACTGCAAAGAGCCAGATTTGCTTAAAGATTCACCCCGCGCCCTTTCTACAATCAGCGAATCTACCAACACATCGCTAAACGCTACCGATAACGAAGTCATGGCGATCGCCAAGGTCGCCATGACTGGTGTATGTACCAAAGTCGCCAAACTCAACCAAGCTCCCGCCCCCAACAAACCCGCCAAGACCAAATAAGGTCTACGCCGATAACCAAATACCGGCAACCCATCCGAGATAAACCCAAATAGCGGTTTGATCACCCAAGGCAGAGCAGCCACCCCCATTAAGGCGGCAACCTGAGCTGGTGAAAGAGCTAGTTGATCTTTCAAAAAAAAACTCACAGCCAGCTTCGCCAAACCCAAAACTCCCTGTACTCCATACACCATTAAGATGGCAATCAGTTCTAGGGTGGGTTCTTGACCAAAAAACAACTTACTCCAACCCGATGGCGTGGGTAGGGTATCGGTTAACTCTAAATTCTGATGCCCTAGACTCTGTAGCTCGGTGGTCTGATTGGGAGATGTCAGCATTGTGAATATTTGTTGCAATGGGACTATTCTGGCACTATTTCAACCATATGGGTAGTTTGCCCGATTAACGGCAACAATCACAAAGCCCCAGAATTTTGACCCATGCCCCGTAAGACAGCGATCTGATAACCCTCAATGACACCTCAAATCCCTCTAGTCTCTGCTCTGCCCACATTCAGCATAGATTCCAGATGCCAAAGCGAGAAGATCGGCTAAACTAGAGGAACGTAAATTTTATTGATATTCTATGTTTGTTGAAGCAATCAATACAATCGGAACCCTTGCCAACGCCTATGAAATTGGCAAAAAATCTCAGCCGCTCTTAGGACGGTTGATTCGTCGGATACGCGATCAGAAACTAAATATTGTGATCTGTGGCGCTGCTGGAACGGGTAAAAGCACTCTGGGTAAACTGTTGTCTGGGGAGTTTGGACGTGAAGATATTTTACAGCCTTACCAGATTTCCCTCAGAACTGAAAAACTGGAATTAGATAGTAGAACCCCTAGCTCTATTATGGTTTTGCCTGGACAACCAGGAGCATGGAATCAATCACTTCGAGAAATTGCTAACAATCAAGTTAATTTGATTATCAATGTTGTTTCCTATGGCTACCACTCTATTAGTCAGACTGATTACCAAAATTTTCCTAGTTATCAACCAGGAGCAACACTAAAAGAATTTATTAATCCCTATTTAGATGCAAAAAGAAGATTAGAGATAGATCTACTTAATCATCTTACTCCTCATTTATCAGTTGCTGGCAATAGTAAGATAGTAATGATGACTTTAGTTACTAAGCAAGATCTATGGTGGCCAATTCGTCATCAAATCAGAAGTCACTATCAAGCTGAAGACTATCAAAAGTCAATTGAGAATATTCAAAATACTCTCGGAAGGCTTAATTTTGTTCATGAATATATTTCAGCTTCTCTACTTACGGAAAACTTTGCGGTGAGTAATGGAGAGATCTTAGCTGCTGTTTCTAAAGGATATGATCAGAGGATACAACTAATTAATTTTGACAAGATTATACAATTCATAGAGAATAGTTTTGAAATTGAGATAGGGAGATAGTAAAATGACTGCTAACCAAGATATCTATCAGAAGTTTCGTGAGTATGATTCAGATGATCGACAGATACTAATTGAGCTTCTGCATGAATATTCTCAGAGGCTACTAACTGCTTCTCGTATACTTGCTCATCATGGAAGTACTATCGATAGAAAAGAGTGGCTGGAGAAGATAATATCATCACCTTTATTTATTCTGCTGTTTTGCGTGTCCCTTTCCTACCTCTTCTGGGCATTTTTATTTGGTCTTTATGATGTACCTCCTCTTTCCGATAATTCTCCTCATTCTTACTATAAAAGCATAGACTTTCATGTAAAAGCTTTATGCAGTTCTGTCGTTTTATTTCCTGTAATACTCATCTTCTTTTTGAAAAGCCAATTTTTCTATTCCTTTTTTCAAGCTAACCTTAATGACAAATCAAAAAAAATAGAGGCTGATTTATTAGAAAGGGATGCTAGGATGACAGCCAGTCAGTTAGAGTCAGCAATGAGGTTAACTGTGGAGATCGCTGATCAAGTCGAAACTAATTTAGCTAGAAAGCTTGAGTTGGATTTGCGTGTTTCTGATGCTTCCCATTCATTGGAATACTATTATTCGGTAGTTAGTTCAAGGCCAAAACCGATTCCAAAACCAAAAAAATCACTGCTGAAAAGCTTTTTGGAATTCTTTCAATTGACAACCAAAACCAAATACTAAAAGTGGGAAATAAAGATGCCAGCCAAAGTTGAACCGCCGTATCCCAGCCTTGTAAAAGTGCGATCGCTGTCATAGCAATCATCACCCCACCAATTTGCTGTAAACGCATTTTGATAAATCAAGAACCCAAAAACCATTGAGTCCCGGCAAACACATAATACAGTCCAGTAACAATTAGTGCGATACTGCCCAAACGAATTACTATTTCAGAATGTTGCAGTAGCTTTTTACTTTGCTTTGCTAGCCCCGTAAACAAACTTGCCAAGAAAATCAGAATAGTATAGCCCAAAGCATAGCTAACCATCGTTAGCGTAGCCAACAATTGGGAGCCAGTGGCAGCAGCAGCAGCTAAAACGGCAAATAGTACGGGGCTAGCACAAGGTGAACTCACCAGGGCAAAAGTCAAACCCACCCCATAAGCACCAGCAGCCTTGGGTAACGGCACATTTGTTTGCGGCAGCGGAATATTAATAATTCCCATCAACCACAAACCCATCACCGACATAATGAGTCCTACAGCGATATTAATATAACCTCGGTAAGATACCATCACCGCTCCGGCAAAAGAAGAGACTAATCCCAGTAAGCTCAACACGGTGACCGCCCCCAATACAAACAGCCCCGCCTGGGTGAAAGCCTCTCGCCGTGATTTGATATTTAAGGTACCAATATAGCTAAGGTTGACTGGTAATAGTCCTAAAATACAAGGCGAAATACTGGCTAATACTCCCCCAAGAAAGGCCAGGAGTATTAAAATAATGGGATTACTCGTATCTTGGAGTTTAAGCCATTTTTGATAACTATTTTCTGAGTTGGAAACTAGTTGTTCGATCGGCTCACTGATTTTTGACCCTACTGTCAACACCAAAACTAGTGCAAGTAGACCTAAGCCAAAATAGATCAACCACTTTTTAGTTGACTTAGCCTTGACAAAAGTCTCTGTGGTGGATTGGGGGATTTGA
>JANNEH010000092.1:0-19200 GCA_031378405.1 Synechococcales cyanobacterium OTE_75_metabat_409
GCTTCAACATACCAGCTTGGAGACAATTCAAAAGTACGGTTGATTTCAGCCAAACCGCCGATGAGGTAATCATCCATAGGACCAGTACCGCCAACTACACAGCAATAAGTAACCATGCGTAAGTAGTAGCCGATGTCGCGGACACACTTGTCTTTACCAACTTGGTTGGCAGCATAAGCTGGACCTTGCATGGAAGTAGTGTAAGGGAATTTTGCATAAACTGCGTTAGCAGCACCTGTGCAGAGAGCAGAAGCTTTCTCAGTTAAGCCACGAGCGGCTGTCATGCTAGCAGTAGCTTGACGGAAACGACCGAAAGCTGTTTGAAATTCAGTGGAGCTGAGGAAACGGCCTTGAGAATCGGCTGCTGCTACTGCTTCGGTTAAAGGTGTTTTCATTGTTAATTATCTCCAGATATTTTTTTCACGCGAGGTCTACAAATACGTTGCTTAAGCAACAGCGGCAGCAGCCTTATCGAAATAGCTACCTACTTCAGAAGCGATCGAGGCGCAATCACCACGAGTAATGCCATTGGTATCGTTAACGATCGCCATAGCAGCTTCTTTCATTTTCTTGACGCCGATCGCGACAGAAGTACCAGGAGTACCCAGTGCCAAGTAAGTTTCGCGCAAGCCATTCAAGCAGCGGTCATCCAATACAGAAGCGTCGCCAGCGAAAGCAGCGTAAGTAACGTAGCGCAAAATAATTTCCATGTCGCGGAGGCAAGCGGCCATCCGACGGCTGGTATAAGCGTTTCCGCCAGGAGCAATCAATTGAGGCTGCTCAGCGAACAAAGCGCGAGCGGCGTTAGCAACAATGGTGGAAGAGTTGCTAGTAATTCGGTTAACGGTATCCATCCGCTTGTTGCCTTCAGCTACCATGGCGCTAAGGGCATCCAATTGAGCGGTGCTCAGGTATTCACCACGGGCGTCTGCTTGGGATACTACTTTTGCAAATGCGTCGAACATGAACTCAATCTCCTTGATATGTTTTTGACTTGATTATTAGATTTTATCGGGTTTTACCCCTTTTAGCAGCATCCCAACAACGGGTATCGGTAACTGCATTTTTTACTATTGTTCTTTTATACTATGTCGTTCGATCCTTTTATGTCAGAACTTTTTGTTTCTTTACATTGACCGAGCGACTCAGCTTGCACCGGCGACAGATAGTCCATCAGCACAGTCCGTTAGTACAGTCTACAAACACCATCAAAGCCAGCTATTTCAGAACTGTAAATTTTGATACTTGTCAAACTATCTTTACTTTCGTTAACATAGCAAGTATAGATTTCCTTGGAGGAAAACCATGGACTTACCGATGGCATTGAGTCTAGAGCAACAGTTTAATCTCAAAGTTTACGAGGAACAGGTACGCCAAATGAACGCTGAGCAATCTCAAACCTTCTTACTAGAAGTAATGCGGCAATTAATGGTCAAAGAAAACATCGTCAAACACTTAATGAAGAAAATCTAATCTCCGAACTAACCTAGCCAACCTTGGCTTTAGATAATAGCGGGAAGCCTAAGCCCTCACGTTGAACTACGTAAGCTTGGGCGACCTGGCGGGCCAAGTTCCGCACTGTACCGATGTAGCGCGTCCGCTCTGTTACCGAAATCACCCCTCTGGCATCTAGCAAATTAAAGGTATGTGAGCATTTTAAAACGTAATCCAAGCTAGGAATCACTAATTGTTTCTCTAACAACTGCTCTGCTTCTTGCTGATAGAGTCCAAATAAGGTAAACAACAGCTCTGGGTTAGAAGCCTCAAAGTTATAAGTAGACTGCTCAATCTCGCCCTGCAAGAAAATATCGGCATAATTTACTGTATCGCTCCACTGAATCTCGGCGATCGAGTCCACTCCTTGCAAATACATACAAAGTCGCTCTAAACCATAAGTTATCTCGATCGACACTGGCCGACAGTCGATACCACCACATTGCTGAAAATAAGTAAACTGGGTAATTTCCATCCCATCTAGCCATACTTCCCAGCCCACACCCCAAGCACCCATGGCGGCATCTTCCCAGTTATCTTCTACAAACCGAATATCATGATCACCTGGTTCAATGCCCAAAGCCCGCAAAGAATCTAAATAAGTCTCCTGAATCCAATCTGGCGAAGGCTTAATCAGTACCTGGTATTGATAGTAATGCTGATAGCGGTTGGGGTTTTGGCCATATCTACCATCTCCTGGTCGCCGACAGGGTTCAATATAAGCCACCGACCAGGGTTCTGGCCCCAAAGAACGGAGGAAAGTATGGTGGCTTTTAGTCGCCGCGCCCTTTTCGGTATCGTAGGGTTGCACGATCGTACAGCCCCGATCGCTCCAAAACTGGTTCAGGGTGGCAACAACAGATTGAAAGTTCATAGAAAATCCGGGGAAATTTGGGGTTGATTGATTGTAAGACCGATCAGGTGGTCGTCGTCGTATACATATTTTTATAGAGTATTGTAGGGTGGGCAATGCCCACAAATAAGTTGGCCTCATACTTTGGCAAGAATTGATCCGAATGCTAAAACAGATCAAAGTACAACCAGCTTAATCCTAGATGGTGGGCAGTGCCCACCCTACAATCTGGTCTGCCCACCATACAAATCTAATGTCTAGGATCTATACCCAGACCGCGAGTAATCGCATCCAAAGATCGATAATCTACCACCATTAAAGGATGTGCCAACACTGGAATCTGAACATCATGACCCACAGGCAACCGAGAGCTTTGGGCTGGCACAATAATCGTATCCCAAGCTGTCCAGATCGAAGTGAATTTTACCTTGCCCAGCATGGTTACGTCGCTTTGTAGATCGCGCAAAAAATCACTGTTGGGTCGCATCTGCACACAGCCAGCCCTACCCGTAAAGTAAGCAGCGATCGTCCCCCGATGTGGTGCCGATAAAGTCACATAGTGTTCCACTCGATCGATCCCTCCCAATCTTTGCATGTAGTAGCGGGTCACCAAACCTCCCATGCTAAAACCCACCAAATCTAGGACAGGAACATCGCCCAAATGTCTATTGATAAATCCTGCTAGCTGCTTGGCCAATAACTCCAACGGAGCCTCGCCGGTACCAGGTTGCAAATCGATACTGTAGGTCTTGCGTCCCAACGCCCGCAGTCGATCGGAGACATAACGCATTTTATTGCCAGTATCAGTCAAGCCGTGAACCAAGACTACCGGATTTCCAGAATCGGACATGAGAAAAAATACCTCATAGGGGAATCCTTTAGATTTTAAGCCCTAGGATGTTCTGAGGGAAGGCTGTCTTCCGGTAAGTCTCTGGTGTATCATCGATCGGTACGAAAACTCCCAGCCCCGTCTCTTGTATGCCTAACTTTCTCCTCGAAGTCGGAACCGAAGATTTACCCGCAGGTTTTGTGGGCGAAGCCACTCAGCAGTGGCAGCAAAAAATTCCGGCCAGTTTGGCAGAACATAATTTGAAAAACAGCAGTGTGCAAATTTATAGCACCCCGCGACGGCTGGCAATTTTGGTTACTAATTTAATTGAGAAACAAGCCGATCGCACCGAAGAAATCAAAGGTCCGCCAGCTAGCGCTGCATACAAAGACGGTCAGCTCACAGGCGCAGGCAGCGGCTTCGCCAAAAAAATGGGAGTCGAAGTCAGTGCTTTGACCATCAAACCCACCAACAAAGGCGATTTTGTCTTTGTTACCAAAAAAATTCCCGGTCGCCCCACCGCCGAAATATTGACAGAGCTGATTCCCCAGTGGATTTTTAGCCTGGAAGGCAAACGAATGATGCGTTGGGCAGATGGAGATTTTAAATTTCCCCGACCAATTCGCTGGTTAGTAGCTCTGTGGGGCAATGAGGTTTTACCCGTAAAACTAGTAGATGGCGTGGCCGAAGTAGTCAGCGATCGCCAGTCTTTTGCCCATCGAGTTCTGCATCCCGCACCTGTGCAAATTGCCAGCCCCGAAACCTATGTCGCCACCATGGCAGCAGCTTCAGTAAAAGTCGATCGAGCGGCTCGCCAAAAAGAAATCGCACAGCAGATTTTAGCTGCGGCCAGCAGCATGAATGGCTACACCGAAATCTATCCCGATCTGCTCTCTGAAGTCACAGATTTAGTGGAGTTTCCCACCGCAATCATCGGCGACTTTGAACCAGAATTCCTGAAAGTGCCCGCCGAGGCCATTACCACTGTGATGGTCACACACCAACGCTACTTCCCGCTGTTTACTGACGAAAGCAAAGAAAACCTGCTGCCCCACTTTATTACTATCAGTAATGGCGACCCAGCCAAGTCGGCGATGATCGCTGCCGGAAATGGCCGGGTAGTGCGCGCTAGATTAGCCGATGGTCAATATTTCTATGAGGCTGATCTCAAAATCCCTCTCGCTGACTATCTGACCAAACTAGAAACAGTGACTTTTCAGGCCGATTTGGGTTCGGTCGCCACCAAGGTCGATCGATTACGCACGATTGCTAAGATAATCGCCGATCGGCTCTCCTTAACTCCAGAGCAAAAACAACAGATCGATCGCACTGCTCAACTCTGCAAAGCCGATCTGGTCACCCAAATGGTCGGTGAGTTTCCGGAACTCCAAGGCATCATGGGCGAAAAATACGCCCTCGCTCAAGGTGAACCAGCGGCAGTGGCGATCGGAATTCGGGAACATTATTTACCGCGCAACGCTGAAGACAACTTACCCAGCAGCCTCACCGGTTGGGTGGTAGGCATCGCCGATCGGCTGGATACCCTAGTCTGTATTTTTGGTCTGGGGATGATTCCGACTGGATCTTCTGATCCCTTTGCCCTGCGCCGGGCAGCAAATGCCGTAGTAGATCTGATTTGGCAAGAAGATCTGAAGTTAAACTTAGGCGAATTGATCAATATTTTGGCGACAAACTTCTATGCTGTTCATGGAGTAGCGGCGAAGCTACCGATAATTGAATTAATTGCCCAGCTCCAAGATTTCTTCTTCAAACGATTACGTACCGCTTTACAAGAAGATCGCAAAATCGATTATGACTTAGTAAATGCAGTGCTCCCCGAAAACGATGTAGATTATGGCAAACGCGGCTTAGCGAATCTGTTAGATTTACAAGAACGGGCACTATTTTTACAACAACTACGAATCAGTGGTCAGCTTGAGATTATTTATCCCACAGTAAACCGATCGGCCAAACTATCCATGCAGGGCAATCTCGATACCCAACCTCTCGATCCCACTAATATTATTCAGCCCAACCTCTTCCAGAAAAAGTCAGAGCAAGCCTTTTACGACGGCTTATTGCAGCTTCTGCCTCAAACTCAGGCAGCTTTGGCTGATGTCAATTACCAGTTGTTAGTCAATGGCTTAATCCAAATCACTCCAGCAGTCACCAATTTCTTTGATAGCGATGACAGTGTATTGGTGATGGATGATGATCCGGCAATTAAAAATAATCGCTTGAATATGCTGGGAATTTTGCGTAATCATGCCCGAGTGTTGGCCGATTTTGGTTCGATCGTCAAACAATAAATATTTCTAAACGGGTAGAAACTCCAGGCGAGACCAAGACTCCGAAGGTGGCTCTAAACTATCAAGCAAAACGGAGCCTCCGTCAAAGACAGAGGCTCTGTTTTACTTTGCTCCAAGATCATGGAACCAATGCCATAATCAACTAGTGACAATAGCAGGGAAGGCAAGGAACAATGATCACAACCGGCCCACCAGAGCCTTTACCAGATTTGTTTTTGGATTTGTTTTTGGACTTATTTTTGGATTTGTTCTTAGATTTGCCACCAAAAATAGCATGAGCTTCAGTAGGTTGAAGTTCAGTCAAAAAGCTCTCGCTACCTTGGAAAAGGTCGCTACCAGCAGGCTGTAAATTAGTGATTTGAATTTTAGACATGCTAAATTTCTCCAGTTTTTGTAGGGAATGAATGGATTGATAGATAGTCTGTGCACACCCCAGAAGGATAAAGGAGTTCCACAGTTAATTACAACCTCAATCAAGATGTCATTTAAAAGCCTGATGGTTATCCGGTATTTTATCAGAAAAAATCATACTAAAAAATCACTAATTTCTGGCGAATTCCAAAAGTTTAGTGGCCTCAATCTCTTTGTTACCAGAACTTTCAGCAAACTTCATAGACAGAGTGAAGATTTGTAAATGCTCAAGAACAGAGATTTTACATATTGAGTTTTGTATCGAAACTGGTCATCAAATTTCCCACTCCGAATAAATATCCACAGCGGAGAGTTGGTAAAGTTGGTAACTGACTACACCATTCTCGGTGAACTCTTGCAAAATAGCTGCAATCTGGGTCACTATGCCAGAATGTTTTGGGCACCCTACAAGTGTGTTAGCGATCACTCGACAACATGAGGCCGCAAAATCGATCGCCGGACAGACGGTTTCGGCCACAGCTAAGCCAGCAGCTAATTGCTTAGTAAAAGGCGGAGTGCCCGATCGGGTCGGATGAACAGCATGGATCTGTTGTAGCAAAGACTCAGCTTTGGGGTAGTCGGAGCGCAATAATCCGAGAATTAATGGCTCCAATCGATGATACACAGCAATATCTGGCTCAATCTGTAGCTCAAAGGGGATGGCTAACTGATTCAAGCCGGTGATTAACTCCGAAAATACCTCGATCGCCGTATCAGGAGCATAATTCCAGTAAATATTTGTAATCGGCATTGCTGGCAAACGACCATAATTCCCGATCGCCACATACCGATCGATCATCAGTAGATTTTTAGGCATCACAATCCCCACCATTTCACCAATTTCCAGACAACCACTAGGGGTATGAACACAGTTGGTTGGCATATGCAAACAGAGACCATCTTTGACTACCACCACGGCATCTTCAGTCAAATCTGTGATCGACCAATGCCAATCGTAATAACCCTGGCTACTATTAGCAGCTTGAATTCGACTGAGAAAATCCGTTTTGTCATTGGCAAAACCTACCGGTAAATTTGGCGGCTGCCGATAGACTTGGCTAAAATATGTGCCAGTTAAATAAGATTGCAGGTGCTGAATTAAAAATTTAGCCTGGATCTCTGGGGCGCTTATTTGGAGCCGATCGGCTATGCACTCAGACACAGTGAAATCTGGGTGGTCAGGATGAGAAATCGTAAAATCTGGCTGAATGATCAGCCCCGTAAGAATTTCAGTCAAGATCTCGGTCAGGTTAGATTGGCTCATAAAGTTTGCAGCAGCTCAGCTTCACTGCCAAAAATTGTTTTGATAAATGCCCGAGGAGCACACAGCAACTGCTTGGCTACTTGCAAAATGGCAATGCCTCGGTTATCAAATATTCGATCGTCTGCAATAATTACTTCGATGCGACGAATCAACTCCAAACCAGCACACTGTAACACTCGCTCTAAATATTGAGGCTGGTCAACAAAAATCTCTGGGAAAGTTTTACGATAACTATCCACCAAAGCAAATAGCGCAGGCTGGAGGCTGCTGAGAGGTACGAGGGCAAGCTGTAACGATTCATTGATGGTCAATTCGCTACTAACCACCAAGTTTTCTAGCCACAGTTGTAAATAACTACTAATGATCATCCCCAAATCAGTAGCTGGGTCACCCCAGCGGGAGCGCTCCCAATCGATCAAACGCACCCTACTTTCGCTAGCTGGTGGCGATTCTAGGTGGTGCAGCAAAATATTATTGAGCTTCAGATCGTTGTGGACTAAGCAACAAGCAATACTACTGTTGGCCAATTGTTCAATGGCAGATCCTAAACTAGGATATTGCTGATAGAGCTTATAAAAACGGATGCAATCGATCGGGGTCACCGCAAAAATGCCGGAGTGCAATTTACTGAAGCGGTTAACGGCATTCTGAGCACGGTTACTGAAGCAGCCAAGAGTGGTTTCGATTGGTTGTTGCCAATTTGCTCCATAGGTTAAGCGATGCACCAGTCCCAACCGCTGACCAATCTCGGTAGCAATCGCTGGGTCATATTCCTGTCGCTCATCATAGTAATCTTGCAGATCCTCATAGGGTAAGCAGAATTGGTTCACCACAATCGAGTTAGGTCGATCGCAATGCAAAATATTGGGCATGAAGTGGGTGATTTCACTCAAGGCAGGATGGTTAGCAATTAGTTGCTGGAGCTGCCATTCCGTAAAAAGTTCACCAAACTGTTCACCATTGATATCTAAGGGTTCTTGTTTGACCAAGAGGGGCACTGTATTTGGTGCTGATACCAAGATGTTAAAGTTTTTGGCCGAAAACTTTTTGAGTACCGTGTTCTGCCGATCGAAGATTCCTAGCTCATTATCCTGAAGGTAGGATAAAATATTCTCAGAGTTTAAAATAAATGTCATAAGCACTATTTTGATAATCTCAGCTTTCCGAAGAACAGCAAGACAATTTTACTGAACCAAAAATTGGTAAATGGTTTTAGAGCTTTCGTTTCTCTTGAGAAAGAATATTATAACTAGCAATCTTAACTATTCCGTTTTGTTTAGACAGCGAATACCTAACTGTTTTTTCTTCTAAGCCCAAATTACTCTCGTAAACAACACTTTTATGATTATACAAACCCACCTCCTCTAACTGTTTTACTTCCATCACGGCATTATTTCCAAGGGTCTGAAAACTTTTGATAGATTGAATTAGCTGTACACCATACTGATAGTAATAACCATTGTTTTTCAACCATGAAATAGAATGTTCTTTAGAAGCATCAGTATGATTCCCTAACACGTAATCTTTGTAAGCAATATCAGTCATTATTTCAGAAGCTAAAGCCATATTATAAGGTGGAGCAAAAAGTTGTCGTTTGCTCTCCAAAAATCTTTTCACTAAATTTAATGATTCTACCTGAGACAAAGTATCTGAACTAGAAGTTAAATCACTGACCATAACACTATCTTTAACAGCTACATTACCTACATCTAGTCGAATTACTGGTGATGGAGAAATATTACTACTTATATTTGATACAGCAGTCTGATCATTACTTTTGAGTTTATCTTGTTCAGCATCTTTACTATTAGATTTTATTGAGTTTACCTGATCCTGGCTCCCATCAGTACTACTAAGATATGAGTTAGTCAACATATTTAACAGCATACCACCTCCCAAACAAAGCAATAAAGCAGTCGCAAACCACAATTCCTTTTTGGGAATCAAAATATTCTTGCCTGATATTTGAGTTTGTACTTTGGTTTGTACATCCATAAAATCGAACATATCTTCATCCATCATACTTACAGGCTGGAAAACTGGCTCAGCCTGCTTGTAGTGCTGTTGCATCACCGGGTTACGATTTAATATTTCTAACGAAGCTTGTTCGATGCTGAAAAAACTATGCTTATTTTTTTGATACAATATCGGGTAATGCGATTTAGTCATTTGCAAACCAACAATTAAAACTTCTGAATTTCGTTGCACTAATTGACTACTGACCATCAGATCTTCCATTTCAGTAAGGATCAAGCTAGATATTTGAGATTCCTCTAAATCACTATTATATAGATTATATTGTTTGGCGATTGATGATAGTACAATGTAATGCAAAACATTGGGAATTCGGGAGTTATCTCTGAAGCTAAGATATTCATCTAAACAATCAATGAGTTCATTTGCACCAAAATCATTGCTGTACAACACAAAATTACAATTAGTTTTATAAAGCAAGGACACTTTACTATCTAACTTTTTAATTAACGAAGATTCTTGGTTCCTAGTCAACATTCTGGCATCATTCACTAAATTTGAAATGCATTATAATACCTGGGTAGAAAAAAAGATACAAATAGAACAGTTACTACATCGTAAATTTATCTACTACAACACTACAACAAAATTTAACTAATTAGGGAAACACAAGCATTAAACACAGACTAGTTTTTCTGGATGCCATGGCATAGTCGAGCCACTGTCAATGGTTTCTCTTTCATTACCGCTGATGCATTCAGCCCCAAACTGCCTAAGAAATCTTTCAAGCCCTCTGTCTTTGCTCCGTTTTTACCCGTGGGATCATCCCAGGCATCCCAAGAAGTCGGTGTTTGCAGCCCGATCGCCTGCAAATCGGTCTTAGCATAATACAGACCCCGAGTGAATCCTGCCGGATTGATCTCCAAATCCACATCAATCTTTTTATCATCCGACTTGGAAGCCACCCTAAAATCCCCCTTGCTTAAGCTCGCATCCACCACAAAATCTTTTTGTTCGGCATCGTACTTAACAATGCTGGTGCTAGTTTCTAAACTACGAGGGGCTGCCAAGTCACTGGTTAATTTCCAGGGTAGACTGTATTGAATTTTAGATTTCTCGGCATCCTTCATCTCCAAAAAAGCCATAGGCTGATTGCCATCATCGATCAAAAACCCACTTAAAGACAGCGATCGAGGAGCCGTAATCCCCGCAGGTAACTCCTTCGGTTCCCCCACATACACTACCTCTTGAGTGGCGTAGCCGGGACTAAAAATCGTCAGTTGATTGTGAGTATCGTTCAGTAAAGATCCGGCCTGCCCCCTGAACTCCTTGGCAAAACTGACGATCGATTCATGGCGACCCACCAACAGCAAATAGAAAGGCCGCCCCCCAGCAATATCTTTCGAGGCATAAGGAAACTTGGGAATATTGTGCAACGGATAGATATAGTCATTAAACTCGCTCTTAAAGCCCCATACCGCCACCGCATAGCCTGGTTTTTTTAGGTAATTATCCAGAATTTTTTTGCTGGTCAGTTTAATATCACCGTCATCTTGCTGCAAATCTGTGATAATGGCCACCAGCTTCTCGCTTTTATCTTTGGCCGTTGAGCCGTTGAGCAGATCGGCAGTACGATTGGTCTTGCCAGTATAAAAACTTACCGATTGGGCTTGCTGAAACTCCGATCGCGAGATCACCTTACCCCCGTCATCCAACCGGGCATACTCTACTCCACCGGCATTAGAAAGCGTCAAACTATCCAACAGTTTGATGACTTGCAAATAGCGGCTGCCGGTCGTCTTGGCAAAGCCCAACATCGAAGCCGAACCATCCACAATTAACGAAATCTGTTGCTTGCTGTCTGTCCCAGAGGTCGGAGTGGGTAACTTACAAGGGAGACCTATTTTGCCATCGCCTTTTTGGCCTTCGATGACACCCACAGCTCCGCCACTGACCGGCTTACAACTGGTCAGCCCACCACACCAGATTAAACTGGCAGCTAAAAAGAATAATCGGCGACAGGTGAAATTCATAAAAAGATGGGTGGCTTGAGCTTTGGATATTTTTCACTAATGCTCTATTTAAGCCTGTTTTCTGATAAAAAGGAAAGAGTTTTACAAACCCAGATGCTGATGGTTACTACCGCCGAGATTATTCGCCTATTTGTCTTCCCGATCCTGGGTGCGATTTTAATGTTCGTTTTGCAGCCCACACTCTACCAGAACCAAATGATCCGGCTGACCGATGTGAAAAAAATAGATCAATGGTTGGCTAATGGCTACTATCCTCCAGCCACTTTGGTTTTTGGCTGCGCGATTTTTGCTGCTCTGGTTTGGTGCATTTGGAACACCATGTCTCCACCGCCCAGTAATATGGCCTCCCGGCAGCGATCGGTGGCCTGGTGGGTGCTGAGCCTGATTCCCATTTTCAGCATTGCTGGTGGAGTGTTTTGGTCGCGCAAAGCAGTACTAGGAGACACCAATGGCAGCGATATGGCTACGTTAACCTTGATCTTTTTCTTCGCGATCGATGTGTTGCTGTTATATTGGCTGACAACGGCCACCAGCACACCGGGATTAGCCAAATATCTGCCGCCCGGAGCCAGCCTCTTTCGTAAATAATTCACCAATTATCAGGAATCTTGTTCATGGCCAGCGACAATCGACTATTTGTAATTTGTATTGGCGGCTCAGGAGCCAAGTGCCTAGAGTCGATCGTCCATTTGGCAGCGGCTGGACTCTACAGCGAACAATCGATCGAAGTACTAGTCGTAGACCCCGACGAAGCCAACGGCAGCGTCGAGCGAGCCTTACGCAGCCTGAGTATGTATCAAATCTGCCAGCGGCTGATTGGCAACGAGCAAGCTCAGGGTATTCCCTGGATGCAAACCAGCATTAAATCTTACGGACTCTGGTCACCCCTGGGCGAAATGTCGGTGAACAAAGACCTGGATACTTTGTTTCAGTACAACAATCTGCGCAACAGCCAGCCGGGGATAGCAGATTTATTCCAAGTCCTCTATTCCCCCGAAGAACGATCCCAGCAGTTAGATGAAGGGTTTCGTGGTCGGCCTTCGATCGGCTCGGCAGTAATGAGTCAGATTGACCTAAATAAGCTGGATGAAGCCCCCTGGGGAACGCTGATTCAAGAAATCAAAACCGCCGCCGGGGGTGGCAAAAAGCCGCGAATTTTACTGTGTGGGTCAATTTTTGGTGGCACCGGAGCTTCTGGTCTGCCCACGATCGCCCGTCTGCTGAGCAACAAACTAGAAAAAGAAGGCATCCGTGGCTCAGTCAGCCTGGGTGGACTCTTTTTACTGCCCTACTTCAGCTTCACCGTACCACCAGGAGCCAACACCAGTGGCTTATATGCCTCTGCCGATCAGTTTCTGCTGAATACCGAAGCCGCCCTGCGCTACTATGTCACCCAAGCTAGTAGTTTATTCGATACAGTTTACCTTTTGGGCAACGAAGATAATACACCAGTGTCCTTTAGCGTCGGCAAGCGCAGCCAACAAAATCGTCCCCATTTTATTGAGTTATATGGAGCATTAGCTGCACGGGATTTTTTGTTTACCGATCGCCATGATGAGTTGATGTTAGTGGCCAGACAAAACGGCGGCCAATTAACCTGGACAGATCTGCCAGACACTGTAACAGTCAAGAAAAACATGTGTAATGCTGCCCGTTTTGCCTATCTTTGGCTCAGTGATATCGAACTAGAATTGCAGTCTCAAATCAGCAGTGGGTATCAAAAAAAGTTAGTAGCTTGGATGAATCCGTTCTACGACAATCAAGAAAGCAGCGATATGAAATTCGATGCCCCCTTTCAACAAAATGCCATCAAAATTATCAGCGAATGGAGTCGCGACTATCTACGCTGGATTTACGATTTGCACCAATGTGAAACCGACCAGATCCAGCTCTTTAATACCAACTCTTTTGGCGATATCAGATTTAAGCTTCAGCCAGAACGCTTCGAACAATTAGTCTTTGGTGATACCCGCGATGCCAAAACCCGCCAGCGTCAAGATAATTTGGCACAGATTAAAACCAGCTTAATGCAGTACAAATCCCCTACTGGTAGACGCGGTACTGCTGGTCTGGCCACGGCTCTGTATAACAGCACTAATATTTAATTCCATACTTCTCCCCACACACCATGACCAGCATTATTTTACCCAAACTCACCGACAACGCCAGCGTCAAGCCGCCCGAAAGTCCAGGAATCTGGAAGTCTTATCCCAAAGCCGTTTTTGAAGACGTGGCCAAAAGCCTAGATTATGCCGCCCCCGGAGAAGGCAAAAAGATTAACTCGGTACCAAGTATCTGGGCTTTGCCCATGACTCTAGAAATTCCGCTACTGAATAAAATCCATCCCTTGCGCAAAGAGGCGATCGGACAGTGGCAGGGGATGTTGGCAGCGATCGCTTTTGCCAAAGTGCGGGGCTTTCCTTTGACTGCCCAACGGATGGATATTGGCGAACTGCGCAGCACGGTTTCTTTTGCCGAAGCCCTCTATCAACTCCAGCCTGATGGCAGCAAAAGTCTCCATCAGCTCGATGGCAACAAAACTCCTTGGCAGGAAATATTTGTTTGGACTTGGCAAGGCTCGCCAGTAGGTATGACCAGCCCCACCACCATCGTAGTCCCAGCCAGTGAAGCCCTCTGGACCGGATTACCTTGGTGGAACAAAGCATTAGCGCGCCTAGAGTTTCCCCAACCTCATCTCAGCGAAGAAGAGAAAAAACTTTGCCGCAGTTGGATCGAAAATTTGATTGCCGAAATTGTGGCCGATCGCTATCAGGGCGACAGCACCACCAAAAACAACATCAGTGGTCTGCTTTCCTCTTTTCGCGATAGCATGGGCACCCAATCGGCCACTGAGGCGGCGATCGATCGAGATTCACCTCAATATTATGGTGTCCCCCTCAACCGGGGGGTGTTAAACGGCCTAAATTATCCAATCAAATTCAAAGAAATCGCCTCCGATGATTCCCACATCCGGGTGATGGGCAGTGCCAGCAAGACTCCTAGTAAGCCGCTGTTGTTGATCGATAGCTCGATCGCCGAAGTCTGGGGCATCGCTCCCCAAAATATCCGGGTTCACCGCGACAAAACTCTGGCATCGTTAAACATCGCCGATCTCAAAGCCAACCGCCTGGTGGGCTGGGACGATGTAAATTGTCTGGAGCCACGGGATTTATTCTTGCCAGATCTAACCTTTATCGATGCCGAAGAAGCCCTGCCTGGTGGATTCCCGCCCCAAAACAGTCAGCCATTATTATTTAATCGCAACAAAATTACCCCTCTACTGCCTCTAAATGCCATCCTGCTGGAATATTTTACTTCTGAGGATTTAATGAGTCGGGTACGCTTCACCCAAAGTGGTGATAGTGTGCGGGTTACACTGAATCTCCCTCTCAAAGGTACCATCGAAGGTGGCAGGGTATTAGAATATCAGCTCGCCAAAGAATATCCTCTCAAAGAACAAAACAAAATCGAAGATGTGCCAGTACTAGAAATTTGGCCACATATTCGATCGGTGGGTTGGCAAGACTACTATGCCTTTTACTTCGATGCCAACAACACTTTTAAAGTAACCTTCAACGAAGCCCAAGAACCCCACACCTACAGCGATCGATCTGGGGACTACATAGTTACTCGTCTCAGCGCTTTTCCTAGCCACATCAACTGTCAGCGTGATGGTTACCCGATCGGCTGTATTCCACTGCGCACTCCACCCCAAGAAACGGCCACTGGGAGTTGGAAAGTCGGGGTAGATTTTGGGACATCTTTTACCAATGTGTATGTCAACCGCCAAGGCAAAATCGAGCCACTGCAACTAGAAAAGCTCCATTTGCAAGTCACCGCAGCCAACTTAGAAACTCGGCAGCCAGTGCTGTTTGAAAACTTCATTCCCGAGGAATTTTTACCCACCCACAAGCCCCTGCCCTTTGCCAGTGTGCTCACTAAAAAAGGTGAAACCAATCGGGATCGCAAACGAGTGGTCTACGATGGTCGAATCTATGTGCCCGATCGCACAGATTTTCACCCGGAAGCCAATCACATCGAAACCGATCTGAAGTGGAAAAAGCTAGAACTAAATCGCTTATTTTTAGAACATTTGGGCTTAATGGTCAGCGCTTTGGCCGCCAGAGCTGGGGTAAAAGAAATTCAATGGGCAATCTCTTATCCTTCAGCTTTTTCGCGCAACGATGTGAGTACCTATGCCAAAACCTGGAAAGACCTCACCGCCGAACTGCAAAAGCGCACTGCGATCAACCATCTCTGTCCGGCTCAAGATGACCTGCAATTGTTTCGGACCGAGAGCTTAGCTTTAGCCCAGTATTTCGCCGATCGAGAAGATTGCAACCTCATTCGTAGTGCCTGTATCGATTTGGGCGGCGGGACTTCAGATATTTCGGTGTGGCAGGATAATAGCCTAGTGCATCAATGCTCTATACAGTTAGCAGGCAAACATTTGCTAGCGCAGTTCCTGGAACAGCGACCGGCATTAATTGCCCGCTGGTTCAAACAGCCCACCGAAGAATGGTCAAATTTGGAAGAAGATAAATTTAAGGCCAAGATCGATTCCTTACTCCGCCACAATAGCGATGAATGGCTGCAAAACGATCGACCGCAACTAGAAGAAGATCGCGATTTTCAGGGTCTCATTCGCCTGATGGCGGTGGGCACCGCTGGAATTTATTATTATCTAGGGCTAATTCTGAATACTCTGGTAGCCGAAGAAAAGTATACCGAACGAGATATTCCGTCGGTCTACATTGGTGGTAACGGCTCTCGCCTGTTGCATTGGCTAACTCCCAACGGTAATTTCAATCGTCATGCGGGAATCAGCGAACTGTTTAACCGGATGGTCGCCAATGCTTCAGGCTTAAATGAAGGCAGTGGCAGCAATACCCAAATCAGTCAACGCCCCAAAGATGAAGCCGCCTGCGGTTTGGTGATCGATAAGAGCAAGCTGAAAGGACTCGATCGCAAAACCAAAGATCCACTAATTGCCGGTGAAGCTTGCAAGCTCAATGGTTACGAGATCACTTTCGATCAGCGCATGGCATTAGAAGATGAAGACATCAGCAAAATCGAGCCGCCCCAGCAGCTAGAGCAACTGGTTAAATTCATTGAAGCTTTCAACAAAGGCATCAAAGATCTAGAAATTGAAGAAGAAATTAAACCCTTTACTCAATACCAGCGCAAAACTGGTTTAGATCCCAAATACACCGATGAACTTATGGGTAAAACCACCACAGAGCTACGTCGGATGCTGATTGATATCAATGATGCTGGTGGAGACAAACTGCGAGAAGAACCACTATTTATTTTGGGTTTAAAATCGCTGTTACGGGTGTTGGCTAAGGAGTGGGCGGGTAGATAAGCTACGTTTTTGCATCAGTTGTATCTATATTTGGAGGTGTTCAGATGGAAAAATGTCTGGTATGTGCCCATGAGTTTGCACGCAAGGGAAATGTTTGTCCAAATTGCCATTGGCCAATCAATTTCGCTTCAATAACTCGTGATTCTCGGACAGATGCCTATGTAGTCAATTGGGCAGCACATATGTACAAGCAACTAATAGAAATGCATGATCAACAGCAAGAAATATCTGTTAAAGATCCAGCAGAAATATTAGATATTAGTGTTTTAGAAGCCAGAGTACAACAACTTACCGCTGAACTCCACAGCCTGAACAGTACTTACATTCAAGAACGCCATCGCAATAATCGCAAGCTGGAAGATATTGCCAAAGAAATTGAGTTCTTCAAAGAAATCATCCAAAAAGATCGGGAAGAAATCGCTAAAATCCCTAGATTAGAAAGACAGTATCATGAAATTAGCCAATTCATAGTTATACCTCAAGCCCAGCCAGGATCATTAGCAATGGTCGTAGATACTTCACTAAACATTGATCAGCCAGCAATCATTCGAGAGCGGCCAATTTCCTTGCCAGTATTTGAGAGCATCCCTGAACCAGCCCTACCAATTCTCCAGGATGTCAAAGTCCCCATTTCTCCTGCCGAACGTGATTTGCTCGATCTCTATAATCGCTCTGCTGAAATTCCAGAAATTATCCGGCAAGGAGCGATCGATGTGTCAATAGATCTAGATGCACTCAATCGTCTCCGCGATGGCGATGTCAGCCCAGTAACTTTTGTGGTCGATCGCAAAGGAAATTTTTTGGTGGTACGCCGAGGTGGCTATCATTACTTGGTACCCAACAAAAAACGACCAATCAATTCACATATTCACAAAACAGTTAAGTCTATTTATACCTGCGAGGGCTACTATGAAAACTATGAACAATTTTCCTTAGTTAGACCGGCTTTGGTAGAAGAAGTCATTGGTGTTAGCCCAGATTCCCGAAGTGATAATCGCTGGCAACTCAGCCAAAAGGGCATTTTGAAGTTCAAATAATTTACTCACTATGAAAAATAATCATCAATTTTTTATAAACTGCTGTTCGGCAGCTTTGCTACTATCTGCTATTTCACCCATATTACCTGCTAGCTCTCAGCCCATACCAAGCTCACCATCCAATATCGAGCAAACAGCTACGCCAACATCAATAGATCCAGCCTCTACAAACAAACCAATTAACACAACTGGGCAAAGCAAATCCGAAAGTCCGTCATCAAGCAGTCTGTGGCCACTAGGAACACTGCTCCTATTACCTCTACATATTGTCGAAATCTGGGGAATTATTCAATTATTCATGTCTTTCAAAAAATTGCAAAGAGATCAAGAACAAAGTACTAAAGCTCTGAAAGATGAAAATAAAAAATTATCTGGAGAGTTAAAAGAAATTAGTAAAAAGATGCAAGAGCGCGAAGTCAAACTCAAGAGCATGGAAAAAGAGCTAGCTGTTTCTAGTATTTCCAATAAAACCGCCTTACCGTTCTCCGAACCAGCGTCAATATCGTTGTTCCCCGAGGAAGCTTCAGCAAATTATTACCAACAACCAGAACCAATATCTTCTTCAAATTACCAGTTTCTTGATTCATACAATCGCAACCCCGATAGCTTCGCTCAACAGTATGCCCTTACAGTTGTTTCTGAGGATGCTAGCAATATTAATGACCGTCGATCGGGCGATAGCACCGATATTATATTGAGCGAAAGCCGCAATGGTAACTATTGGTTAGTCAAAGAAGGTGATATTACCTATCTTATTCCTCGACCAAAAGTCAAAATCCAAGAACACAACATCCGCACTGTTAGAGGGCTATTTGATTGCAGCAGCTTTGAGCCAGATTATCATAGCTTTACTATACTGCAACCGGCGATCGTCTCAGTACAATCTATGGCTGATGGTCTGAAGTGGAAAATAGAGCAAAAAGGTGAACTAAAATTCATCTAAGAATAAATCACCAGAATCTATAAGCAGGTATATTCTCCCCAGTTAATTTTCTCATCCACATCTTTACAAGTAAATGCTTGGACTTTGCCGTTGACTAGGCCATACATGTTGACCCAGTCTGTTTGGTATTTATTAAAACTGACAATAGCAATCTGCGGGCAGCTAGCCACAATTTTTTTAGTAATCACGAGCTGAGCATTGTGCTGATTCATATATTTATCACCCGCAGAGCCATCGATACTGATAGTCAGATGCTTTGATCGACCCTGGGGTGGCTGCCCTAAAAATTTGCTGATATTTATGACTTTAAAGCCTTTAAGATTGGGCAATCTAGCTTTACTCTGAGAGAGAACACTATTGCATTGAGTTGATGCAGCTAAGCTGGTCTCTGGCATAAGCGAAGCGATCGGGCAAAGCAGCAAAAGTGCGGATAGTAAATATTTCATGATTTTAAATATGAGAACAATTTACCCTGACTTCAAACTCAAATTAGTTGTTCCGATCGCTTTGTCCAAGTTTAAAGCCAAAACAAAAAGCCCTCAGATACAATCTAAGGGCTTCTCGCTTTTCAATATTAAGCCTGGCAGTGAGCTATCTTCACAGGGGGCTACCCCCCAACTATTGTCGCCGCTGTAGCGTTTCACTTCTGAGTTCGGGATGGATCAGAGTGGTTCCACTACGCCATTAC
>JANNEH010000167.1:0-52483 GCA_031378405.1 Synechococcales cyanobacterium OTE_75_metabat_409
GCCGAGAGTCAAACCCGGCAAATGATGATTGTGAGTTTAGACCGAGATGGTCAGATTTTCGTGGAGCAGCAACGCTATCCGCAAGTAGAAGCCCTGTATCAAGCCCCCAAATATTATCGCGCCAATAGCCCCAATGGTTCGATCGTTCTATATGCTTCCAAGCAGGTGCGTTACGAGCGGGTGATGGAAATTTTGGACTTGCTTCGCCTAGCCCCACCCCCACGATCAACCTAACACCTAGTGCCACGCCAACACAGCTTACTCCCACCCTAGCTCCATTTCCGGCTAATTCTCCCGCAACTAGCCCTCGATCTACAACAACGATTCCATAGGAAAAATATCAACATGGACTGAGCGGAGTCGTAAGTCCTCCGGGCGACCTTGCGGTACGCGCAGCGTTGCCGTTAGGCAAAGCCCATGTTGGTATTTTTGATGATTATCGCTATGCTTGCTCAGTGACAGATTCCGCTAGTGGATCATCGTGGATCATCGGGGCTTCCTCTACTGGAATCAAACCAGCTTCGGCAGTGGCCGCGCCCTCTACCATACCTAGAATTACCGTAATATTGTCACTACCACCATTGGTCTTGGCAGTTTCAATTAAAGTTTGGGGCAACTCAGTTAGGGGTGTAGATCGCAGAATTTCGGCCAACTGTTGGTCGTTTACTTCTTCAGTCAAGCCATCACTGCATAGCAAAATCATGTCGTCTTTGCGCACATCGATCGTCTGAATTGATTCTGGACGCAAATCCAAATCTCTGCGACCCAGACAATGTGAGAGCACATGGCGTAAATGATGGGTGCGGGCTTCTTCTGCAGTGAGCTGCTGCATTTTCATCGCTCTGGCTACCCAAGTATCATCCTCGGTAATTTGAGTCAAGGTTCCTTCCCGGAAGCGATAGAGGCGAGAATCGCCCACGTTGGCCGCCCACACTTTATCTTCTTCAAACAGCAGCATGACTGCGGTGGTGCCCATATCCGATCGAGCAGGGTTTAACTGTTGATCGGCTACGATCGCTTCATTGGCAGCCAGCAGAGATTTTTCTAGCAGCAGTGTAGGTTCACTATCGCTTTGCCAGTTTTGGTCAATGTAGCTGACGATCGTTTTGATGGCAATCCGACTGGCTTCTTCGCCCCCGGCATGACCACCCATGCCATCAGCGACAATACAAAACCTGCCACTGGGGTCGGCATAAAAGGAATCTTGATTACCGGCACGAACCATGCCTTTATCGGTGCCGGATAAAAAGTTGGACTTCATACTATGATTCTAAGCCAGATGAGGTGGAGCGGTGAAATGAGCAATTGAAATACTTCGCCAAATCGAATGTTATGCCAGATCGGTACCATTTGGTAGATCATTCTTAAAACACATTTTCTAAAACATCCGATCCGATTTTTCGATCCGGCGCAGATGGCGAATCAAAACAATAGCCATCAGTAATGCCATGATACCCATACCTGCTGCCAGAGGTTGGTATTTGTTTACGAAAAGCAAGGTGGCAGATAGGACTAAAGAGCCTGTAATCAAGGCGTAGTTTGTGCCCTGCTGCATGGCGGCCATGCGGCGAATAATTCGATCGGTCTCGGTAGATCTGACCCTGACGCGCAGATCACCGCGTTCTAATTTTTCAATTGTATCTTCGATCCGGCGAGGTAAACTCAGTGCCGAAGAACTCACTTGGGCAGCCTGCCGCCCTAGTTCACCCAAAAAATCACCAGCATCGGGGGTTAAGTTATTGTTGGTCATAAGCTGTAAGGCAAACGGTTGTGCCGCCTCCATAAAGTTAAAATCTGGGTCTAAACCTTTACCGACTCCTTCGATCGTCGAGAAAGCCCGCATTACAAAAGTAAAGGTGGCCGGAAACCGAAAGGGTTGGTCATAAGCAATTTCGTACAAGTCATCGCCAATCTGAGAAATGGACTGACTCTCGAAAGATTTTTCCATCACATTGTCTAACAAGTACTGGATCGATCGACGCAAGGGGCCAATATCGCCGGTAGGGACCAGGACACCTAGCTCGATCAGGGAATTCAGCACCTGGTCACCGTTGCGCTGGAGTACCCCACTCAGGGTACCCATCAGCTTGCCTTTGGTAAGGCTGGCAATTCTGCCCATCATGCCAAAATCATAGAAAATCAGTTGGCCAGTAGCACTGACAGCCACATTGCCAGGGTGTGGATCGGCATGGAAAAAGCCATCGGATAAGATTTGACGTAAATAAGCCTGGGCACTCAGCACCGCAATTTGTTTGCGATCGATGCCCGCTTTCTCTAAAGACTCATAATCGCTGATTTTAATCCCTGGCAAATATTCCAAGGTCAAGACCTGGGGCGAAGAGTAACGCCAAAAAATCCGAGGTACCTGTACCCAGTCAGCACTACGGAAGTTGCGTCGAAAAGTATCGGCGTTTTGGCCTTCTAGCAAATAATCGGTTTCTTCCCAAAGAATTTTGCAGCATTCATCATAAATGCCCATCCAGTCCCGGCCTTTGCCCCATTTGGGATGATTTTGAAAATATTGGGCAATGCCCCGTAAGATTTCTAGATCGATCGTGAATAGTCTTTTTAGCCCAGGGCGCTGAATTTTTACTACCACTTCTTCGCCGCTGTGCAGTTGAGCCTGGTGAACTTGCCCTAAACTGGCTGCTGCCAAGGGCAAGGGCGCAAAGTTGGCAAACAGTTCATCAATGCTTTTACCCAATTCACGCTGCACCGTAGAGCTTACAATATCGTAGCCAAAAGCCGGTACCTGATCTTGAAGCTTGGTGAGTTCTTCCACATACTCGGCAGGAAACAGATCAGCGCGCGTGGAAAATAATTGTCCTAGCTTAATAAAAGTAGGGCCGAGCTGGAGAAAATTATCCCTCACCCAAATAGCCTGCCGCCGTCGCCGTGCATTGCGCTTGGCCTCGGTGTAGCCACCTCCATAAGTCCACTTGCGGTTGTTGATCCAAGAACCACTCAAAAAGGTGAGGAAAAAATACCAAATGTCGATGAAGCGGCGTTGGCGCGAATAATTTTCGCGGTTCCAGCGGTATTGATTTTCACCAATTAAGCGCTCACCGCTAGAGAGATTTTTGGGCATATCCGAGTCAGGCGTATCCAGTGGCGGATCTTGGGGTGGCAGTGGCAGAATTAATGGGGAAGTGGCAGTCACTGGATTTTAGGTGCGCAAAGAAAATGTGGTTAACTAGCCGATCTATTGCGATAGCGTTGGAGTTCTGCCCGCATTCTGGCAATTTCGGCTCGCAGGTCATCGATCGTTTCTTGTAGGTCGGGGGTGACCGTACCAGCACTATTGTGCCCATTCCCCGTCTCCCGTGCTGCTCGGGCCAAGACTTCTTGGGTAAAAGTTTTAAGCTGCTCACGTTGCTCAGCATCAAATTTGCCCAACTCACTCAAACCAATGGTGACGGTTTCAGAAATTTTGTCGGTAATGGCCTGCGCAAGGGCGCGGCCAACGAAAAAGCTATTGGAGTTATTGGTGACTGGCTCAGGCATTGCTACTTAAAATTGCTACTGGTCGGGTTGTCCTTCAGTAAAGAATTATAACGTGCTCTCCAGGCAATTAGGGGAATTAGCCGCTGCTTTTTATTTCAGCAGATTGAAATTGTTCGGTACTGGGCTTAAGCTGGAGTCATTGGCTGGCTGAATCCATCCGCTTCTGGGAAATTTATGTTTACTGTTGAAAACTACGCAACCACCGCTATTTTTTTCCTCGCCGTTGGCATGTTGGGCTGGGGCTATTATCGCAACCGGGGGTATGGCCAGCTCGGCACCTTGGCATGGCTCCAGTCGGCGGCTTTGATGTTGCCATGGCTGGTCTTTTTTGGTTCTTTTGCCCTGGGAATTTATATTAACCTAGCGGCGGTGCTGGTGCTGTTGGTTGGCTCCACTGGTCTCTATATTTGGCTGGGTAATCGGCTGCGTAAAATGGTGCAAGACCCCAATTTTGCAGGGGAAATGGCCAAACGGATGAATCGCTATCAGTCGGAACCGGGCAGTGCAGAACCGGTGGGACAAATGCCGGAGATGCCCCATTTGGCTGGGGAAGATCTGGAGAAAATTCGAGGGATTTTTGGGATTGATACTTTCTTTGCGACCGAAACTATTCCCTATCAGCAAGGAGCAATTTTCAAGGGCAATCTACGGGGAGAACCGGCAGCAGCGCACGATCGATTACAAGCCAATTTAAAGAATATTTTGGGTGACAAGTATCGTTTGTATTTGATTGAAGGCCCAGAGGAACGGCCAGTAGTGCTGGTGATGCCAGCAGCTAGTGATCTGTTGGAGATGACCGTGCCCCAGAAGGTGCTGGCGGTGGTGCTGTTGTTGGCCACGATCGCCAGTAGTTTAGAAACCGCTGGGATATTTTTGGGGTTTGATTTCTATGGCAACTTGCAAAAATGGCCGCAGGTGCTACCTTTAGCGTTGGGTCTGTGGACGGTGTTGTTAGCCCATGAAGCAGGCCATTTGTGGGTAGCTCGATCGAAGCAGGTAAAGTTGGCTTGGCCGAGCTTTTTACCGACGGCGCAGATTGGGGCTTTTGGGGCGATTACTAGGTTCGGTTCGGTATTGCCCGATCGCACTACCCTGTTTGATATTTCGATCGCTGGGCCAGCAGCGGGTGGCATTGTCTCTCTGGTCATGTTGGTGGCCGGACTGTTGCTTTCGCGGCCTGAAGGTGGTCTAGAGATTCCTGCTCAGTTTTTCCAGGGTTCGATTTTGGTGGGTTCTCTGGCCAAGGTGATTTTGGGGGCACAAATTCATAAAGACTTGGTGAATATTCACCCGTTGGTGGTGATTGGCTGGTTGGGGTTGGTGATTACGGCGTTGAATTTGATGCCTGCTGGTCAACTAGATGGGGGAAGAATTGTCCAGGCAATTTATGGTCGCAAGATTGCTCAGCGCACGACAGTGGCGACTTTAATTCTGCTGGCGATCGTCTCGTTTACTAATCCGAATAATTCGGTGATTTTATATTGGGCTTTGCTGGTGGGTTTTTTGCAGCGCAGTCTAGAGAAGCCTTCTTTAAATGAATTGACGGAGCCAGATGATACTAGGGCAGCGCTGACTCTGTTGGCATTGTTTCTAATGATCGCCACCATCTTACCCTTTAGCCCAGAGCTAGCTGGTAGGTTTGGTATTGGAGACTAGGACTACAATCAGGTATTGATGATATCTAGCCATCCCGAGCATTGATCCGCTCTAAGATGGCAGATTATTAACTATGGACAGTTGCAAAAGCGTCCGATCGAGCAATAGATCGATCGAAATGAAGACTATCTTGAGAACATAGCTCTCAATCTGCAACCAAATTCATGCAATTAAATCCCACAATTAACCCAGTTAACCGCAATCGTTCGATCCTAGCTTTGCTGCTCATTGTGCCGGTTACCAGCATCGGAGCCATTATGTCGGCCTTGGTCGCGCCTGGGGCGATCGGTCAAGGAATCGCAATTATCTGTGGTCTGTGGCTGATACTATTTCCGGTTTTGTGGCATCGATTAGTCGATAGGCAATCATTAAACCTAAAATTATCTCAGAATGGCTGGTTGACTGGTGTGGTGCTAGGGGTCTTGATGTTTGGGATAATTTTTTGTAGTTATTGGTTTGGGGGTCGATATTTGTTGAATCTTGCCGATATTCGATCTAGAACTCAACAGATGGGCATGAATATTCCTTTAATGGTCTATGGCTTCGGGACTTTTCAGACCTTGGTGAATTCGTTGATTGAAGAATATGTGTGGCGGTGGTTTGTCTTCCGCCATTGTCAAATAATCTGGCCACAGCGGTGGGCAATTTTGATGTCGGCGGGATTTTTTACTATCCATCATGTTTTCTTGCTGCTGGCTTACTGCGATAACTTATGGCTAGTGTTGGTGGGATCGATCGCGGTGTTTATGGCTGGGGTACTGTGGGCTGTATGTATGAAGGTCTACAAATCTTTGCTCCCCAGCTATCTGAGTCATCTGGCCGCAGATCTGGCGTTGCAGATTGCTAGTTGGCACATATTACTGAGTTAAAGTGGAGGAAATAAACAGTCAGGAGGAAATTGGACATGTCCCCATTTCTAGAGAATGCCAGTGCTGGTTATCGCTCCCAATCGATCGACACCACCATCGTTGCTGATCAACTGCGGTTTCATCTCTATCGTCAGCGTAGTCCGATCGAACGCTTACAACTTGCTGCCCGTTTTCGCTACCAGGCTCGTCAACTTTCCCTCACTTGTCTAAAGCAGAATTTTCCTCACCTGACTGCTTCAGAGTTTGCGCACAAAATAGCCCAGGCTTGGCTCTCGGAAAAATATTGCCCCAACTACTCACCATCCGTTAATCCTATGAATTGGAATCAAAACCCCAATATGATTACCGGTCTGATTACCGGCATTTTGAAACAAGCTGAGATCCCCTACTATGTTACTGGTGGAGTAGCCGCGATCGCTCATGGTGAACCTCGATCAACTTTAGACCTAGATATTGTGGTATTTATTCCACTACAAAATCTAGCTGATTTTGCAGCTAATTTAGAGCAACAAGGGTTTTATGTAGCGGGTTTAGCTGATGCCCTGAGTGGAGGGCTAAGTAGTTTGAATGCTACTCATATCGAAACTATTGAAAATGTAGATTTGATTTTGGCTAACTCTACAGAATATGAGCAACTTAAGTTTAATCGGCGACAGTGGTACACCTTAGAAACGGGGGAACAGATTGCGATCGCTAGCCCTGAAGACATCGTGATTAGCAAACTACTCTGGCGGCGAGAGAGTCAGTCAGATAAACAATGGCGAGATATATTAGGGATTTTGAAGGTGCAGCAAGAAAGATTAGATTTACTATATATGCAGGAATGGATCGATCGGTTTAAGTTACAAGCGGATTGGCGGCGGGCTATATCAGAGGCTGGTATAGCTGAATAAGATATTAATTTATTCACCAACATTACTATTGAATCGATGCCGAAAAATAAGGTGAACAGAAGAATGCTCTGTCCACCTTCGCTTTAAGTTAATCTAGTCAACTCCTTCAATGCGGTCTTCGACCTGTTGATAGAGTTCACGCAACCGATCGAGATTTTCCTCGGAAGTTTCCCAATAGCCCCGACCATTCACTTCTAACAAGGTGGCCACAATCTTGCGGAAAGAATTAGGATTCAGATCCATCAAGCGCTTGCACATTTCCTCATCTTTGATGAAAGTGCTGTTGGTATCTTCATATACCCAGTTATCTACTGCATCTGCCGTGGCACTCCAGCCAGAGGTATTTACCAAGCGTTTAGAAAGTTCTCGCACACCTTCGTAACCATGGCTGAGCATCCCTTCATACCACTTCGGATTCAGCATTTTAGTGCGAGCATCTAAACGCACAGTTTCTGATAAAGTCCGAATCTGGGCATTGGCAGTAGTGGTATCGGCCATAAATGCTGTGGGCTTTTTGCCATCGGTACGCAGACTGGCCACGATCTTGGTGGGGTCGGAGTCGTAGTAGTGAGATACATCAGTGAGACTGATTTCAGAAGAATCCAGGTTTTGGAAAGTCACATCCGCTGTCTTTAAGGAAGTCTCAAAGATTTTACGGGACTGTTCCATGGTGCCAGGGTTATCGGCGCTGAAGGCGAAGGATTTGCGGGTAAGATACATTTCCTGTAGTTCGGCTTCGTTTTCCCAAGTGCCATTTTCTACCGCTAAGTTAATGTTGGAAGAATAAGAACCCGAGGCATTCGAGAAAATCCGGGTAGCGGCTTGGCGCAGATTGATACCCATTTCTGCTGCTTGAGCCAAGGCATGTTTGCGCACGAAGTTCATCTCTAGTGGCTCATCGGCTTCGGCTGCCATTTTGACACCTTGATCTAACAAGTTCATTTGATTGATGAACAGATCGCGGAAAACCCCAGAGCAGTTCACTACTACGTCTACCCGAGGGCGACCTAGTTCTTCTAGGGGAATCAAAATTAGCTTATTGATCCGACCCAGAGCATCGGGTACGGGCTTGACCCCGACCATCCACATAATTTGCGCTAACGATTCACCGTAGGTCTTGATATTATCGGTACCCCAGAGCACACAGGCAATGGTTTCAGGATATTGACCGTCGTTGTCTTGCATTTGTTTAGCAAGCAGCCGATCGACTACTACTTTGGCAGATTTCACTGCGGCTTCAGTGGGAATCGACTGGGGATCTAAGGCATGGATGTTCTTACCAGTGGGCAACACATCCGGGTTCCGAATCGGGTCACCACCAGGGCCGGGGAGCACATATTCGCCTTCTAGACCTTGGAGTAGACCGCCCAACTCATTGTCGGCACAGATTTGGACTAAACAGAATTCCAGATATTCAAACAAGGGCTTGAGATCTTCAGATTTGATGTTTTTGTAACCTGATTCATGCAGCGACTCAGTCCAAGGTTCTTTTTTGCCCATGTTGAAGAAATTTAGCTTGGAAACAAAAGATACTCGACCATCGGCATCAGCTTGGGCATGAACCATCGCAGCTACTGCTAAGCGAATTGCCTGGGTCACATCTTGGAGAGTTTGCACATCTTCTAGAATGCCTTTGTCGTTGTTTTGATAGATTTCTTCTAGATCTCTATTCATGCTTTCAGCAATAATCCGAGGCAGACCTTTGAGGCCATCTTCTTCGCGATCGAGGCTAGCAATATTTACTAAAGTGGCGATCGCCTCCTCGGCAGTGGGCGGTTTGCCAATCACATGTAAGCCGCAAGGCAATAAGCGCGACTCAATTTCCATCAGGCGACGATACACATTGCCCACAATCAAATCTCGATCGTCTAAGCTCAGCTCACCGGAATCCACATCGGGCAAGACTACATCTTTATCCATATTACAGATGCGCGCTTTGTCCATAATCGTATTCACGATCTGCACGCCGCGACTACCATCCCGTAAGGATTGATAGGAACCAACCAGGTCACCTAATTCTTTCAGACCCTTGTATAGGCCAGCGTTTTCTGCCGGAGGGGTGAGGTAAGAAATAGTTTCAGCGTAGCCCCGGCGTTTGGCGATCGTCGCTTCACTGGGATTATTGGCTGCGTAGTAATACAGGTTCGGAATCGAGCCAATTAAGCTATCGGGATAGCATTCATTAGACATGCCGATTTGCTTACCGGGCATAAATTCTAGTGAACCATGGGTGCCAAAGTGCAACACGGCATCTGCGCCCCAAACTTTTTCCAAATAAGTATAGTAAGCGGCAAAACCATGGTGCGGGCTGGCCGATCGCGAGAACAATAGTCTCATGGGGTCGCCTTCGTAACCAAAGGTGGGCTGGATACCGATGAACAAATTACCAAAATGCTTGCCAAAAATCAGCAGATTTTGACCATCGCTGTTCAAATTACCAGGTGGTTTGCCCCAGCTATCTTCTAGGCGCACCGAGTAAGGAGTGAGGTCTTCGTATTCGGCGACGCTCATCCGGTAGGCCACATTTAGCTCAGGGCTGTTGTACTGAGCTTGGGCATCGTGGATGACCTGCTCCATTAGTTCTTTGGAAGAAGCCGGTAGCTCGGGCAAATCATAGCCGTTTTGCTTCAACCCTTTCATCACTTCATAGATCGAACCAAATACATCTAGGTAAGCGGCAGTACCCACGTTGCCTTTATCGGGTGGGAAGCTAAAAACCGTGATGGCGATTTTCTTTTCGGCTTTGGGTTTAATCCGCAAATTTGCCCATTTCAAAGCGCGTTTAGCGATCGATTCCACCCGATCTTGCAAAGCAATTGCCCGACCAGTGTTGCCATCCCGACCGGAAAGAATAATTGGTTCGATCGCTCCATCCAACTCTGGAATCGCAATCTGTAAGGCTACTTGAATGGGATGCAGACCCAAATCGCTTTCTTGCCACTCTTCAGTGGTTTGGAATACCAGCGGCAGCGCTACCATGTAGGGACGGTTGAGTTTTTTTAGGGTTTCGATCGCCTTGGGATGATCTTGACGAGCCGGGCCACCAACTAAAGCAAAGCCAGTCAAGGAAACCACTGCATCCACGATCGCATCGTCTTTGCCAACAGCATCAAAGAAATAGGCTTCTAGGGGTTTAGAAAAATCTAGGCCACCAGCAAAAATCGGGATGACTCGCGCGCCCGTGGCTTCTAGCTCTTGTACCATCGCCACATAGTGAGCATCATCACCGGTCACAATATGGGTGCGCTGTAGCACTAAACCAATCGTCGGGGCTAAAGGATCTTTCAGATCAGCAGAGATATCCCGGCGGCTAACGTACCAGTTGAGGTATTCTTTTACATCCTCAAACATCTGGGGTGCCAAGGGGTGCCAAATACCCATATCAGGGAAAGTTACCGGTTCGTTGTAGGCTACCGAGGCGATCGATTTATTGGCCTTATCGCCCACATAGACGTATTTATCGGCCAGCATCAACAAGAAGTTTTCTAAGTTCTCGGGAGTGCCGCCCAGCCAGTATTGGATGCTGAGCATAAAGTTGCGGGCATCTTGGGCTTTTTCCATCGGCAAAAACTTCAAGACCTTGGGCAGAGTCTGTACCAGCTTTAACATGCCATCTTGGAAGCTACTGCCCTGTTTGGCCTTGCGCTTTTTCATGAATTCGCCGATCGCACTCTTCGATTGGCCAAGTTGTGCCAAAGAGAAGCTACCCATTTTGTTCAGGCGCATCACCTGGGGCATGGAAGGGAATACTACGGCCACATCCAGGTTGTCCCGGTGGGGTTCGACGGCAGCGACTAGTTTTTCGGCCAGATCTTCAATAAAAATTAGCGAAGCAATAAAGACGTTAGCGGTGGAAAGATCGGTTTGTAGGGCAGCGTAGTTTTCTGGATCGCGCAGTTCTTCCAGCAGATAACCGCTAATTTCGATCGCTTGGTTCGGATTATTGTCGTTGATCGATCGCACAGCGGCAGAGAGAGCACTTTGGTACTGCGGCTCTAGGACGACATAGACCACTTTCAACAGTCGTCTGCCCCGCAGGTCATCAGGCGCAACGTGTCGGATGGTGGACTTGACGTTAGTGAACATTCGGATCTACTCCTGGAGGTGATGGTGAAATTAAAGAACGAGAAATATATGAAGTTTATTAAAGATGATGCGAGCAGAGACTATCGCGCCGCCCTGACAAATTTTATATGCCAGAACCCCCGGAAAACAAGGGTGTAATGAATTTTTATAGTTCAATTACGGTGTCAGCTCTGCCTGAAGTTGTAACAAATAAGCCATGCTACTGCACGGTTTTAGGGGCATACGACACAAAACGATAAATATTGGTTACCCATCCCGGCTTCAATAAATCTTTACAGTAATTGACAAAAAAGATTTGCTCTGATATTTTCAATGTTTTTTTTGGCAACTATTGCCAAATCTTCTTCACAGCTTTGGTATCATGAATCAGCGGCAGCAGTCGCCAGTCCTTAAATCTATGAGTCTCAAAATTAATATGGCAGTCAAAAAAGGTGATGCAGTCTGTGCCGTGGCTGAAAATTTGGCGAATAGCCTAGAAGCGCAAGCCAGCGACAGCATATTTTCCGATTATATTTTTAAAACCAAAGGTGAAATCCTAGATATTCGCGGTGACTATGCCTTGGTAAAATTCACGGCTGTTTCGACACCCAATGTTTGGTTGCGTTTAGATCAACTCCAAGCCTTTGCTTAAATAGATTAATCATTTGTAGGGTGGGCAATGCCCACAAACCACCATATTTATTTGTGGTGGTTTGTCTTTGTTCTTAATATTAGAATCGCGCGAGGTTTATGGATGGTGGGCATTGCCCACCCTACAAATGAATTTTCTTTGGAGGATTTTTCGTGTATATATAAATAACAAAAGACCTCGATCGAACACAAGTCCCTATCAAGGTCTTTATTAATTGTGAGAAATAAACTTAGGAAGCTTGCAGCTTTAAACTATTTTCTAGCATCAGACCGGGGATGATTACTTCTACCGAAGCGGGGAGCTTTTGTAGTAGTCGATCAACTTCTAATTGCTCCACAATTCTGAGATCAACCAGCTCTACTAGGTCTTCTAAGACCACGAGCTGATATTCCACCGATCGCATTAACTCTTGGACATGTTGCCACAAGTTGAGCAGAGACTTAGTCTCGGACTCGTTTAACTCGCCAGAATTAAGTTGCCGAGCAGAATCCGACCTGATCCAGTCCAGATTTTGGGCTAAGTTAACCATGTGCCCTTCGCCTTGGTGAATACCACCCTTGAGGAATTGCACTACCAAAACCCGCCGACCGGCTGCTGCTGTTTTAAGAGCTTCGCCGATTACCTTACTAGTATTAAACTTTGGACTTTTCGTAATAGTACCGAACCGATTTGTTTGAACAGCCATATGAAGGTGTGAATCTGATATGAGAGCACCACCCAGGTTTGCCAAAGGCCCCTGAGATATGTAGCGTTTTTAGCCGACAGAACTCATAGTGAAACACTAAATACAAAGATCCGTCAAGGACTTTCTTATCCAGAATCAATCGTGTAGAATGGGACGCTTGGTCTTTACCCCTCAGCTATGATTACGCCGCTACAACGTAGTATTCGTCAGGATGGTCGCCAATGTGACCAACCCCGCCCGCTGAGCTTTCAGCCAGACTTTGCGGGCTTTGCCACTAGCTCGGTGCTGACCTGCTGTGGTCAAACCAGGGTGTTAGTGACAGTCTCGATCGAAGACTCTGTACCAAAATTCTTAGCAGGTAGTGGCCAGGGCTGGTTGACCGCCGAGTACCGCATGTTGCCCGGAGCCACTCACGAGCGTCATAGTCGGGAGTTCATGAAATTATCTGGACGCACCCAAGAAATCCAGCGCCTGATTGGCCGCAGTTTGCGCTCTTGCTTGGATATGAAACTATTAGGCGAAAAGACCATCACGATCGATGCAGATGTCTTACAAGCCGATGCTGGCACCCGGACGACGGCAATTACTGGGGGATACGTGGCTTTGGCAATGGCGATCGATAAACTCTTGGCTGCCGGACGGCTTACTCAAAGTCCCCTAGTAAACCAAGTGGCCGCAGTCTCGGTGGGTCTGTTAGATGGTGCTGCTTTGCTAGATTTGGATTACCCCGAAGATGTAGCCGCCAGTGTAGACTTCAATGTAGTGATGAACGACAAAGGCCAGCTCATCGAAGTCCAAGGCACTGCCGAAGCAGGCAGTTTTAGTCGAGATGAACTAGACCAATTACTAGATTTGGCAGAATTGGGCATTGCTAAGTTTTTTTTGTTCCAGCGCGAAGCTTTGGGTCTGAGTTGATTTTGCCAAATTCGGGACTTTTATGGGTACGCTAAGTAGAAGCTTTAGTGCAATCGCTGACCAGTTTTTTTTAGGTAGTGTGTCTTCCCTGATTCTAAAACTATGTCCATCAAAAAGATTTTATCGATCGTCCTGCTAGTTTTTGTACCGATTTCGATCGCTGCCGAAAATTTGCACTGGGGGACAATGACCGTTTTTGTCACCTCGGCATTGGCAATTATTCCGATCGCCATTTGGCTAAGCACGGCTACGGAGGAGGTAGCCTTAGTTACTGGGCCAGCGATCGGTGGCTTGCTAAATGCGGTGTTTGGCAATGCTACGGAGCTAATTATTAGCTTGGTCGCATTACAGGCTGGTTTAATCGATATTGTGAAGGCCAGTATTACTGGAACAATTATTAGTAATTTGTTGCTGGCAATGGGTTTATCGATGTTTTTTGGCGGTCTGCGTTATAAAGAGCAAGAATTTAAGCCGATCGTGGCCAGGGTGAATGGCTCTTCCATGACTTTGGCCGTGATCGCCATTTTGTTGCCTACCTTGGCTACTTATACTTCGCCAAAAGTAAATGTGCTATCGATCGAAAAGTTATCCCTCACCGTAGCAGTGGTGCTGATTGTAGTGTATTTGTTGACTTTGGTGTTTGCACTGAAAACCCATAGTTATTTGTACGAAGTGAGTGTGGTGGAACTAGAGGGAGAAAATCATGAAAAGCCTAATTTGGTACTCTGGTTAGGAGTCTTGTTGGTTTCCACCCTAGCCGTTGCTTACGAGTCAGAGATGTTTGTGGGAGTAGTAGAAGAAGCAACCAAAGGTTTGGGTTTGACACCGCTATTTACTGGGATTATTTTATTGCCCTTAGTCGGTGGAGCCGCAGAATATGTGACGGCGGTGGGAGTAGCCATGAAGAACAATATGGATTTGTCGGTGTCAGTCGCGATGGGTTCTAGTTTACTGGTAGCACTGTTGATGGCTCCGATGTTGGTATTGGTGGGCTATGCGATCGGGCAACCCATGAATCTCAGTTTTAATTTGTTTGAGGTGGTGGCAGTGGCTATTGCGGTGATTGTGGCTAATTTAATCAGTTTAGACGGTCGATCGAACTGGTTAGAGGGAGTATTGCTGCTGGCTACCTATGTTATTTTGGGTGCTGCTTTTTACTTCCAGCCCTAAAACTAGAGATGTTTGCGGGCAGCATAATACTGCTGCCAATGCTCTCCGGGCTTATCTTTTACCACCCGATCGAAATAGTGGCTAAGTTTTTTAATATCTTCGGGGGAATCTTTAATAGCACTGCCCAACAAACTTTGTACTAAGTGCTGGGGTGCGACTTGACCATCGTTATAATAAAAGCCGTGGATGCCCGCCGCATAACCCACCGAAACGGCTTCCGCAGTACTCATTACCGTCGTTAATGGTTCCAAGGCTTGGCCTGCAATCGTCTTGCCAGTGCGCAACTCATGAAACGTCGTGACCAACATTTCAGTTAATTCCGGCTGTAATGAGATCGGTATATTGGCCTGTGCCAACAACAAATCAGTTTGGCGCTGTACCAGCTCTAGTTCTCGTTGTAAATTGTCGATCGGCACAATAGTTTCAAAATTAAAGCGTCGTTTGAGAGCCGCACTCATTTCATTGACCCCCCGATCGCGACTATTAGCAGTAGCGATCACATTAAAACCCATCTGGGCATAGAGGTTGCGACCATCATCGGGCAACTCCGGAATTGCCATGACCCGATCACTCAAAATCGACAACATCGTGTCCTGAATTTCTAGAGGGCAGCGAGTAATTTCCTCGAACCGCACAATCTTGCCCGCTTGCATCCCCCGATGCAAAGGAGCTGGAACCAAAGATCGATCGCTGGCACCTTCAGCTAACAACAAAGCATAGTTCCAAGAATACTTCATAGTATCTTCGGTCGTCCCGGCGCTGCCTTGGATGGTGAGAGTCGAATCCCCGCAGATCGCCGCTGCTAATAGCTCACTTAAATAGCTTTTAGCCGTCCCTGGCTCCCCAATCAGCATTAAGCCCCGATTGGTGGCCAGAGAAACGATACAGCGCTCGATCGAATTGCGGCTACCCACAAATTTTGATTCAATCTTTAGTTCTGAGTTGCCCAGAATAAAATCTAAGATCGATCGAGGAGTGAGCACCCAATTACCAGGACGGGGATTGGTGCCATCACGCTCCTGGAGTTTTTGTAGTTCTGTGGCGTGCAGCACCTCGGCTGGGGGACGTTGGATAACTGGGGTAGTAGTTTTTTTGGTAGAGCGAGCCATTGAAATTATGGATTTGCTAGAAATTCAGGTCTTCGGTCACCCAACTTTATTATTTACTCATTGCTTTTCTCTTTGACTCCACGCATAATTCTGGATAACTCACTCTTTTCATCCACCGTAATGCGGCTAGGAGAGCCACTGATTAAACCTTCATAGTTACGGAAAGAATCCTTGATTTCGGCACCATCTTTACTAATGGTGTATTCGCGAATTCCTTTGTCGTGCCAAGAACCACGCATCTTAAACACGTTGATAGCCCGAGACATTTCGCCCCGAATTTCTACATATTGCAGCATCAAAATCGTGTCGGTAATCGTAGAAATATGGGAGTCGGTAATAGAATGAGAACCCATAAACTGATCGGAAGTGTTGGTAAAGAAACCAGTTATTTCTTCTTGTTTGGCATAGCCCGTCACCCCAATCACAAATTGCCGAAAAGCATTGTTACTGACACCCCGAGCCAAGGCAGACAAAGAGTCGATCGCAATCCTAGCCGGTTTGAATTCCTCAATTTCTGATTTGATCGTTTGCAAATGATCTTCTAATCCTGCCGATTCCGGATAGGTACAAAGAATTTTCAATAAACCCTTCCGTTCCATTTCTTCAAAGTCGGTGCCCCAAGAATAAGCGTTGCGGGAAAGTTGGGCACGAGATTCTTCATAGGCAAACAAAATTGCTTTTTCGCCAGAATTACAGGCTTCTTGAATAAACTTACTGACCAATAGGGTTTTGCCGGTACCGGTCGCGCCAGTGGCCAAAATAATTGAATCTTTGAAAAAGCCGCCGCCGCACATTTCGTCCAGGGTTTTGACCCCTGAAGAGACTCGCACATTGGAAGATCTTTGGGTCAGGCGCATGGCACCCAAGGGGAAAATATTAATACCTTTGTTAGTGATCGTGAAAGGATATTCCCCTTTCATATGAGTAGTACCACGCAGTTTGAGGATTTCGATCGTCCTGCGTCGTCTTTCTCCTTCCAGCACATTGCGGGCAATCACTACGTTGTCGGAAACAAATTCTTCTACGCCAAACCTTGCTACTGGGCCATATTCTTCAATTCGCTCGGTGGTCATAATCGTGGTTGCGCCCACCTGCTTCAGCCGCGCCACCAACCGAAAAATTTCCCGCCGTACCACTGATGCTGCATCATACTGCTGAAACACCGCTGTCATGGAATCTACGGATACCCGTTTGGCTTTGTATTTGCTAATAGCGTATTGAATTCGTTCAATGAGTGCCGAGAGGTCAAAACTGCCAATGACTTCTTGACCTTCCGGGTCGGGTGAAGCATCTAAAATAAATAATTTACCTTCATCTACCAATCGCTGAAGATCCCAGCCAAAGCTGTGGGCGTTTTTAATAATATCGATCGGCGATTCCTCGAAGGTCACGAATACACCTGGTTCGTCAAATTGGGTGATGCCATTATATAAAAACTGCACAGCTAACATCGTTTTACCGGTGCCAGATGTGCCACTGACGATCGTGGTACGTCCTATGGGTAAGCCACCATGGGAGATGTCATCAAACCCCTCGATCATGGTGCGGATTTTCTTGACTCCCAGAGAGCTTTGCTGAATATCATCTTGAGGATTATTTTTTTCTTCGGGGGTTGCTGGAGAATTGGATATGGTCATTAGGAAAAGCTCGAGAAAATTTACTTACGCGTGGTGGTCAAAAATAGTGGTCAAAACTATTCAAAATTGCCATCTACCAACTCTTCATAGAGCAAGTCTAGACCAATCAAGACTTTTTCTCGATCGGACAAGTCACCAATAATTTTCCGTATTGGCGGTGGTAATACCTTGGCCAGAGTGGGCGTTGCAAGGATTTTGTCCTCTTCTGCTAACTGGGGATTTTTCAGTACATCAATTACTTTCAGGGCATAAACGCCCTGAAACTCCTCCTCTAAGATATTTTTGAGGGTACGGAGTGCCCGCACCGAGTTAGGAGTGTTACCGGCCACATACAGTTTCAGTACGTAAGTTCTAGCTAGAGGACTCATAGATAATCGCTTCTTGTACTTAGTTCGGTCAGACCCATGTAACTTCAATGTTGGGAAAGACTGGGGTGGACACCGACTGGCAAAGTGCCAGATTTCCAAAGATATATTTTTGCTATTGATACCGAGACTAAACCCCAATGGACAGAGACTCAAAAAACATCACAAAAACATTCATCTTCGAGAGACAATCCTAGCAGCGAATTAGCTTAGCATTTCTTAAAACATTATAAGTATTAGTACTTTTTTACGTCCGTTCTCTAGGAACCGAACGGCGGTACATCTCACAGAGGTGGGCAATTACATCGATCAGGGTTAATCGATAATCTAACAGAATATCTTCACTCCAGCCTTCGAGCTTGAGCTGCTTAGAGAAATCTTCCATCAGATCCATATGCAGCTCTACTACCTCCGAAACCGATAGGTCGGCAAAAAACAGTAGGGTAACAAACTCATCTAGTAAGTCATTGAGGTTGCGATCGGGTGCAAAATAGGCCAAAACTATCTCGCGGTACTGCTCTTTAAGCTGCCCAGAGAGTTCGTTGCACTCATCAGGGGTGAGATTGCGGAAAAAATGATTGGAGTTACGATTGTAATAAACGGCCAAGTAGCCCAGCCGCTCTTTGAGTTTCTCGGTTAAACGACGCTGTTGCTGTAGCAAAAAAGCGATCGATTTTAAGTCGGGTAAGGGGCAACTGAGCTGCTCTGGAGTAGCTGCTAAAGCAATAAATTCTGCAATAGCCCGTTCGATCGATTTATCTAGACTAACTATTTTCTCTGGTGAAATGGTGATTTCCGAAGCATGATAGAGCGGCGGTGGTTCAGGGATATCAACAGCAGTCAAAAAAACCACTGGTAAAATAGTTCCTTGGTTCCGCAGATCTCCAACCGCACTCATTACTCGTTCATCAATCTCTAGTACTAGACAATCAATATCATGTTTCCGGCTACCAATTAAATGCAGCAGGTCTACACCGCGTTCTAATTCTTTTAAAACATAGCGACCATCACTCAGAGCCATATGCAACTGTTGCAAAAGCTGAGGTGAATTTACCAGGATCGCGATGGTGAGAATGGCTGACAAACCGATTTACTCGACAGTAGGGTGCATAAACTTGACCAAATGATATCATAAAAAACTTACAGAAAATTTACAGAAATTAATAGTCTATGGTGATCAATTGGCGATCGGGGTAGGTATTTTAGCTGCTGGGATTAGAGCTAGTTAAGTTTTTACCCTGATGCAGAATAATTCGATTACCATCTGGGTCATAGACATAGCATTCCCGCCCATGACTAGCGGTAATTATCGACGTAGATTGGGGATAACCCGCAGAGGCCAAATGTGTCAGCGCCATTTCTAGGTCACTCACCGACAAGCACAAACTCAGTGCTCCACCGCCCGGTTGGATAAACTCTTCAGCATTGACAGCTTTTGGTTGGAAAATTCCCAAATCGACTCCTGCTACTTTAAACCCCCCATAAACATTGGGCTGATAGGGTTGTGGTTCTTGCTGGAGCAAGATCGAGTAAAAAGCTAAGAGTCGATCGAAATCGATCGCGGCGATTGTGACTAAAGCGGCAGAATAATTAAACATGGCAACAAATAATATAGACAACAAGCCAGAAACCAGCAGCTTTAGCTAACCAATGCCCATCTGCGCGGACTATCCAAAATATATCTGTCAGTCCGTCGATATGGACTCCCAGATGATAGTTAATAACTTGCTAACTCTAAGCTAGCAAGTTATTAACTAAATTCACGGAAGAATTTCGCTCACACAAGGTCTATAATGGCTAGACTCGGGCATAGTTAAGTCATCAGCACCCGAGAGCACCAGCACCATGGGAGGGCATCGAGCATATATGGAATTGGCAAATCGCACCAGGGAAGTGAAGCCTTCTGTCACCCTAGCCATTTCCGCCCAAGCCAAGGCGATGCAAGCCGATGGGATCGATGTTTGCAGTTTTAGCGCTGGCGAACCAGATTTTGATACTCCCGAACATATTAAAGCAGCAGCAGCCGCTGCCCTGGCTATGGGCAAGACCAAGTATGGAGCTGCTGCCGGAGAACCGGCTTTGCGAGAAGCGATCGCCCGCAAACTTGAGCAAGATGAGCAGTTGAGATACCAAGCCAGCAATATTCTGGTCACCAATGGTGGCAAGCATTCCCTGTTTAACCTGATGATGGTGTTGCTCAATCCAGGGGATGAGGTCATTATTCCAGCACCTTTTTGGCTGAGCTATCCAGAAATGGTGCGGCTGGCCGATGGGGTGCCAGTGATTGTGCCTACTGATGCCAGCACCGACTATAAAATTTCACCGGCATTACTGGCAGCTAGTATTACTAACAAGACCAAGTTATTAATTTTAAATTCTCCCTCTAACCCCAGTGGCGTTGTCTATAATCGCGCTGAACTAGCGGCCTTGGCCGCAGTCATTGTGGAACACGATATTTTGGTGGTGTCTGACGAAATCTACGCCAAGATTATTTATGATGGGGTCGAGCATGTCAGCATCGGCTCTTTGGGATCAGAGATTTTCGATCGCACCATTATCAGCAGTGGTTTTGCTAAAGCTTATTCCATGACGGGCTGGCGGGTAGGCTATTTAGCGGGGCCATTAGAATTAATTCGAGCGGCCAGTATGATCCAGGGGCACAGTACTTCCAATGTTTGTACCTTTGCTCAATATGGTGCTCTAGCAGCGCTATTAGGCTCCCAAGAATGTGTAGAAGACATGCGCCAAGCCTTTAGCCGCCGCCGGGGAATTATCTTACAGGCACTGCGATCGATTCCGGGCTTAGATTGCGCCAAGCCTGATGGGGCTTTTTATCTGTTTGTGAATATTCGCCAGACTGGTTTGGGTTCTTTGGAATTCTGTCAACGGTTGCTAGAAACCCAACAGGTAGCAGCGATCCCCGGTTTACCTTTCGGTGCCGATGACCATATTCGCCTTTCTTATGCCACCGATGTAGAAACGATCGAAAAAGGCATGGGGCGCTTAGGTAAGTTTGTCCATGAGCTGATCTAGGTGAATTGATGGTTTCGCTTACCCACCAGTTTCCTTGCGGGTGAGCGAAACCGAATCTAGCCGTCTACTTCCCGATTGATGGTTGCTTCTCCACCGACTCGACTGGCAATCCAGCTCAAAACAGATACCACCATAATGGCAGCAATTGTTGCTAAGGTAGCATAGGTGTACAGAGCTGAGAGAGAATCACCTTCTCCTAGATATTTTTTGAAAGTGGCCTTGATGGCTTCGTTCCAGGCTAGCGCCGATACAAAACCTAACGATGCTGTTGCCAGCGTAATCATAGTTTGCAAAAAAGCGCGAAAAGTCTGTAGGGACTTATTTTTGAGATCTGTACGTCTGGACATAAATATCTTTGTGGAAAATTCAAGGTTTATTTCAGAGCCTTCTTGATATCTGGAGCCGAGAAAGCAATAGCTTCACTTCCGCCGTTGGCGATCGAAGCCGGTAAGCTGCGATGGGCAATTGTGGGCACTGCTGCTCGCAGGTGAGCGGTCAACTGCACTGTGGTGGAATCGTAGATCTGAGTCAAGATCTTGGGATAACAACCCACTCCAATAATTGGCACCAGCAAGCAGGCAATAATAAATATTTCCCGAGGCTCGGCATCAATCAGGGCTTCGTGTTCAACTAACTCTTTGTTCTCGTTGCCAAAGAAAATTTCCCGCAGCATCGAGAGCAGATAAATCGGAGTCAAAATCACCCCTACTGCCATTAGTAAAATCATCACCACTTTGAACTGGTTATTGTAGGCATCGCTGGTAGCAAAGCCCACAAATACCATCAATTCAGCCACAAAGCCACTCATTCCTGGCAGAGCCAAAGAAGCCATCGAACAAGTGGTAAACATGGCAAAAATCTTGGTCATTTTTTGACCCACACCGCCCATTTCATCTAGCATTAGAGTATGGGTTCGATCGTAAGTAGCACCCACCAAGAAGAACAAACTTGCTCCAATTAAGCCATGGGAAACCATCTGGAGCACAGCACCACTCATCCCCAACTCGGTAAAAGAAGCAATGCCAATCAACACAAAACCCATATGGGAAATCGAAGAATAGGCAATTTTACGCTTCAGATTGCGCTGGGCAAAAGAAGTCAGCGCCGCATACACAATGTTCACTACTCCCAATACCACCAATGCTGGAGCAAAGACCGCATGAGCAGCCGGTAACATTTCGGCATTCATCCGAATCAGGGCATAGCCACCCATTTTGAGCAAAATACCAGCCAGCAGCATATGCACTGGTGCTGTCGCTTCCCCGTGAGCATCGGGCAACCAAGTATGTAAGGGAATAATCGGCAGCTTTACCCCATAGGCGATCAGCAAGCCAGCATACATAAAGAGCTGGAAATTTAAGGCATAGTCTTTGTGAGCCAATGCCTGCATATCAAAAGTGGTCGTGCCGCCAGAGAAACCCATCGCCAGCGCGGCAATTAAAATAAACAGCGAACCACCTGCTGTATAGAGAATGAACTTGGTAGAAGCATAGAGCCGCTTTTTGCCGCCCCAAATTGCCAAGAACAAATAGACCGGAATTAGCTCCAGTTCCCACACCAAGAAAAACAACAGCATGTCTTGGACGGCAAACACGGCCACTTGCCCGCCGTACATTACTAGCATCAAAAAGTAAAACAGCTTCGGTTTAAAGGTCACCGGCCAAGCCGCTAGGGTGGCCAAGGTGGTAATAAAGCCAGTCAGTAGCACCAATGGCATCGAAAGACCATCGACTGCCACCGACCATTTTAGGTCGATTTGCGGTACCCAGGTATAGCTTTCCACCATTTGCATCCCGGGGCTGTGGATGTCGTAGTGGTTTATAAAGGCGTAAACAATGATCGCAAAGTCAATTAGCGCGACGATCAGTGCATACCAGCGAACGGTGCGACCTTTTTCGTCGGGCAAAAATGGAATTGCCATTGCCGCGACGATCGGAAACATAATAATGGTTGTTAACCAAGGAAAATCAGTCATAAAAATTTCTTAGCCTGTGATCTGATTTACTAAGACAGATATAGGCTCCGATTGAGATAAGTTGGTAACGTAACACCCGAATCTTCCGCCATGGGGTTCAGTGTAGCTCAGCCATTCTGGATATTCTTTGGGCAGTTGATATTTCGTTATCTTTAATTGGTCGGTAATTTTGGCTCCGAGTCGGGGATCGCCTAGCTAGACTCTGCTCCCCAAATACTAAGGGTTTCAGAGTCCTACTGCGAATACATGTAAAGTTTTGTAAAGATCTCTCACCGATTGAGAGAGTCTGGAAGTATATTACTTGTGGCGCGGACGCTAGATCCCAGCTCGATTCTGTCGAAGTTTTTAGGCTTTTATAAGCATAAGTACTTAATCCAGGATTGCGAAAATTAATTAAGTCCGAAAATTATCTTATGACCTCCAGCTCCACCACGCCCACGCTGTCAGTTAATCCTGACACTCTGCCACCCCTTGATGCTAAAAGTCGCGTAAGTGCCTTCATGCAACAGATCCAAGATGGAATCTGTAAGGAATTGGAAGATGCCGACGGTGGTGGTGAATTTCGGGAGGATTCCTGGACTCGCCCAGAAGGCGGCGGTGGCCGTTCACGGGTGATCAGGAGTGGCAACGTGTTTGAACAGGGCGGGGTAAATTTTTCGGAGGTGTGGGGCGATACTCTCCCACCTTCGATTCTCAAGCAGCGCCCCGAAGCTGCCGGTCATCGCTTTTATGCGACTGGTACTTCGATGGTGCTGCATCCCCATAACCCCTATATTCCAACTGTTCATTTAAACTATCGCTATTTTGAAGCGGGACCGGTTTGGTGGTTTGGTGGTGGGTTGGATCTCACTCCTTATTATCCATTTGCCGAAGATGTCAAGCACCTGCATCAGACCTTAAAAGATGCTTGTGATCGACATAACCCAGAGTATTACCCCACTTTTAAGCGCTGGTGTGATGAGTATTTTTACCTGCCCCACCGCGATGAGACTCGCGGAGTCGGGGGTTTATTTTTTGACTATCAAGACAGCCTAGCTGGCGAGTTTTATCGGGGCGAGAAACCGCAAAGCCCGGCAGCTCAGTATAGTAAGTCGATCGGGGCGCAACCAGCCAGAAACTGGGAACAGATTTTCGCTTTTGCTCAAGACTGCGCCCAGTCGTTTGTGGCGGCCTATAAGCCGATCGTGGAAAAGCGTAAGGATACTCCCTATGGCGATCGCGAGCGGAATTTCCAGACCTATCGTCGCGGCAGGTATGTAGAGTTTAATTTGGTGTACGATCGAGGCACTATTTTTGGCTTACAGACCAACGGTCGGACTGAATCTATTTTGATGTCTCTACCGCCAGCGGTACGCTGGGAATATGGTTATCAGCCAGAGCCAGGAAGTCCTGAGGCTGAGCTGTATGAGACTTATCTGAAGCCACAAGATTGGCTCGGTATCGAGAAGTAGTTTATCTACAAAAATCTAGGATTAAGATGGAGTACCACACTAGGCTAGTCTTGCGATGGGTAACGAAGGCATTAATCACTCCGGATTTAACAAACTATTAACCATGATCATGTATGTCTGGTTTTCTAGAAATTCAGATATCGAGTTTGATCTATTGGATGGCTGCACGATCAAAAAACCCCTGAGCTAAGGAGCAGCAGGTGATCAGTTTAGGATTTTAAGGATCTGCTCAACAGCTAAGATCTATAGATTACACTTTAAAAGTATCAATATTTTTTGTGTTTAATTATGGCTGAAGTTATTGAGATACCGGTTGAGCTAGCCCTTTTTCAGTTGCCAGTAGGGGTAAAGGAAAGGTTAAAATTTTTGCTCGATCAACAGGATACTGGCGAACAGCTCACTTCTGCGGAGCAGCAAGAGGCCGAGGGCTTGGTTGAATTAGCAGAGTATTTATCTTTGCTTCGTCTGCGATCTCAGCATATTATTCGCAAGTAATGACTAGTATACCTGCTGCTCTACGCCGATTAGTAATTCAAAGATCAGGCGATCGTTGCGAATATTGTGGTATATCTCAAGTTGGGCAGGTTGCGACGTTTCATATTGATCACATTTTACCTGAAGTTGCAGGTGGTGATACTACAGCAGATAATTTGGCGCTGGCTTGTGTCTCATGTTCTTTGCGCAAAGGTGCTCGACAGTTAATTACAGATCCGGTGACTGGCAAAAAAGTGCCGATGTTTCACCCTCGTCAACAAATCTGGAAAGAACATTTTGAGTGGATAGATGTTGATGTGGTTGGGTTAACTGCGGTAGGGCGCGCCACAGTTGGTGCTCTCAGTCTAAATCGCCCAATTATGTTAGCAATTCGAGCAGAGGAAAAGGTATTTGCTCGTCATCCACCACCCTAAATAGAAGCCGAGTGATTTTTGACCTGTTAATCTTAGCCAAAAATGAGGTTTTTGCCGAAGATGACGATGAGGGCGAGAGGAAAATAGAAAAGCCAGATGGAGTATGAGGTGCAGGCGTAGAGGATGTTGAAGATTGTTTTAAATAGGTTGAGGAATTTAGCGACGGGATGGGAGTTGGAGGCGATCGATTGGAAAAGATCGGCTTTAAAGGATTGATCGGCGATCAGTTTGGCTGTGAATGCGTGATAAGTTTTCCGAAAGGTGCGTTCGAGGCTGAGGTAGTAGGCATCTAAGAACCCGAGACTGATGATTGGGATGAGGGCGACCCAGGCGAATTCGGGTTTGGCTTTGTTGGTGATGACGACGGTGATGGCAGAAACAAGGGTGACGCAGAGGGTTTTGCAGTTGCTGCTGTTGGTGGCGAGGCGGGTGATGATGCCTTGGAGGGTGGTGAGGTAGTTGAGAACGGCGGGGGAATCGATCGCTAGGGGTGGTTTTTCTGGGGGCGACAGTTGGGGCTGTTGAGGTTCAGGGATGTTCATGGGGTGCTGTGGCAAGCTCAGATTGCTTTCAGATTATACTTGGTGATGATGAGTTGGTATTAACGGTGAGTGTGGTATTCTGGCTGGTCTAAAATTGAGTAACAGGTTAACGATTTGGCGATGGATTTTGATGGTTGCCGGATTTGGAGGGTTGGTTGGTTTCGATCGCTTAATTTGACTTGGCTCAGCACCAGTCGCTTGCGTCGGAGGCGATCGAGGGGGTTCAGTATGCTAAGATAATCTCCAGAATTATGGTGATGTAAGATGGCTGCTGATGAGTTGACGACGGAGTTTGGAGCTTAACAATGAAGAATAACTTCGATCCTAAAGAAGTTTTTATATCCTACTGTCAGGCTTCCGATAAGAATGTAATAGATAAAACGAATGAACTTGCTAAGAATTTAAAAAAAGATTTTATAGTTCACTTTGACAAATTTGTTCCATATAGTTGGGTGTCTGAGGGTTGGGATGTATGGATGGAGGAGAAAATCGAAGTATCACGCTATGTGATAGTAGTTTGTACTCTTGAATATAAGGAATCAGTTCAGGGTAAACAAGGAACTGGGGTTCCTTGGGAAAATATTTTCATTAAGAATTACATCAAAAAAAATAGAGGGTATAATGATAAGTTCTTACCCATTGTTTTTAGATCAAAAGACTCCCAGCATGTTCCTGAATATTTATACCCATACAATGTTTATGATCTCAGTGATGATGATGCATTCGATAACTTAATGGGACTATTGAAAAGCTCAAATAATAAAGTGAGAAAAGGCTCGCATTCTAATGATTATCCCATTGGACAAGTAGATTGCCTAACTGATATAGAAAGCCAGCCTCAAGACATCAATATATCTATAGCTTATTATCCCGGAGATAAAGCAGAAAAGAACATATTACTCACAAGAATTAATCCTATAATATCAAAGAAAAAGATAACTGTTTGGTCTTTGTCAAATATAATAGCTGGAAGAGATATAGAAGACGAAATTAATCACAACTTCAGCAAATCACAAATAATTTTAGTACTTATCAGCCCTGAGTTTATTGATGAAAATAAGTCTAATCACCAAAATAAACTTGACGTTCAAAGGAGAATAATACGAGAAAGATTAGCAGATAACAATGGTGTTATTGTTCCAATAATCCTCAAAGATTCATCGGTTGAATATACTGAATTTCAGTCGAAGTGTTCTTTGCCAGATAATGGATATCCAGTTTCATCATGGGACAACAAAGAGCAAGCTTGGACAAGTATTTCAAAGGGGATTGAACTCATTATAAATGAAGAACAACAACCAGCAATCACGATGAGTGGGCTGCAAGACTTTTTTTGTGATGATTATAATAAATCTAAGTTAAAAAAATGGCAGTTGTCTCCAGCACTAAAAGATGTTGATAGTACATTCATAAAGCCCAATTTTTTCGACTGTTTGTGTTTGTCTCTTGAAGAGTCTAATCATGTTGTACTAATTGATGGCTCAAGGAGATCTGGAAAATCAATTATTTTAAATAAGGCAGAAAAATTTGCTAGTTTATCTAGTAGAAATAGATATAAAAAATACTCATGTATTGAAGGAGAACAAAGAGACCAGCTATTCCGTGAATTAAAAGATATAAGGGGTGGAGTTATTGTTATTGATGATTTGGATTTCCTGAGTCCGATAGAGCAAAAAATAATCTTGGAACATTCATTAGATATCAATGGTAATAAAAGTGAAATTTTATGGGTGATGGCTGGTAGTATAGATCAGGATAAATTATTGACTAGCTCAGAATATAATGGAGTATATGATCAATATACAATCAAATTTTTCACATATGATTCCAGTCAAATATTGAAAGTAATTTCGGCAATAAAAACAAGATTCAAACTAGAAATTGTATCGAAAAGGCAAGAAAGCATTTCCAGGTATATGGTTAATAGTATATTTATAGCAAGACATATATTTTATCGGATACTCGAGAATTATATTGATTCAAATTCTCGTAGTCAAACAATTTATTTTGAAAATGAGTTCAAAAAGGTATTTGATCAGATGCGTTACAGTGAGCCTTTTTCGACTTTCATTCAAATAGAAAATATTTTCACGAAAGATTATTTGTATGGTAAAGAATTTCGTATTATCTTGGATGAAGTCTCAAAAGCTTGCAATCAAGATCGCATCAATATAAGAAGATTGTTGAAACAATCATCTTTAAATTTTAGCAGTCAAGAGCTAACAAAGTTTCAGCAATATATTGAAGGACATATTGCTGAAATATCACATAAATACCCTGGGTTCTTTAGTTATGAGAAAACTATTCAGCAGTTAAATATATGCAACATTGAGTTTTTGTTTTATTTGAAAAATAAGTCCAGATTTGCAGATACAGATATTGAATCAAATCTGAATGTATAATGATTGCTTTAGTTTTGCTTAATAAGAAATCGCTTTTTATTATGTTTGCTGATAATGCATCTAGCTTATGGTATGAAACAGATGTATGATATCTTCAAGTTTGTTATGAACAAGAGAGGAAAGACTTTCTGCAATTTTAACTAATTCCTCTTCTTCTAAAACTTGAATTAATTCAAAATGAGCAACTGCCAAAATGAACTTGTTACCTATGGAGTATGGTTTGTATACTGGTATTGTTATCGTGCAATCAACATCATCACTTACTTCACCATCATTTTTGCCATCTTTAGTGGTCAAATTCCAACCAGCTTTTTGATATTTCTGAGAAATTATTCCATTTTCACTTCTAGCTTTCTTAACGTCTCTAGCTAGCACATACTTAATAGATTCAGAATCACTCACATTTAGATCAAATTTGATTCTCTTTTCTTTTTCAAGCTCTATCCTACCAATAGTTTCATGCCAAATAATTGGAAAACCTGCACAAGAGTTACTGACCAATAATTTTTCTTTTGTCAAAAATTCTCCATCTTTTTCCCAGTCACTATAAGAATATAGCAAGTTTTTTTTGTATTTTCCAAAATAAATACGAACAAATTCATCTTCATCAATAATAGATCTGAAAAGTAACGTAGCATAAAAAATACGCTCCTCTGTCGGTTGCCATACCTGATTAAGATCATCATTTTTTACTAAGTTATCAATGAACTGCTCAAAAGACTTAACAACTCCTTTGATTATGGAAAGATTCTTCATTGACTCTTCCTCTATTGCCTTGACTCTATTTAATTCATTAATCAAATCTTGCAACTCTATATTTGTAGATCCAATATTTTCAAGACGACGATAAAAATCCTCAATACATTTTTCAAATTCATGAAAAGAGTTATTCTCTTGGAGTTTATCAACTTTACTAGTGATCTTTTTTAACTTTTCTTTAAGGATTGATAAATATTCAGAATCATCAATATCTTCCATTTCATTTTCAAACTCAGTCACATAAAATAGATCTTGTTTTATGCTCTCTTTTTCGCGCCTCGATAGATTGTTACCATCACTGATTTGCAGGCTTTTTAGTGCGTTGCTAATCAAATCCAACAAGTTTTTAGAGTACTCAGCTATGGGCTGTCCAAAATATGTGATTTTCACTCCTTTACTGTGTATCAATATATTAGACTTATCAATCTCCATCACAGAGCCAGATTGACGCATTCTTTCGTATAGAGTAGCTAATACAATAGTTACTTCAATAAGCTTAATATGTTTCAAACGAATGCCATTTTTCCCAAGAAGATAATCATTAAAGGTATCAACTCCTTCTAAATACTCTTGAACAATAAAAAGTAGTTTATTACCATCCTCATCTTCATCAGTCCATTTCATGATTGCGTAAGCAATATTATTATGATCCTTGAAATTCATTAACATTTTCACTGAAGCATCAAAGTTTTCATCACTTTCATTAATGTCTTTAAATCTCAAGGTGAAAAAAGTGTCAAGAGTGGTGTTTACTGCTTTATAAGTTAGATTTCCCAGTCTTTCCTCTATTCTATATCTCCCACCCAAAAGTTCTTCATTTTTATGAAGAACTTTCTGTGGAAGTTTTAACTCGGGATGAACCCATCTGAGATTTTGGGGTGTTAATCCTAAATTGCGTAGTGTTGAACCCAAGATTGAGGAGGAATAACGATCTTGGGGGTCAATACAAATATCCACACCTGGTAGAGGAGATCGCTCATGACATACTAGTGCAACCTTACTTTCAGAGGGAATATTCAGGATGCAATACCTCAAGAAATCAAGGTCATCGTAAGAGTCCTGAAAAACGAGCAGCGGATTATTGGCTACCAACTGAGCAATGTCTAAGCTCAGAGTAGCGATCGGGTAGGTTTGGGCAAACTGCTCATCAAACCTCAATGGCTGATTGTTATCAATATTCATAACATCTAGATATCATCGATCATTAGGACACCAATGCCACCCGCCGCTGACCTGACAAGTCTAACATCGCAAAATGCGGATAATCCAGATCCTCTCAAGAAGCCGCAAAACTCAAGGAAGGATGTCGAGCTTGCAGCCGATCGGGTAAATGGTTCAAAAAGCTTTCCCCAAATCTCGCAGCCAGACAAGATATGGTTGGTAGAAAGACCACTTCAGTGCTATGCATAAAATCTCTGATAATCTCCGTTACAACACATTCGTTATGTTGCGATCGCTACTCAGACTCAATCATCTTTAAAAACTCGTCTGCCGTAAGTAAATCTTTATTTATCATCTAGCATTGAGTTCAAAATTTCTGGAGTCAAGCCTCTCCCTTGAGCATTCCGACTAATATCACTCATTAACTCTTCTAGAAGCCTCTTACTTCGAGTTGCCTCAAACAATTTCAAGCTAAGTAATGCCTCTAATTTATGACGTTGTTCCTCAGAAACCGATTCAAAGATTTTGGCAACCTCAGCATTGACGCGAATTGTGATATTTCTGGTTTCCATAGTGTCTATTTCATTCTTGATTACTATATCTTTCCATTATTCCATCTAATTCTCCCTACCTGGCAAATACCAACTCGCAACAGCTTGATTGGTTTTGATATACTTATCACCTGTCTCAAACAAAAACTGCTCCACTTCTGGCAATGGTGAAGACAGATGGAAACTGAAATGGAGTTTGGACTGGCATCACAGATCGCGCGATCGAGTCTAAACCCCAGTAAATTTGCAGGACTACTTTAAAACTACTACCCACAGCCAGGGCAGTCTTCAATGCCCCATTGGTGCTTGAGCAAATTTTTGTAAGTGCTCTCTTGCCAAAGCATTTGGGTATAGAGCTGTACCAGAAACTCCTGAGCCTGTTCGCGACTCATATCCTGGATTTGGGTTTGGAACGATCGAACACTAAATTGCTGTTCTAACGAAAGTTCAAAATTTTGCGACATCATGGCTGCACTCCTCAAATATGAGCGGTTAGCTGGGACAGAACTCCGGTCGTGGTAGAAAATTACAAATGTAACGATCGCTTGACAAACGTACCATTTGCTTTTTACTAACATACCCAATGACGCAGGAACATTACTGATGTTTCTGGCGAAATTCCTTTAGCTGAGGGTTATTGTCGATCGACCTGGATTGTGAGAACTGTCCAATACAAACATTCCCGCCCAAAACCTCTGCTAGCAATGGCTTCAGAAAGAAGTAGCAAACCAAATGCATTTGGTTGTATTTAATGTATTTATGTAATTGACTTAATATCTTTATGTAAAGGAGAGTACTGAGAGATACGGCAAAATCCAGAAAAAATAGTAAAATTTTCACCAGTGATGTAAAACTTCGTCCTTAGTGTTGTGCGGTGAAAAATGTGGAACCTGATGCGCCGAAACTTATTAGAACTGATTTTCGCCAAAAGGCCGCCCAGCTTTGAGGTATCTGTTTTTCGTTACATACTATCTGGACTGCTGTTTTTGTTGGGGATACTGATCTTGGTGGGTAGCCTGCAAACGCAGCAATATCATTACGCTTGGCTATTAGTGCCGCTGATCGATGGCATTATTTACCTGCCTCCACTCAGATTTTCCTGGCTGGTACAGTTCGTTGGTGGAGTCTTATTCTTTGCCACCTTCGGCATATCGAGCTAGAAATCCTTGGTCACGGGTGGAATCACGGTTTAAAATGACCATGCAGGATTTTTCTTGTCAGAGGTTGCGCCCTTAGCGATCGAAAAATTTGCAACCATTGCCAACAGTGGTGAAAATCGGTTTCCCACCATATCAGGTATTTTTTTATGACTGAAGCCAGTAAAACCCCCAAGACTCCCAAGGTTCCGAAACAGCCAGTGGCTGAAGCGGCGATCGCCAGCGATGTGGCAGAGACAGTAGCAGCGGCTCCCAAAGCAGCCAAAAAAGAAAAAGCGCCAGCATTAGAAGATAAGCCTTTTGCCGACTTTGTGTTGCAAGACTTTGTCCCAGCTATCCAAAGTGGTTTGAGTACCCAGGGCTTAGCTGATCTCCAGCTAGAGTTTGCCAAAGCGCCAGTGGTCATTTCGGGAGTGCCAAATGTCCCAGACTGCTGGCAGATCGTGGGTAAATGGAAAAACAACACCCGTCAGTTCAACCTCTACTTTTTTGCAGAAGATATTCAAGGACAGCGCGGGTTTTCCTGTATATCTAATGGTGGCATGGCCAGTTCGATCGAGTCTTTTTTAATCGACGAGCGCAAAATGACCCTGGACTTATTGCTGTTTGGCCTCACCAAACGCCTGAATGCCCAGAAATGGCTGTTGCCAAATTAGGCAATTCTTTGCAACTCTTAACCAAAACCCATACCCTAACTCTCACGCTCTTGGTAAACTGGCTACAGAGCTATGGCCTATGGCTGTCAACCTATAAAAAACATTATGGTAAACTCACTTACAAGACCGGAAGCTGCCGACCTACGTAACGACGTAAAGATGCCAGCCAAGGAGACTATTCTTACCCCGCGCTTTTACACCACCGACTTTGAAGAAATGGAGCGGATGGATATCTCTTATAACGAAGAAGAGATGCGGGCAATTATCGCGGAGTTCAAAGTAGACTACAACCGCCACCACTTTGTGCGGGATGAGCAGTTCGACAACTCTTGGGATAGTATTGATGGCGAAACTCGCCAATTGTTTAGTGAGTTTTTAGAGCGCTCTTGCACCGCCGAGTTTTCTGGCTTCTTGCTCTACAAAGAACTGGGCAGAAGGTTGAAGAAGAAAAATCCTTTGTTAGCCGAAGGCTTTAACTTGATGTCGCGGGACGAAGCTCGTCATGCTGGCTTTTTAAACAAGGCCATGGCCGACTTTGATATGTCTTTAGACCTGGGCTTTTTGACTCAGAATCATCAATACACTTTCTTTAAACCCAAATTTATCTTTTACGCCACCTACCTTTCAGAAAAGATTGGTTACTGGCGTTATATCAAGATCTTCCGTCATTTGGAAGCTCATCCTGAGAACAAGCTATATCCTCTGTTCAACTATTTTGAGAACTGGTGCCAAGATGAGAATCGCCATGGGGATTTCTTTGATGCGGTGATGAAGTCTCAGCCACATATTTTAAACGACCTGAAAGCGAAGCTCTGGTGTCGCTTCTTCTTGTTGTCGGTGTTTGCTACTATGTATCTGAACGACCATCAGCGCACTCGTTTCTACGAATCGATGGGAATGAATACTCGGGACTTCAACCTAGATGTAATTAAGGAAACCAACTGGACTGCTGGTCGGATCTTCCCGATTATTTTGGATGTAAACAATCCGAAGTTTACTGCCCTGCTAGATAAATCGGCAGCTAGCTACCTGAAGATTGTCAACGCTCCTGCCAACAATCTGCCGAAGTTCTTGAAAATTGCTAAAAACCTGCCCCACATTGCGGCGATCGGCTGGAACATGGTCAGGCTATATGCCATGAAGCCAATTGACACCGCCAAACTTGAAGGCACAGTTCGTTAATTGGGCGTTAATTGGGCGCTAATTTTCAATTCTTAATGTAATCAAGGGGATCTAGATTGGCTAGACCCTTTTTTTTGTGCCTAGAAAATGTAAAATCTTATGAAACAGTGACTAACATCAGAATACCTTCATGGTCGATTCTACCCAGCCCGGCAATCTCTCTGCCCTCAAAGCAGAAATCGCACATTTCCGCGAAGAACTAAATACCCGTGACCAGCTTGTGCAGCAGCTATCTCAGGAGTTATTTCGGATCGTGAAAAGCAATCATTCCCAGCCTCCTCGGGGTGAGTTGGTCAGCGACTACAAAGGAGAAATTCGCGCCTTGCGCGAACAACTTCAAGGAGTCGAAACCCAGGTGCAATACTATCAAGAACAGTTACATACCCGTGATGCCGAAATTCAGCAGCTTCGCCGCACTGTGCGCGAACTAAGCGATCGCAGCCGGATGTTGGAGCAGGTAGTCCAAGAACTTCCCAAGATCTACACCCAAAAATTTGCCGAACGTTTGGCACCAATTCGGGACAAAATTGCCAAACTGCATCAAGAAAACCAACGCCTGCAAGCCGAACTACAACAAGCCGCCGATCGATCAGCCGAAAAGACCATCCGACCAGGCCGGGTAGAAATTGATCTACCAGAGCTACCCCGCAGCAACGTTGCGGCTTTTAGCTCTTAAGCATGGCTACAGCCGTTTTTAGGTGCGACCCAGCATTTGCCAAGCCAACTTAGCCGCACCTAACATCCCCGCCTGGTTACCCAGTTCAGCATTAACTATCTTGAGGTCTTGACGAGAAGGCAGCAGGACTCGATCGGTGATTTCTTGTTGGACAGCGGGCAAAAAGAATTTGCTACTGGCGGCAATACCACCACCCAATATCACCAATTCTGGGGTGAGCACATAGATCAAGCTAGTCAGTCCCAGACCCAAATAACTGCCATACTTGCGCCAAAATTCTAGTGCCTGTAGGTCACCAGCTTCGGCTAAAGCCGCCCAAGCTGCCGGTTCTTTACCAGTCTCGCGAATCACAGCTAAGGCCGAAATATGTTGCTCCAAGGAACCCCGATTGCCACTTTTGCATTCCGGGCCATCGGCAGCAAGAGTAATGAGTCCCAATTCGCCAGCAGCACCATGGCTACCGGTATAGAGTTTGCCATCGAGCAAGATTGCACCACCCACACCAGTGCCCAGGGTCAGCATAATAATGTTTTGATAGCCCCGCCCTGCACCCAACCAGGCTTCACCCAGACCGGCGCAGTTGCCATCATTGGCCACGACTACTGGCAGTTGGGTGCGATCTTGTAAAAAACCAGCAACGGGGATATCTTTCCAGCCATCTAGGTTGATAGCGAGGCGGGCGACGCGACCGGTGGCATCAGCAGGGCCAGGAGTACAGATGCCGATCGCCTGTAATTTATCGAAGCTGCTGACAAGCTGGGCTAATCCTCGCCAGATCGCTTCCAGGACGGCTTCGGGGGTGGATGGTTGGGGGGTGGGAATGCTGAAATGCTTGATGCAGCGGCCATCGGGAGCAAAGCGCCCGATTTTGATGTTGGTGCCACCGAGGTCGATGCCCGCGACTTCTTCCATGTTCAGGTTAGCGGTGAGCGGAGCACCGATCGAAATCTATCGCCTTTATTTTACCCAGGAAATTGGGACGAATTTTCATGGTTTTACCTTTTTGCCAGAGTTCCACGGGTAACTCCTAGTTGATTTTGGAGCTGTAGACTGCGCCAGAGCTGGGTGCCAGAAATTTCTCCAGCTAGGAGTTGACGATAGCGATCGATCACCTCAGTTACTTTCTGGCCATCTTCCCGCAGAAATTCCAAGCGAAAATGGCGAATGCCCAAATCCAATAAATCTACCAAATACTCCGCCCCAGTTTGTGCCACCCCGTTATAGAGCGTATTGCGACAGCCAATATCGGCTTGCAAAATATGAGCAGTCCCAACTCTATCGACCAACTCCACCTGTTGATTGTCACAAGGACGACCACAATCGCGGTAATCTTTCCCAGTCGATAAAAAGGCACAGAATACACAGTGCTCCATATGAAACATCGGCATATGTTGATGAATCGTGACTTCTAACAAATGGGGTGAATAGCTATTAATTAAATCAGTAAGCTGAGTAATGTTTAAATCATAGGAAGCCGTCAGCCTTTGTAATCCTAGACTATGGAAGTATTCGGCAGTAATGGCATTCGCGACATTTAACGAAAAATCTCCAATACAATGTTTGCCTGCAAATAGTTCTAACTGATCATAGTTGCGCACCAAGTAGCCCGCAGGCTCACAAGCATCTAGTTGTTTTATTGCCCACTGTTCGTTGCTCTTGGTAATGCGGGGCGGCACAGCAAATAGTTTGGAGCTACCAGCCATGGTGGCCGCCGATCGATAGTCTTGCGGGTTACTAAACTCGCAGTAGATCTGTGGGACAGCAGCAATTACAGCGGCTTCTAGTTGAGGTATAGTTCTGACTAGTACACTGATTTGGGGTAATGACATGATTGTAGCTATTGGAGGCAACAAATCGGTGAATGATCGATCTTCATGAATCTGCCAAGCCCGAGGTCTGGTGCGTAATTCCAGTATTTGGGTGACAATCTCGCGGCGCAAACGATTCAATTCACTCACTGGCAGCATGGTTTGCTCTGCTAATTCCCACGTCAATTCGCCTAAGTGAAACGGTGTACCGCCAAGTCTACCGAGCTGTTCTTGGAGTTTGGTGGCTGTCAGTGGTTTGTTTTGGGCGATCGACAACATCATCTCTGATCTCACCCGCACTTCATGCCCCTGTTGATCTGTCGCTATTAATTCCAACGGTCGATCGACCTCTCCGGTTGCTACAATATGCAGCGCCTGAGTAGTGCCGATTTTATCGGTAACATAAGTTTGGCGGACTTGTTTGGCTAGCTCCGGATCGCTGGTTTTCCAGATTTTGTCGCCTACCATGATCGATCGCAAATCTACTTGCTCCCAGTTAAAACTGATCTGAGCTACATCACCATCCAGATCTACGGTATAGACCCGGCCACCCACACCGTGATTGCCAATAGCCAAGCCGTCTCCTGGTTTAATTGGGGCTTGGCATTGCATCATAATTGCCCGTGCTCCTACTCGCAACACTTCGCCAACTAAGACTCCTTGCTTACTACTGAATTCACCATGTACTAGCATTTGATTGTTGATACCGCCTAACCAGCCAGTGGCCAAACCCCGAGAGAAAGCCATTTCTAGTTGATAGCGATCACTATGCGGATTGCTAGATTGATAGTCTAGCGAGTCGATCGCCTGTCGATAGATTTTGGTGACACTAGCTACATATTCCGGGGTCTTCAAGCGCCCTTCGATTTTCAAACAACTAATTCCGGCGGCGGCAATTTGGGGTAATAGTTCTAAGCCAGCTAAATCTTGGGGGCTAAGCAGATATTGACGATCACCTAAATCTACTTTATGACCATTCGCAACTAGTTCGTAGGGTAACCGGCAAGCTTGAGCACATTCGCCGCGATTGGCCGATCGACCACCCAATGATTCGCTGGTAAGACATTGGCCAGAGTAGGCTACACAGAGGGCACCATGCACAAAAATTTCTAGGGGGAGTTTGGTAGGGCCAAGTTGCTGTTGAATTTTGTTGATTTCGGCGATCGAGCATTCTCTGGCTAACACCACCAAATTGCAGCCCAATTCCTGGGCAAACTTTACCCCAGCGGCACTGGTGATAGTCATTTGAGTCGAAGCATGAATTGGCCAGTCTGGAGCGATATGGCGGATTGCTTTGACCAAACCAATATCTTGGACGATCGCAGCATCTACACCGGCTCGAATCGCGGTTTTTAGGTATTGCTCAACGGCGGTTAGTTCATTGGGGAAAATTAGGGTATTGAGGGTGATGTAGCCTTTCACGCCGCGCTGGTGTAGGAAAGACATCAGCTCAGGCAGATCGGCGCTGGTGAAGTTTTCGGCTCTCATGCGAGCGTTAAAGCGATCGAGGCCAAAATATATTGCGTCAGCACCGTTTTCGACGGCGGCTTTAACGCAGTCCCAATCACCGGCGGGGGAGAGGAGTTCGGGCTTGTGGCCTGGGGATGAGGAAGTCATAGAAATTCACGGTGGGGGCTGGATTTTTCGATCGCTTCTACCTGATAATTTTCTAATAGGAAAGAAGCAAGAGTCTGTTTTTACAATGATACACTGCGTTAGGTATATTCTTTTAATCGGGGAGATAAGCCTCCCCAAGTTAATAGCGAAATGATAATTACGGCCATCACAGCAATGACTTCAAATCTGGTAACAGCACGAGTTTCCACTTTGTTAGTAGTACTGAAAACCTCGATCGATTCATTTTTTTTCTTGACTTGATCATCTTGGCTAATGGGATTGACCTTGATTTTAAAATCAGTGTCAATACCTACCTCATTAAAAGCTTGAACGAGCGCTTTTTGGAGGGCTTCCATATTAATATTAATTACTCTCTGCTGGGCATCTTTATAGCGATCGAAAGCCCAGTTAGATTGATCAGTATTGTTACCAATGCATAAAGCGATCGCCTCTTGATGTTTGCCACTTGTTTCCAGTTGGCGAATCTTTTTATCGATATCAAAATAGAATCCAAAAAATCGCAATGTTTCGACCGAAGCAATTCTTTCTCCGGTAAAAGTAATGTTATGCAGACCATCGGTCATCAAACCTTTAAAACCAGGGACTTTAAAATCTTTATCTTCAGTAGATTGGTAAGCATTGGCGATCGATGAAAAAGTTTGACTGGTGGGAATTTCGGCAATTTTAGTGATTTTCCGAAGAAATTCTTGTTCATGTTTACTAGCCAATGACTTATCTAGTAAGTAGCGACTTTCATCACCATTGGCACTATAAGCCAGCGCCCTTGATACCCGTAAAGCATAAAGAGAATCGAAAGCATCTTCTTTGGCAATTTTCAAATGATCAGCAGCAGCAGTCAAAGTATAAATTGCATGACCCAGAAAAACGATCGTCACCACTGAAGCCGCCAATAGTCCCGGATTTACAATACGACGCATCCGGCTATTTAAAAATATTTGTATCCCCACCAATACTCCTAACAACAGTAGACCACAGAGCATCATCATCCAAAGGGCAACACTGGTGTTGGCGCGTTGTTCTTGATAGCTTTTAGTGAGCTGCTGATTGTTAACATCAGCAAGGGTGGTTGCCGCTGGCAGCAGATCTTTATCAATCAATTCAGCCGCGACTCGATAGGCTTGCAATTTACTAGCTTCATTTCCCTGGCTATTAAAATCTCTAGCTTGTTGAATAAGCTGAATATAGTCACCTAATTTAGCTTGAATTGTTTGGATGGGAATTCTTTCTTGGTCATCATAGGTAATATTTTCGGCAACGGCGACCAATAGTTTAGCTATTTTTTCTCGCCGTTGGTTATAAGCTGCGATAGCTTGTGGGTTTTGGCCTGGTTTAACCAACAACTCATTGGCAGCATTAGCATCTAAATCAGCCAAGCTGTCTCTGATTCGTTGCGCGTTCAGAATACTGGGTACGGCATCTAAACCAACCGCTTTGATCGCTTCCCGTTGAGACTGCACGGCCATGACTGCGGTGGTAATCAACAGTAAACTGGCTCCCCAGGTTGCAAACAAACTCAATCTCAGTAGCCTGGGAGTAGAAGAATCTTTTACTTCTTTGAGAAAGTCGATAATTACTGTGTTCATTATTGGGGGGTGTAGATTTCTATGAGCACGACGGCATCTGTTCAAGATTAACGCATCGAAGTTACAGTTGACACTCCTCGTCGCTTAACCTGTGACAGTTTTGCCTGAACAAGTTCAGACAATTGATCATCTCTAGTGACCGATGCTCCTAGGCTACAATATGAGTACTCCCAACTCCGATCATCATGACCCGTCAAGAAATCGAAAGTCAACTTCTCACCCTATCGCTTTCCGACAAGGCCGAGATCGTTCAAAGTTTGACCAAGAACCTGAATATGAGTGGTAAAGGAATTACCAAAACTCCGGGGGTTTGTGGCGGTGAAGCTTGTATTGCTGGAACTCGTATTGCAGTTTGGTTATTAGTCGAAGCCCAACAGCTCGGCATTAGTGAGGCCCAACTATTGCAAGACTATCCTCACATAACTGCTGCTGATCTGGTTAATGCCTGGGTATATGCGAATGCTTTCTCTGAAGAAATTACCGCATTAATTCATGCTAACAATGAGGCGGCCTAGTCCATGGCGCGTCTATATTCTGACGAGCAGTTTCCGCGTGAAATCAGCAGTTTACTAAGAACGATGGGGCATGATGTTTTGACAGTGCAAGAAGCTGGCAACGCCAACTTAGGCATTCCTGATGAGAATGTTTTGGCTTTTGCCATTGCAGATAACCGTGCAGTCGTAACACTTAATCGCCAAGACTTTATCCGATTGCATCGGGCTAATCCTGAGCATTTTGGCATTATTGTTTGTACTAGCGATCAGGATCGCCCTCGCTTAGCTTCCCGAATTAATGAGGCGATCGCCACTCATAAATCAATAGATGGTCAATTAATTCGAGTTGTCCGACCAGTAAGCTAACAACTTTGATTAAAGCTTTCTATAATCATAAACGATTGCATTCAACAATTGGTTACGTTTCTCCTGTAAACTTTGAGGAGAATTATTGGGCTAATCAACACTCATTGACTTAAGTGAATTGTCTACTTTATTCAGGCAAGGTCAATGGGCGGGAAGTCAGTTCGCCGGAGGAGGTGCTAGTCAACCAACTCCGCGATCGGTTATTGTCTCAGCTTGATGGTAAGTCCAATATTCGGATTCGGTTGATCTGAATTGCTGGCGTTCCAATCGAAATCCTCCGTAAAATTAGAGTAATTTACCAGTAGCTTATTTACATGGCATATAATAATTTCACACTAGAATCAGTAAAAGATGGGTTCGATCTGAAGTTAATAGATAATCGCTTTTGTGAGCTTTTACCTGTTGCGGAGCCTCAAGTAGAATTCTTAACTATTTTTGATGAATCATTTAGCTTGGCTGAGGTTGCAAAATCCGAAAAAGCCAAATCAGAATTGTTAGTTAGTCCAATCTTGGTTCAGGCAAGAAGATTAGTTAGCCAAAGAGTACAGTTATTTTCTGGAGAAGAGTTTGATGTAGACAGAGAGAAGGGTCTAAATGGATTTTGTGATTTCTTATTTAGCAGATCGGCCAATCGTTTTACTATTGATGCTCCAGTATTAATGCTTGTTGAAGCTAAACGAGGAGAAATAGAGACTGGATTGGGTCAATGTGTCGCTGAAATGCTGGCGGCACAACTTTATAATCAGACAAAGAATAGAGATGTTCCAGTGGTTTATGGTTGTGTAACGAGTGGCACATTATGGCAGTTTCTTAAATTAGAAGGTAGCGATGTAACGATCGATCCTACCAGTTATTTTGTTGTGCCTGTTCAGAAGATTCTTGGTATTCTTAAATGGATCTTGAGCCAGTAGCCTACTATTTCAATCAATAATGTCAAATCGCTCTATATCCTGTCTACAATAAAATCGCTGCGATAACTCTGCTTGCACCATAGGTGCTCGAACTCAACACCATGAATCTAGATTACAACCCCAGTGGAGTTGGTTGTGCCAATGGCAACCTGTTTGGCTTGCCCCACACTTATGAAACCGCCAATTTAATTGTGATCGCGGTTCCATGGGAAGTGACAGTATCTTATGGAGCCGGTACGGCTAATGCCCCTAGCCGGATCTTGGCAGCTTCACCACAGTTAGATTTGTTTGATTTCGATCATCCGACTGGTTGGCAACAAGGCATCTTTCTAGAGCCAATTTCAGCAGAGATCTTGGCCAAGAACCAGCATTATCGCCAGCAGGCAGCTTTGATTATCGATCGATTAGAGCAAGGCAAATCGTTAGAGCCAGATTTAACCCCAGTACTAAAGGAAATCGATGCTGCTGGTGCAGAAGTAAATCAATGGTTGTTTGATCGCTGCCAAAAAGCCCTGGCTGTAGGTAAACGGGTGGCAGTGATTGGGGGTGATCACAGTTCGCCTTTGGGCTATTTTCAGGCTTTGGCCGATCGATATCCCAGTTTTGGTATTTTGCACATTGATGCCCATGCCGATTTACGTAATGCCTATGAGGGTTTTACCTATTCTCATGCTTCAATTATGTTCAATGCCCTAAAAATTCCCCAAATTACCAAGTTGGTACAGGTGGGTCTCCGAGATATTTGCCAAGATGAGGTGGATTTAATTAATGGTTCCGCCGATCGGGTGGTGGCTTACTATGATACTGCTACACAGCAAAGGCTTTATGGTGGCCAAAATTGGCTAGAAATTTGCCAAGAAATTGTGGCTCATTTACCCCAGCAGGTACATATTAGTTTTGATGTGGATGGTCTCGATCCAAAACTTTGTCCCCACACTGGTACACCGGTGCCGGGGGGACTGGAACTAGAGCAGGCTTTTTGTTTATTTCGGGAAGTTGTTAAAAGCGATCGGCAAATTATTGGTTTCGATTTGGCCGAGGTGGGTGATGCTGATTGGGATGGCAATGTAGGGGCACGAATTGTCTATAAACTCGCGAATTTGTTGGATCTCTCTCACCAAAATAAGTAACTATAATCTATTAAATTCGCTTGTTCATTGGTTGCAAAACCTTCTTCAAGTAGCGCCCAGTATAAGAAGTCGGATGCGCCGCCACCGTCTCTGGGGTACCTGCCACCACAATTTGACCACCCTCGCCACCACCTTCAGGACCCAAATCGATCGCCCAATCACTACAGCGAATCACATCTAAGTTATGCTCGATCGCAATCACCGAGTTCCCCTTATCTACCAATCTTTGCAACACATCTAGTAACTTATGCACATCATAAAAAGACAGACCTGTCGTCGGCTCATCAATTAAATACAAAGTTTTTCCTGTTGCCCGCTTAGACAACTCTGCCGCCAACTTCATCCGCTGCGCCTCACCCCCCGATAAAGTCGGTGCAGTTTGCCCCAACCGCACATAGCCCAACCCCACATCCAACAAAGTCTGGAGCTTGGTCGCCGCTCGCGGAATATTCTCAAAAAACACCAAGGCTTCTTCGATCGTCATATTCAAAACCTCAGCGATCGATTTATCTTTATATTTCACTTGTAAAGTCTCGCGGTTATAGCGATCACCCTTGCAAACCTCACAGCTCACATACACATCCGGCAAAAAGTTCATCTCAATAATATTTACCCCTTGGCCACTACAAGCTTCACAGCGCCCACCTTTCACATTAAAAGAAAACTGCCCTGGCTTATAGCCGCGAGTCTTGGCCTCGATCGTCAGGGAAAAAGCCTCTCGAATTAAATCAAACAAACCCGTATAAGTAGCCGGATTGGAGCGGGGAGTTCGTCCGATCGGTGATTGATCGATCACAATTACTTTATCGATCGCCTCAATACCAGTAAGCTGCTTCACTTCCGAGGGAAACGGCACCCGGCGAGTTAAATGGTGCTGCAAAGCCGGATGCAGTAAATCATTCACCAGCGTAGATTTCCCCGAACCCGAGACCCCGGTCACCGAAACCAGCATCCCCAACGGAAAATCCACATCAATCTTTTGTAAATTGTGCCGACAAGCTTGGCGAATGCCGATCGATTTACCGGAACCCTTCCGGCGCTCAGTGGGAGTGGGAATCGACTTGCGACCCGACAAATAGTCGCCAGTCAAAGAATTTTTGGCTTTTAGCAGATCTTTCAACGTTCCCTGAGAAACAATTTCTCCGCCATGCACTCCCGCCCCCGGCCCAATATCCACAATATAATCTGCTGCCCGCATGGTGTCTTCATCATGCTCTACCACAATCAAGGTATTCCCCAAATCCCGTAGCTTGAGTAAAGTCGCCAACAGCCGATCGTTATCCCGTTGATGCAAGCCAATACTTGGCTCATCCAACACATACAGCACCCCCGTTAAACCCGAGCCAATCTGGGTCGCTAACCGAATCCGCTGGGCCTCACCACCCGATAGAGTAGTGGCCGATCGACCCAGAGTTAAATAATCTAGCCCCACATCCAACAAAAACTTCAACCGCGCCTTAATTTCTTGCAATACCAACTCAGCAATCTTGGCCTGTCGCTCACTGAGAGTCACCTGTTGGATTCTTTGCTGACATTGATCGATCGAACAATCTGTAAAATCTAAAATTCCATACTGACCAATTTTTACCGCCAACGCCTCCGGCTTCAAGCGTTGCCCTTGACAAGTAGGACAAGGCCGATCGACCAAAAAAGCATCTAGTCTTTGCTTCTGCAACTCCGAGCCATCATCGTACTGCCGCCGCAAAATCTTAATTACCCCCCGATAATGCCGAAACTCCCCAATACTCTCCATCCACACCGGCTCATTAGTACCTTGGAGTATAATTTTTTGCTGCTCTGCCGTCAGTTTTTGCCAAGGAGTAGTGAGTTCAAACCCATAGGCTTGTCCCAGATTCTGCAACAGCGATAAATAGTAAGAATTATCTTTATCTGCCCAAGGCAAAATAGCCCCATAGAGCTGGGCTTGGGGGTCGGGCACAATTAACTCGGGCGCAAACAAGCGCAAATTGCCCAACCCATGGCATTCCGGACAAGCCCCATATGGCGAGTTAAACGAAAATAATCTCGGAGTCAATTCTTCCATCACCGCCCCATGTTCCGGGCAGGCAAATTTCTCGGAGAACACCAGATCAGGGACTTCCTCATCCTTGTCCGCCAAAATATTGATCACCGCAATCCCCTCCGACTGCTTCAGGCAAGTGGCCAAAGAATCCGCCACCCGCGAAGCAATCCCAGCTTTTTGTACCAGCCGATCGATCACAATTTCGATCGAATGCTGCTGATTTTTATCTAAAGCAATCCGGTCAGACAACTCCCGAATTTCACCATTTACCCGCACCCGCACAAAACCACTGGCCGCCAAACTAGACAGCAACTTTTGATGGGTGCCTTTTTTGCCCCGCATTACCGGTGCTAAAATCTGAAACTTAGTTTTTTCGGGCAGCTCCGCCACTCGATCGCACATTTCATCAATAGTTTGCGGCGCGATCGAGCGATCACAATGGGGACAGTGAGGCACCCCAGCCCGCCCAAATAGCAGCCGCAGATAATCATAAATCTCAGTCACCGTGCCTACCGTCGAGCGCGGATTGTTGGAAGTAGATTTTTGGTCGATCGAAATTGCCGGACTCAAACCTTCGATCGCGTCTACTTCTGGCTTATCAAGCTGCCCCAAAAACTGGCGGGCATAGGCACTAAGTGATTCCACATAGCGGCGTTGTCCCTCGGCAAAAATAGTATCAAAAGCCAAAGAAGACTTGCCAGAACCTGAAATACCCGTAAACACGATTAATCGATCGCGGGGTAATTCGAGGCTGATGTTTTTCAGATTGTGCTGGCGAGCACCCATAATCCGAATCTTGTCGCGATCGGGCAAAATCATAGAATACTATTAGCAGTGCGGATATACCAATATAGCAAATATTCTTTAAAAAAACACCCAAAAAAGGGCGCTCAGCGCCCCTTCTCGTCCATTCTTTTTAGTCTTTTGACTATCTGGGCAAGTAAGCCATCGGATTAATTGCACTACCACCAGAAGGGTGGAATTCAAAATGCAGGTGAGGTCCAGTACTGCGGCCAGTGTTGCCCATATCGGAGATGTGCTGACCTTGCTTAACTGTTTGACCTACGCCAGCAATCAAACGATTGTTGTGACCATAGCGAGTAAAGCTACCATCGGGGTGCTGAATATCGATCACGTTGCCGTACCCACCACTGCTAAAGCCGGAAGCGATGACTACGCCATCAGCAGCAGCTACTACCGGTGTGCCGATCGGGCCAGCAATATCAATACCGGCGTGCATTTTGCCCCAACGTCGGCCATAGCGAGAGCTTAACGTACCTTTGCTAGGCCAAATCAGACTGGTGGAAATCTGTTCGGAGCCATAGCTGCTACCAGTTGCAACTCTTGATGCACCAGGAATAACGTTGGTACGAGGAGCTGGCACTGTAAGCTGTACTCCAGTTGGAGGCGCTGTTGAAGTGGTACTGGTATAGCGAGGAGCAGCCGTTTGGCTGAGCGTAACTCGCTGAGCAACCGCTGGAGAATTGATTAATCCAGCATCGGTACCTTGGTATGCAGAATCAGCAGAACTGACTACCACATGGTTACTATCTTGGGTTGCTATTCTGGTAGCACCTACTCCCTCAGACAGGGGAGTTAGAGATAGACCAAATAAACCAAGTGACAGAGAAATTCTAGCAAAAAGCTTGAAAGCAGGTTGTCTTTGGACTTGACCTGGAGATTTCTGACTAATCTGGAAAATTGATAAGAACGAGTGGTTCTTATGTGTAGCGCTAAAAGCGGCTGTCGAAGGCTTCGATAAAGCCTTCTGAGAAAGTTCAGTCTTCAAAAACATACTCCTAATTTTGAATGGACGAGCTGACGATCGAACCATAACAGTGGAAAAATAACTTCCACCTAAGTTCGGTAATCAACCTATTAACTCCAATCACACCAAATCGAAAAATTTAGCACCACGTCTTTTGAAAATTTGCTGCAACTTATAAGCAAATCTTAAATCCTTAGCTAACAACTGGGTTAGCTTTGGGGAAAGAATCTGAGTGGAACCCAGACCCAGTAAGTAAAGCCTTACTGCTCAGGAACAACTTTATGGGAATGTGTAACGTTTTGCAAGCATTTTGAAAAAAAATTCTCATTTCAGCTTGATTAATATGCTTGAAATCAAAGCTCTGTAACGGTTAAAGAAATCTTTATTTTTTCTTAACCTGAGTGCTTTGCCCTCAGCGCCACTCTCGATCATCAAATATCGATCAGCGGCTACGTACACCAGATTGATGCTGATGTCACGACTGTAAGTTAGTCTTTCGGTCTGTCACAACCGTATATTCTCGGAGAGAGTTGCGATTGCTGAAAACCGTCAGGTAACTTGGCCGGTTGTAAACCATTGTTAGCAGCCATGTTGAAAAATCACAAGCCCCTAATTCATGTCAAAGATGAAAAAAACAACTGCGTTTTTACCAAGCCACAAAGAATCTTTGATATGTATTTCTTATTGTTTGATGGTGATGTCGATCACAAATTATATTAAGATTTACATTTGCAAATCTTTACTAGCGGTTCCAGTAGCCATTTAAACCGTAAGTTTTGAGATTAACCACCAACAAGTTGAGAGCTATTCCCAACCAATTTGTCGATAGACTTCAAATAATCCTGCTGCCACACTCACCGATAGGTTCAAACTACGCACTCCCGGTTCACGCATGGGAATATAAAGCTTGGCAGCACATCGCTCTAAAGCAATATCTGGCAAGCCTTCTGTCTCACTGCCAAACAATAGCCAATCGTTTTCGCGAAAGGAAAAATCCTGAAAAGATTCTTCGCCTCTCACCGTAAAACCCACCCAGCGACTATTTTCCTGTTGCTGTATCGCCAGCAAGTCTGCGATCGATTCATGTATATGTAATTTTACGTAGGGCCAATAGTCTAACCCCGCCCGTTTTAGGTATCGATCGGTAAGCTCGAAACCCAGTGGCTTCACCAGATGCAGATCGGTTTTGGTGGCGGCACAGGTGCGGGCAATATTACCCGTATTAGGGGGGATCTGGGGATGAACTAAGACAAGATGCGGCATAGATTTAGCAGTGAATTGAGGGGTAAATGACCAAGCCAGCCAGGTATATGAAATTTCTATCATTCGTCTGAGAGATCGATTGATTAAATATTCCAATCATTCGATCGACAACTGAGGCTGAAAGCCATGGCTGACCGAGTTGATCAGCATATTGGCTGAAATATGGTCAGTATCTGTAGGGTATATTACTCTCGGCCAAGATTAAAATCCCATCATCTACAACATGCGCCAGATTCTTTCGTTTACGCAGTGTCTTCTTCCGAGAATCGCTTTCTTCTCGATTGGTGCCATCCTCTGCTCCAATACAGCAGTCTTGGCCCAAGCCAAACCAAATAGCATTGGCCCAACCGTCACCTTTGGCAATGGCAGCAGCACTTTTGGGGTAGGGGGCAAATTTCGCCTGACCGAAAATGTTTTCGAGGTGAAGAATACTGTGTCACTGCGGCCTTTTGTTCGCTTTCCCGCTGAAGGAGTAGATGTTGGTGCAGGTGTCACCTATGACTTCGATTTTCCGCGCTATTCGCAAGTGACCCCTTATGCTGGTATTGGCCTAGGAGCATTAAACGGCACGGTTACCAGCACCAATTTCTTGGGTGCAACCACCGGCACCCAAAAAGTTAATGAAGTGACTTTCTATGGTCAAGCTGGGGTAGAAATTAACGCCAGCCAGGATCTATCTCTTTCTGGCAATCTGCAAGTGCCCTTCAACAATAAATTCGGTACAAACTTTACTTTCGGTGCCAACTACCGCTTCTGAAGATTCCAGTAATTCAGCGGACTCCTATCGATGTCTGTGACCGTAAAATGCTTTTGTGCGCTTCGATCACAGCGTATTTATTATCCTGCTCGTATTTTATCAATAGTAGATCTGATGGGCACAATTTGACCGCAATCTAGTCTGCTAACCTCAACGACCTTTCCCTTAGACTCCTCCTATGAAAATTTTCCTATTGTTGAGTACCTCTCTGGTTTTAGTTGCCTGGTCGGCGAACTCAGCTCAGGCGGAGTCTGACAAAAGAAACGATAATTTCCTGGGTCCGATCGTCACCTTTGTAAACGGTCAAACCAGTGTGGGAATTGGGGGGAAACTGCACATTACCGATAGTGTAGCAGTGCGGCCATCCTATAGCTTTGCTGATTTATCTGGTTCTGGAGTGACCGTCGGCGGTGGCTCTGCTACCTATGAATTTGATCTAAAAGATTCGCCGTTTACGCCTTTTGCTGGAGCCGGGGTGAATTTTTACAACACCAATATGGGTGGTAAACCAGAGTCTTCGATCGCTCCCTTTGCCCAGATAGGAGTGGATATGCGCGCCACTGACAGTATTGCAATTACTGCTGATGTCAAAGTCCCAATTACCAGTGGTGCGCCGTTAGGAACCGTGGTGAGTGTCGGCGGTGGCTATCGGTTTTGAGTTATTATCTTCATAGATCACCTATCTGCCGACCATGCTGAAAAAACTCCTAGGCGACCCTAACGCTCGTAAATTAAAGAAATTCCAGCCCATTCTCACCGAGATCAGTCTCTTAGAGGAAGAGCTACAGGTTCTGAGCGACGAGGAATTGAAGTCCAAAACCACTGAGTTTAAGCTGCGTCTAGAGAAAGCAGACAACGATGATGAAGAAAAAGAGATTTTAGAAGAAATCTTGCCAGAAGCCTTCGCGGTAGTAAGAGAAGCCGGTAAACGGGTCTTGGGCATGAGGCACTTCGATGTGCAAATGCTGGGGGGAATGGTGCTGCACAATGGCCAGATTGCCGAAATGAAAACCGGCGAAGGCAAAACCCTCGTAGCCACCCTACCAGCTTATCTCAATGCCCTAAGTGGTAAAGGGGTACATGTAATTACCGTCAACGACTACCTCGCACGTCGGGATGCCGAGTGGATGGGGCAAATCCATCGCTTTTTGGGTCTGTCAGTAGGACTCATTCAGTCCGAAATGAATCCCACAGAACGCCAAAAAAATTACCGCTGTGATATTACCTATGCCACCAACAGTGAACTAGGCTTCGACTATTTACGCGACAACATGTCTACTTCCATTTCTGAGGTAGTACAGCGAACCTTCAATTACTGCGTAATTGATGAAGTAGATTCTATTTTGATCGACGAAGCCCGAACCCCTCTGATCATTTCTGGTCAGGTAGAGCGCCCCACTGAAAAGTATCAGCAAGCTACTGGTGTAGCCAAGATGCTCAAAAAAGATCTGCATTATGAAGTAGATGAAAAAGCCAAAAATGCCCTGATGACCGACGAGGGCTATTCAGAAGCTGAGAAAATTTTGGGTGTAGTAGATCTATATAATGAAGAAGATCCATGGGCACACTACGTATTTAATGCGATCAAAGCCAAGGAGTTATATACCAACGGAGTCAATTACATCGTCCGCGAAGGCGAGATTGTGATTGTCGATGAATTTACGGGTCGGATTTTAAACGGTCGGCGTTGGAGCGATGGTTTGCACCAGGCAGTAGAAGCCAAAGAAGAGGTGGAAATCAAAAATGAAACCCAAACGCTGGCTACTATTACTTACCAGAACTTCTTTTTGCTCTATCCCAAACTCAGTGGCATGACTGGGACAGCCAAGACAGAAGAAGTGGAACTAGAGAAAACCTACAAAATTCAAGTTACGGTGATGCCCACCAATCGGGTGCGGCAGCGGACTGACTATGCCGATATGGTCTTTAAAACCGAAACCGGTAAATGGAACGCGGTGGCCAATGAATGCAAAGACTTTCACCTAGGCGGCAGGCCAGTACTAGTGGGTACCACCAGCATCGAGAAGTCGGAGGTAATTTCTCAGTTGCTCAATCAGCTCGAAATTCCACATAATTTGCTCAATGCCAAACCCGAAAACGTCGAACGGGAATCGGAAATTGTGGCTCAGGCTGGACGCAAAGGAGCCGTGACGATCGCCACCAACATGGCTGGGAGAGGTACCGACATTATTTTGGGTGGGAACTCCGACTATATGGCGCGCCTCAAAATTCGCGAATACCTGTTTCCCAAAGTAGTCGCCCCCGAAAACGACAGTAAATTTTCAGCTCCCCAAATAGTACCGGGCACCGAGCGGGAAAACAAAGCTTCGGGTCAGGGTTTTGGCGGCGAACCGAAAAAGAAAAAGACATGGAAAGCCTCACCAGATATTTTCCCCACCCAGATTTCGCCAGAAACTGAAAAACTGCTTAAGTCGGCGGTGGATTTTGCCGTAGATCAGTATGGTATTCAAGGTCTATCGGAGCTAGATGCCGAAGAAGTGGTAGCCGTAGCCTGCGAAAAAGCTCCCACCACTGATGCGGCAATTCAAAAATTGCGCGATGCCTATCGATCGATCCGCCAAGATTATGATTCTTTTACCGATCGAGAACATGAAGAAGTGCTGCAATTAGGTGGTCTGCACGTTGTTGGCACCGAGCGCCATGAATCGCGTCGCGTAGATAATCAACTGCGGGGGCGGGCTGGTCGCCAGGGTGATAAAGGTTCTACGCGCTTTTTCCTCAGCCTAGAAGATAACCTGATGCGGATCTTTGGTGGCGATCGGGTGGGCAAAATGATGGATATGTTCCAAGTAGAAGAGGACATGCCGATCGAGTCTAAGATGCTTACCAACAGCTTAGAAGGTGCTCAAAAGAAAGTTGAAACCTATTATTACGACATGCGCAAGCAGGTTTTTGAGTACGATGAGGTAATGAACAACCAGCGCCGAGCCATTTACGCCGAACGCCGTCGGGTACTAGAAGGCCAAGATCTCAAAGAGCAGGTGTTGGTCTATGCCGAAAAAACCATGCAAGACATTATTGATGTAAATATCGATCCAGAACTGCCACCGGAAGAATGGAAACTGGAACCGATGGTCTCGAAGGCGCGGGAATTTGTCAATCTGTTTGAAGATTTGACTCCTAGCCAACTGGAAGACATGACTTATCAAGAAGTTCGAGCTTTTATGTACGAGGAAGTGCGCAAAGCTTATGACATTAAAGAAGGTATTGTAGACAAAGTTCAACCTGGTCTGATGCGCCAAGCTGAGCGATTCTTTATTCTGCAACAAATCGATAATCTTTGGCGTGAACACTTACAAGCCATGGAATCTCTGCGGGAATCGGTAGGTCTGCGGGGCTATGGCCAAAAAGATCCGCTGATTGAGTACAAGCAAGAAGGCTACGAGATGTTCTTAGAAATGATGACCGATATTCGCCGGAACGTAGTCTATTCGATGTTCCAGTTCAATCCCGGCGAGGGCTAATGTTTTAAATGAAGGGTAGGGTGGGCACTGCCCACCAGCTAGGTTTCAGGTTATCGTGTAAAAAAAGCAGGCTTGAGAGCCTGCTTTTTTTATCAAACTAAAGGTCGTGGGTTGAGTAGCTAGTAATGAGCAGGGCTGATGTAAGCCAAAACCCACAATGCTATTTAATTTCTTCGAGTTCACTCAACCGAAAAGTCACCATTTTATCCCAGTTACCCCCTTCAAAAATCACCGCCGCCTTGCCATCGGTAATTCGTTGCACAAATCCTTGAAAGTTATAGTAGGTATCGTTTTTATTGGTGATCTTGACCACCGAGCCTGGAAGGATCATGATTGCCTGGGTATTGTAATGATTACCGTTTTATTTTACGCGATCGATCACCCTAAACCCACAAGTTCGCGGTTTTTCAATCTCCGCTGATGTGAATCACCAATTCTCGTGAATGGCCAACCTGACGGTGTTCCCAAATATAAATACCTTGCCACACCCCCAAAACCATCCGCCCCCCAGAAATCGGGATCTGTTCAGAGGTCTTGGTCAACACGGTACGAATGTGTGCAGGCATATCATCGTAACCTTCGGTGCTATGAATATAATGATCACCCTCGGGCACCAACTTACTAAAAAAATTAGCTAAATCTTCCAGCACATCGGGGTCAGCGTTTTCTTGAATTGTCAAACTCGCCGAAGTATGGCGCAAAAACAAATGGCAAATTCCTATCTGAATCCCTGATGCCGTTACCGCAGCCTGTACCTGGGTGGTAATGTTATGGAACGATTTGCCGACAGTACGGCAGGTTAAAGCTTTTTGATAATGGGGCATATTAGTAGAGTGTTATAAGGATAGAGTGAGATGGTTTCACTTACAACCTTGCAGTTCAGAGGCCAACCAGTTTGCCCCACCATGTATTTTACAACCCAGAGAACTGCCGCAATGAAGCCGAAGTAGAAAGCAAATTTATTGTTTACTATCTGCTGCCCGCTCTGGGCTACGATCCAAGCAACTGGTATCAGGAGGTCACCGTCGGACGACTGCGGTTAGATTTTTTGGCCAGCGCCAACGCCAAAAACCAGCAAAGCAACCGTCGCCAAATTGTGATCGAAGCCAAGCACCCCAAGCAAAACCTCGATCGACATTTACGCAAGTTTCGCCAATACATTGAAACTGTCCAAGCCCAATATGGCTTGCTGATCAACGGGCGGGAGATTCGCGTTTATGAGCGCTCTGGTAATACCATTGAGTTACGTTTACAATTAGCGGGACTAGAAGTGGTCGATCGACT
>JANNEH010000171.1:0-6452 GCA_031378405.1 Synechococcales cyanobacterium OTE_75_metabat_409
AGCTATCGAGCCAGGGAGTTTGCCAATTTGTTGTTCTAGTTGAGCCGCCATACTGATCAAGAGTGCCTCTGCTCCCAGGTTGCCTACCAACTGCACCCCGATCGGCAAGTTAGTCAGAGGTTCCAGGGCGATCGGCAACACCACAGCGGGCTGGCCGGTGGCATTAAACGCTGGGCAGGGTGCAATCCAGGCACAGATTTTGGTGAAAAGTTCTTCAGGAGACAGGCTGGCCCAAGCACCGATCGGGATAGTAGAGTGCATATATACTGGGGTGAGCAGCACATCAAATTCTTGCCAACGGGCAACCACTTGGCGAGAAAATACTTGCAAGGCATACAGAGCTTGCAAATAATCTGCCGCACTACCCGATCGACTCATTAACCATTGATTAAACTGACCCAACGCTGGAGCCGGAATTCCCGCTGCTGCTACCCCGGTTTGCCAGACGGTCATAAAGGGGGCAATCAGGCTGTGCATATCTAGGTCGATTTCTAATATTTGGTGGCCAAGATTACTCAACAAATTAGCAGCATGATCTACGGCAGCACTATAAGCTGGATCGATCGCCGTAAAAGGAGCAAAAGATTTACAGACCGCGATTTTTAACTGAGGAGGAGACTGGTAAGCAGCGGCTAAAAAAGAATCAGCCGGTGCTGGTAAGAGATACAGATCACCAGGCAGCCGCTGAGACAGAGCATCAAATAGCGCAGCAGCATCAGCGACGTTCCGGGCTAGTGGTCCATTGGCCGCAAGGCCACTTAATCGATCGCCCACCGGCAGATCAGAAATCCGGCCTCTGGTGGGCTTGATCGCCACCAAACCACAACAGTGCGCCGGGCCACGCAAAGAACCACCCCCATCTGAGCCAGGAGCACAAGGCAATAAACCAGCCGCTACGGCAGCCGCTGCACCACCACTACTGCCGCCCGCAGTGTAATTTAGGTTCCAGGGATTGCGAGTGGGGGCAAATCCGGGAGATTCGCTGTATGGTAACGAAGCTAGTTCCGAGATTGCAGTTTTGCCTAAGATATTGCAGCCTGCTTGCTGCACCAATAGAGCGGTGGCATCATCGATCGTGGCCAATTGGTCTTTAATGGCTGCTACTCCATAGCTACAAGGCATCCCAGCGACTGGATTTAGGTCTTTAATCCCTATGGGCAACCCAAACAGCGGTAGTAGTTCTGGGGGATTTTTGGCCAGGAGTTCTGTTTGAGCCTGGGCAGTCTGGATTGCGCTCTCTCTGGCTACATGAAAAAAAGCCCCGATTTGGGGATCTAATCGATCGATTCTGGCCAGATATAAATCTAGGAGTTCGATCGGTGAAATTTGTTTGCGGCGAATTAATTCGGCTTGTTGGAGAGCGGAGGTTAGAAGTAGATCATTTTCCGTAATCATCGATTGAAACCTAGACTGAGCAACAGATTAGCTGAATGGTGGGCAGTGCCCACCCTACAATAGCTGAGTTTTAGGTGGGGAAGGTCGTCGAACTATTTGGCGTAAGCAGGCTTGGGATCGATTCCGCCCATGCGGTTTAGCGGCCAATAGCGCACCACCGCTTTACCAATGATGTTCTTTTTGGGCAAAAAGCCCCACATTCGGCCATCAGAGCTATCGCTGCGGTGGTCACCCAATACCAAGTAATGGCCAGCAGGCACCACTCCTTGGTAATCGGGACCTTTATCGGTGGCTTGCCAGAGTCTGGAATCAGGATTTTGATTGTGCTTAGTAGCGTAGATCTGGGTCATTCTATCGACATTCTCAGCGCTGGGATAGTTCTCTATTAAAGGTTTGCCATTGATGGTCACTTTGTCATTGCGCACTACTACTTTATCGCCAGGTAAGCCAATCACCCGTTTAATGAAAGACTCATGATATCCCTGGGCTTTCAGACTGTCGGTAGGATCAAACACCACAATGTCACCACGTTGAGGTTGACTAAAGCGATAGCTGACTTTATCGACCATCACTCGATCGTCTACCTGCAAAGTCGGCTCCATCGAACCAGAGGGAATGAAGCGGGCATCGGCCACAAACTGACGAGTACCAAAAGCCAAGATCAAGCTTAAGCCCAAAGTTTTGAGTGTTTCCACCCAAAAATTCTCTTGTTTTTTGGGCGGTTGAGCATCGGTGGCCGTCGGCAGCGGGGAATCTTGAGTCATAAAAATATCCGAATAATAATGAAAGGAGTATGTAGCCCTATTTCACATAAACCGGCTTGGGATCGAGTCCACCCATCCGGTTCAGTGGCCAAAAACGGACGGTGGCCTTACCCACAATTTTATCTTTGGGGACAAACCCCCACGATCGGCCATCTAAACTGCTACTGCGGTGGTCCCCCAGCACCAAATATTCACCAGCAGGCACCACCCCCTTATAATCTGGGCCTTGGTTATCAGTACTCCACAGCCCAACGCGGGGATCTTTTTTGTTTTTTTCCAGATAGATTTTGGTCATCTGGTCAGGAAAATTAGCGCTGGGGTAATTTTCCACTAACGGCGTACCGTTGATGGTCACTTTGTCTTGATGGACTTCTACTTTGTCACCGGGGAGGCCAATCACCCGTTTGATAAAGGCTTCGTTATAGCCCTGGCTTTTTAAGGTAGCGGTGGGGTCAAATACCACGATATCACCGCGTTGAGGATTGCTGAAGCGATAGCTTACCTTATCTACAATTAGTCGATCGTCCACTAACAGCGTTGGCTCCATGGAACCCGAGGGAATATAGCGCGCTTCGGCAACAAACTGGCGCATCCCCAAGGCCAAAACTACCGCAATGCCAACCGTCTTGAGGGTTTCAACCCAGAAATTTTCAGGCTTTTCTTCCTGGGTACCATCGTTTTTAGCAGAGACTTCTTCAATGGATGCTTCCTGTTCAGGTTCTAAAGACATAAGGTATACGAGTAATTTCGATAAAAGCTTGGTTAGCAGGATTTGTTTTCAATTATATACAACGAGGCCGTCCAGAAAATCTGATAATAGGTAGTGTTAATTGCGCCGTTTGACTCAACTATGACCGTCACTACCCTGATCATTCGTCAGTCTCAAGTTTGTATGCCCGATGGTCAACTGCGGTTGGCCGATGTGCTGGTACGCGATCGATCGATCGAGTTGGTAGCCGACCAGATTGAGGTTACTGCCGACCGAGAACTTGACGGTCGGGGTTTAACTTTGTTGCCGGGAGTGATCGATCCCCAGGTACATTTCCGGGAACCCGGCCTGGAGCATAAGGAAGATTTATTTACGGCTAGCTGTGCCTGTGCCAAGGGGGGAGTCACTTCTTTCTTAGAGATGCCCAACACCAATCCTTTAACAATCACACAAGCGGCTTTAGATGACAAGCTCCAGCGAGCGGCCAGTAAGTGTTTGGTAAACTATGGCTTTTTTATTGGGGCGACTCCGGCAAATTTGCCCGATCTGAATACCGCCCAGCCTGCTTGCGGCATCAAGATTTTTATGGGTTCAGCCCATGGCGACTTATTGGTGGAAAGCGCGGAGTTTTTAGAACCGATTTTTGCCAATGGCGATCGGTTAATTGCTGTCCATGCCGAAGACCAAGCCCGGATCAATCAACGAAAACAAGAGTATGCTGGCACCACCGATGTAGCGATGCATTCGGTGATTCAGGATGATCTTGCTGCATTGAATGCCACGAAACTGGCCATTTCTCTCTCCGAGAAATATCAGCGGCGTTTACATATTTTGCACTTATCTACGGCGATCGAAGCCGATTATCTCCGGACTCATAAGCCCAGTTGGGTCACTGCCGAGGTCACGCCCCAACATTTATTGCTAAATACCGATGCCTACGGCCAAATTGGTACCTTGGCACAAATGAATCCGCCCCTGCGCAGTGCCAAAGATAATGATGTGCTGTGGCAGGCATTGCTGGATGGCGTAATTGATTTTATTGCCACCGACCATGCCCCTCATACCCTAGCAGAAAAAGCCAAAAGCTATCCCAGCAGCCCATCAGGGATGCCGGGGGTCGAAACTGCTTTGCCGTTAATGCTGACTCAGGCAGCAGCAGGTCGCTGTACGGTTGGTCAGGTGGTGAATTGGATGTCTACCGCAGTGGCCAAGGCTTACAAAATTCCTAATAAGGGCAAGATCGCGGCGGGTTATGATGCAGATTTGGTTTTAGTAGATCTGGAAAACTATCGGCCAGTCTTGCGATCGGAGCTACAGACTAAGTGCGGCTGGAGTCCTTTTGAAGGTTGGAATTTGACTGGTCATCCAGTAACCACGATCGTCTTAGGGCAAATAGCCTTCGAAAATGGGCAACTTAATACTATGGTGCGCGGCGAGGCACTGTCATTTGTTAATTAAATCATTTGTTAATTAAACCATTTACCAAATAAATTCTGGATTTCTCTCAATGTTGAAACGAATCAGCGCTGGCATGACTATCTGCGCCCTAAGCATCATCACGGGCTGTCAAAAATCTACTCCATCTACTCCGATCGCCAGTGTGAACGTTCCAGTCATCGTGCCATCCAATAACCTGCCAGTTAGCCCCAACTCTAATCCTGGTGCCAGTATGATTCCGGTGCCCACAGTGTTTTTCAGTCAGCCCTCGGGTGCGCCAACTACTCTGACCATAAATCCGCAGACAGGCCGTGTAGCGACTCCTGGTGTATCTTCATCAATCCCCCCAGTAGCAGCATTACCTGCTGGCAACAGCAACTATCAAGTAATCGACGAGCAATCTAAAACCCAGTTTGTGGTGGATGGCAAAAAAGTCCTCTCTGATGGTGTTTTGCCCACTGGGAATATTAGCTTTGCCCCAGGTAAAATGCTGGCGGTGCTGATCAATACCCGCGCCTATTTCCAACAATCCAAAGATCCGAAGCTAGCCATGAGCGGTATTTTGAGTACTCAGGGTGTTACACCTAGAGATACGATCAAGACCCTGGATTTTGCGATCGAGACTCTCCAGGCCGACTTGAAGGCCAAACGCCCCAGCCGCCTCCAAGACCCCAACTTTATCCGCCAAAACTTCCGCACGATCAAATGGAGCGCGGCCAATCCCCAAGCGCCGGAGCAATCCAAGATTCGGATTACGAAGTACGCTGTTTTTACTCATCCTGGTTCTCGCACTAAGACCGATGAGTTCGACACGGCTCTATATAGCCTGAAAGATCCTGCTGCAAAACCTGCGAAATACACTAAGCAAGAGGTATTGGCTGGCATTTATGAACCAGGTGGTAAAGAAGCGGGTAACGTGGAGCCAATCGCCTATCTAACTCGGGATGGCTTAGAAGAAGCGCTGATGGAGGGCACCGTGTTAATTAAGTTCAATGATGGTACCAAGGGCTTTTTTAATGTCGATCGGAGTAACGAAATTGCCTATGTCAAAGGATTGGATCGCAAAGATCAAAAGCGCTATTGGTACTTTAAACCCGTAGATAGAATCAAAGGCTATGGTCAGGCGATTAATAGTAAAATTTCGATCGAACCCGGTGTAACTTTTGCTGGAGATGTGCTGAATATTGGTCTAGGAAAGCTAGTGGTAATTAGTAGTGCCGATGGAATGCGGATGGGAGCGATCGCCGATACAGGGGGAGCTTTTTTGCCGAATCTACATCAGCTCGATTTTTTGGCCGGTACTTTCGATGGCAAAGCTGCCTTTGATCAGGCGGCGCGCAGTTTACCGGAATATGTGACGGCTTATTTTCTAGTGAAAAAATGAGTGACCCCTATGATTGGATCGATCGATCCCTCAATACTATCCACAAAGCCCAATGGCACCGCAGTCCAGCTCAGATCCAAGCCAGCCAAGGTAACTATATTACTGTCGCTGGTAAACAGTTACTGAACTTTGCGAGCAATGATTACTTGGGTTTGGCCACCGATCCTAGACTGAAAGCAGCGGCGATCGCAGCAATCCAGATCTATGGCACTGGTAGCACTGGCTCTCGGTTAGTTACTGGGCAGCGCCCCTTGCATCGCGAGTTAGAGGAATCGATCGCCCGTCTGAAAAAATCGGCAGACGCGCTGGTATTTAGTTCTGGCTATGCAGCAAACTTGGGCACCATGGCGGCTTTAGTGGGCGAAAGAGATCTGATAATTACTGATCAATATAATCACTCCAGCCTCAAAAATGGCGCAATCCTTAGTCAGGCCAAAGTATTGGAGTATCGACATGGTGATTTAAGTCATTTGCGGGAATTGTTAGCCATCCATCGAACTCCATCCCGGCGCTGTTTACTGGTGACAGATACCGTATTTAGTATGGATGGAGATCTATGTCCGTTGCCTGGAATTATGGATTTGGCCGTAGAGTTTGAGTGTATGGTGCTGGTGGATGAAGCCCATGCTACGGGGGTGTTAGGGGCAACGGGGGCGGGGGCGATCGAACATTTCAATCTAGATCCCGATCGCATTGTTTGTGTCGGCACTCTCAGCAAAGCTTTGGGTAGCTTAGGCGGCTATGTCAGCGGCAGCGCTAGGTT
>JANNEH010000211.1:0-5682 GCA_031378405.1 Synechococcales cyanobacterium OTE_75_metabat_409
ACCTACACCAGTAGCTAAGGTTAAAGCCACAGTTTCATCTACTTCTACAGTGGTATCTGTCGTAGGGTCAATGGTTACAGTAGCAGTGGATACTCCGGCAGCAAAGGTGATTGTGCCACTGGTGGCTGTGAAAGTAGCCGCGCCAGTTTGGGTGTAGTCGGTGTTAAAGGTGCCAGTACCTCCGACCCCGTAATTGACAGTTAGCGCGTTGGTTGTGACTCCCGATCGGGTAAAGGTATAAACCAGGTTTGTAACGCCATCTTCGTTTACACTATTTGGCGGAGCAACAGCCAAAGTTATTTGGGTATCATCATTTAAAATAGTGCCGGTAACAGCGGCAGCAGTGCCGACAGTGTAACCTACACCAGTGGCTAAGGTTAAAGCTACAGTTTCATCTGCTTCTACTGTGGTATCTGCGGTAGGGTCAATGGTTACAGTAGCAGTGGATGCTCCGGCAGCAAAGGTGACTGTGCCCGTGGTCGCTGTGAAGGTGGCAGCGCCAATTTGAGTGTAGTCGGTGCTGAAGGTAGCGGTGCCCCCAACTCCATAGTTGACAGTAAGTGCGTTGGTTGTTACTCCCGATCGGGTAAAGGTATAAACCAGGTTTGTAACGCCATCTTCGTTTACACTATTTGGCGGAGCAACCACGAGAGTTACTTGGCTACCGACATTGTTGACATTGATGGCAAATGTGTTTCTATTAAAAGAGCCATCCGCTGAAGTTGCCTTCACCTCAATATTATGAGTAGTGGCATTTGCATAATTAATCAAACTGCCATTGGCCACATTGACAACCCCTGTGGTTGCATTAATTCCAAACCGTCCGCCAGCATTATCGTTCAGACTATAGGTCACAGCTTGGGCATTCCCATCGATCGCCAGAGCCGTAATCCCCACCGTAGTACCATTGGTGGCAAAATTATCTACTGCGTTGGCAGTACTATTGTTATCAGTCAAAGAGCCAATGAGTTGGGCAACAATAATGTCTGTGGTCGTAGGGCTTAAAAATCGCAGGGTCTCAATATTGGAAATGACATCTGAGCCATCATCACCATTGGTACCAGGAAGACTATCAGATATCAGCCAATTTGCGCCAACTAGCTCAATAGCATAATCAGTCTGTACACCGGCAAAGACTGCAATGTCGCTGCCAATACCACCGTCGATCGTGTCATTCCCAGCGCCACCTTCTAAAGTGTCACCCCCCCCATTGCCATTGAGTAAGTTGCTGGCCGCGTTGCCTTTTAAACTATCGTTACCAGAGCCGCCATTGCTATTTTCGATCAGCGATCGAACATCACCATTGTATTGCAATGCATTAAACAAATGACCACGGGCGTAAGTATTGGTACCAAAAAAATCATCTAGCTTGGCTTTTTGAAAGGTACCGCCCACAGAGAGATCCGACCAGCCGCCCGGTGTGAGATCAACGGCCAAATTTGTTGTGTAATTACTAAAATCGTAAGTGTCGATACCATTGCCGTCCCATAGGGTTCTAAAAATACGATTGGCTCCAGGTGTACCTTGGCTAACCCCATTGGCAAACATCTCACCAGTAGTAAGAGAAAACGTATAGGAAGTGCTCGAACTGTTGTAACCAAATTCAGCTCCGTACATTTGTTGAATTGCCCGAATGTCGTACATCATCAGCGACTGGGCAAACCCCCAAGTTTCGTTGCCGTAACCACCGGTGGTCGAAGCTCCAATATATGGTCGATAGGTCATGATCGAGAACTCCATCGAATCTCGATCGGCAGTCATTGCGGGGGCTTCATGGCCATGTTTTAAGCCTAATGCATGACCCAATTCGTGACCAAAAGTATGAAAGGCATAGTCACCAATTACCGGTGCATTATAGGAGGTTTTACTAAACCAAGCATCCCCTCCTTCTACAAATGACCCATTAGGGTAGTAGGCATAAGCCGTAGGCAGCGCATCATCCGACATCGCCATTCTAATTGTGGCATCTCGATCACTAGCACCAGTCAACTCCACTGGAGCCAAACCAGAAATATTATCGTACATCCCTCCTGCACCAATCCAAGCCCTAGCCACGCTGCGTTGCTGAGTACTTAAAGTCGCAAAGGTAGTGGAATGTACAGCCTCACCCTCATAGCCAACTTCATAATCATTCACATAATTATCGGTAAAACTAAAAGTCACGGCCAAATCTGACCATTTTGTACCAGCCAGCAAGGCATCGGTGTTGGTATCACCTGAGGCCGTGACCGAGCTAGTTGTCGAAGGTACCCCAAAAGCATTGGCACGAGGCAGACCACTGGGACTAGATATGTTGCGTTGAATAACAACACCATCACTGCGAAACAACAGTGATGGATCTGGGAGTGGAATATTAATCGGGGTGGTGGATGTATAAGTATTATTAGCTGAGGCCAAAGAGACATTTTCTTTTAGAGGGAAAGATTGTGACTCTATCTGAAGTATTTCTATCTGAGGCTCTGATTCGTCATTTCCATATAGATCTTCAGTGAGGCTAAAATCCAGGAAGTCTGGTGTCAGTTGGTTTGATAAATCTTCTTTGCCTAGCATAATTCTTACTCCATAATACATCTGTAGTGAATATATAGAATCCTATCATATTCAATGCAAAATAATCTGGTTGATCGTGTCAATACTGTGGCCTACCGGTTGTGAATTGAACCCAACCTTTCGTAAGTACTTATGTTTTGCTAAATCTAGCGGCGGCTACTGCGTCTGGCTGCTGCTACCGATTCTACTAAACCGATCGAAATAAAATTCTTTAGCAAAGCCGATCGACCATAGCTAACAAAAGGTAACGGAATTCCAGTCACTGGGGCAATCCCCACATTCATGCCAATATTTACCACCACCTGAAACACAATCATCGATAAAATTCCGATCACCAGCAGCGAGCCAAAATTATCTTTAGCCGTCGTCGCAATCTTTAAAATGCGCCAACAGAGATACCAAAAAGTCAAAATCAGCAGCATACTACCCAGGAAACCACATTCTTCCCCGATCGCCGAAAAAATAAAATCGGTATGTTGCTCTGGAATAAAATTCAACTGAGTTTGGGTGCCCTGGGTGATACCCTGCCCCCACAAACCCCCAGCTCCGATCGCAATCCGTGATTGAATTAAGTGATACCCCGCTCCTAAGGCATCTTTTTCGGGGTCAAGAAACATGATTAAACGCTCTTTTTGGTAGTCTTTGAGCACTCGCCAAAAAACATCTCCCAAAAAGCCCGAGCCAAGATTTACTGCTAGAGCCACCGCCGCACTGATGCGTGGCCAAGGTAGCGATCGCCAGGCAATTAACGCCATCAGCAAAGCCCACACAATCCATAAGGGTTTAGATACCGCAAATAAAACCGCAGATCCTAGTGGCGAAGCCAGCAGCAAGAGCCAGCCTGGATTGGCTCCCGCCCAGTACAACATCCCCAGAGCAATTACGCCAAATACCAGAGAACTCCCCAAGTCTGGCTGAATAAACACCAGTAACCAAGGCGGCAGGGTAATGGCCAAAGTCTTAATAAATTCTGATAAATACTTCACCTGGCGATGCTGTAACACCGCCGCCAGGGTAATAATTAAAGCAATCTTGGCAAACTCTGAAGGTTGGAAATTAAAAGGACCAATATAAATCCAACGTTGGGCACCTTTGGCACTAGAACCCAGCACCATTACTGCCACCAACATCACAATGTTGACAGCATAAACATACCAGTGGAATCGCAATAGATTCTGGTAATTGCTGCGGGTAATTAATAGCGCCAAAGCTAGGCCAAATACTCCCAAGAGCCAATGTTGCCACCAGTCTGTTACTGGGCGATTTAGCTCGGTACTCCGAATCATAATGCCGCCAAAGATCGTTAAACCAATGGTAATTAGCAACAGCACCCAGTCAGTTTTACCGTACTTAGCAGTCAGTTTGGTAAAAAAACCGGAGCGCTTTTTGCTGGACTGAATTTTAGTGGGTGGTGAAAACATGGTTCTGCTGAAAATTTACAGTGAAAATTGATCAGCTAGGGAGTAAGAGCCAACACTGAGACTCGGGCAGCGATCGACTGCGCCACAGCCACCAGCGCTTTGGCTGCTGCCGAATCTGGAGCCGAAACTACGATCGGTTGACCATCGTCACCCCCCACCCGGACTGGAATTTCTAGGGGAATACAGCCCAACAACGGAATCTGGAGTTCAGCCGCCAGCTTCTTGCCGCCATCCGAACCAAAAATATCGTACTGTCGATCGGGCAGATCAGGTGGGACAAAGTAACTCATGTTTTCTACCACGCCCAGAATGGTGGTGAATTTTTCAAACATCCGCAAACCTTTCCGGGCATCAGCGATCGCCACATTTTGGGGAGTAGTTACAATCACCGCTCCGGCCATTGGTACTGCCTGTGCCAGAGTTAACTGGGCATCCCCTGTGCCCGGCGGTAAATCGACAATTAAATAATCTAACTCACCCCAAGCCACCTCATAAATAAACTGGCGAATTACCCCATTCAGCATCGGCCCGCGCCAAGGCAGCGGTTGGTCAGCATCCACAAAAAACGACATGGAAATTAATTTCACCCCATGGGCGATCGGCGGCACTAAGCCCCCATCTTTGGGCATCACGGCTCTGGTGCCAGCCAAACCAAACATAATCGGCGCATTTGGCCCGTAAATATCAGCATCGAGCAAGCCCACCTTGGCTCCCATCTGGGCCAGTGCCACAGCCACATTGGCTGATACGGTACTTTTACCCACCCCACCTTTGCCACTAGATATTGCAATGATGTTTTTGACTCCTTCAATACCCACTCTGTCCACCATTCCTTTCTGAGCCGGAATCTCGGCAGTTACATTAATATCAACTGACTTCACGCCCGCTAACTTGCTCACAGCCCGCCGACAGTCATCGGTAATCAAACCCTTCATCGGACAAGCTGGGGTGGTCAAAACTAAATCAAAACTCACTACTCCATCAGTAATTTTTACCTGACGAATCATATTGAGTTCTACTAAGCTTTTGTTCAGCTCAGGATCATTAACCGGGCGCAGAGCCTCTAAAACAGCATTAGTATCTAACATGGGCAAATAAAATTTTTATATAAATATTTGAGTTGGTAATTAAATCTCTCCGCCCCCAGGACGGAGAGAAGCTCAGACTATTCGTAGAGCCAAGGAGTAACGGTGGGCTGCCAGTCAGCCAATTCTTCGGGCTTAAACCATAAAGCTACTTCTTGTTGGGCAGTTTCTACGGCATCGGAACCATGAATCAGGTTGCGACCAATGCTTACACCTAGGTCACCACGAATAGTACCGGGTTCAGAAGTCAGCGGATTGGTGGCACCAATGATCTTCCGGGCTGAGGCCACTACGCCATCGCCTTCCCAAACCATTGCTACGACAGGAGCAGATATAATAAAATCTACCAAACCAGCAAAGAAAGGTCTTTCTTTATGGACGGCATAGTGCTGTTCAGCTAACTGCCGACTGACCATCATGAACTTCATACCAACTAAGGTAAAGCCTTTTTTCTCGAACCGACCAATAATTTCGCTAATCAGGCCGCGCTGTACGCCATCGGGCTTGATGGCAATAAATGTACGTTCCACCGTAAACTCCTAAATATTTCCGTTTTTAAGGATTTAATCCCTTTCAGGACTGATGCCAAGGATCTAGAATAGCCGATCGACTGTGGCGATCGAACA
>JANNEH010000239.1:0-25519 GCA_031378405.1 Synechococcales cyanobacterium OTE_75_metabat_409
TCAGTTCCCAACTTGGGCACCACCCTTTGGGCCAGATATTCATTTCTATCGTCAAGATGTTGATGCTTATATGTTAGCTGTCGCCATTAGATATGGAGCGGTGGTGCAACAAAATATTGGTGTTACAGAAATTGAGATTGATGAAAAAGAGGTCTATATTAAAACTAGCCGTGATGATGAATATCGGGCTAGCTATGTAGTGGATGCAGGGGGCTTCAACTCTCCGATCGCCAAGAAATTTGGCCTGCGAGAAACACCTTGCCCACTGAAAACTCAATCTCGCTCTATTTTTACCCATATGGTGAATGTTACGCCCTATGATCAGTGTGGAGCTGAGCAGAGCGAACATGGTTTACCTAGTCCTTTTCACCAAGGCACCCTGCATCATGTCTTTGATGGTGGGTGGATGTGGGTAATTCCGTTTAATAATCATCCCACTTCGACTAACTCGCTATGCAGTGTGGGGATATCTTTAGATTTGACAGCTTATCCTAAAACTAATCTCACCCCTGAACAAGAATTCAAAGATATTATTAACCGCTTTCCTGGAATTGCCAAACAGTTTGAAAATGCCCAATCAGTCCGAGAATGGATTGCCACTGAGCGCAACCAGTATTTTTCAAAGCAGGCCGTTGGGGAACGTTTTTGTCTCTTGCCTCATGCCGCTGGCTTTGTTGATCCCCTGTTTTCTAGTGGCTTGGGAATTACCTTGTCTACGATTAACCAGCTTAGCGATCGATTAATTACAGCAACTGCTAATAACGATTTTTCGATGCAGCATTTTGCTTCTTTGGAAACATGGTTATTTAAGAATCTCAACCACTTCGATCGATTAGTATCTTGTTCTTATATCGCTTTTTCTAACTTTAATCTCTGGAATGCATGGCACCGAATTTGGATGCTAGGCAGTTTCTATGGCTTGAGTAGCCAAGTGGAAATTCTATACCGATACGAAACAACGAAAGATCCGAGTGCTTTTGGTTGCTATGAAATGGCTCCTTATCGAGGCTTACAAGCTCTTGATTTCCCAGAGTATGCTCAGTTATTTAATGAATGTGCTACCTATGTAGAATCTGTGCGGGCAGGTAAACTTTTACCCGATGAAGCTGCCCAGCAAATCTATGAAGCATTAAAAAATAGTGAGCTATGTCCTAAACCTTGGAAACTGGCAAAATCAACTCAAAGATTTCCAGGCACATTGACACTGTTTCCGATGCTACGCTTGCTGACCTGGGGTAAATTTCAGTCGCCTGCTGTGGTCAGAAAAAACTTTTTTGTCAGTGGTAATCTACTCCATTTTTCGGCAATATTTTGGCGGGTTGAGACAGATGAATTTCTGCGCTCAATCAATACAATATTCAGAATGATCCGAGATACTTTCTTTAGTTGGAATCAAGATTACAAAAAGATTATCGGAAAATCTCACAGAGTATAAATTGGACAGTCAATTCAAACAGCCATTTGCGCTTGTCTGATATCAATCCGATAAAATTGGATACCTTGGTCAGGCCGTAGTAGCATAAAACAGTGGTGAGCCGCCCAGCAATAGCATTTTGAGGTTTTAAATGAACACCCAGCTTGTCGAATCCCTAGCCGAAACAATTCGCACTCTATCTACCGCAGAAAAAACTGCTCTGTGGCAGAAACTCGACCAGACTCCTACTACCGAAAACACCCTTCTGCAAAAAATAGCCGAAACTCTGCCTACCGCTATTCAGCAACGTTACAACGAACTTCGAGCTAAACTCCAAGCCGAAACCCTCACCCCAGTTGAACATCAAGAACTATTAGACCTGATTGCTATCGTTGAACAATTTGATGTCGATCGACTACAGCATTTAATAGCCTTAGCACAGCTCCGCCAAGTCCCCTTGCCAGAACTACTCACTCAGCTCAAAATTTTCCCCCCGGCTGTTTATGCCTAGACGCTACATCACGACTAGTGAACAGCAAGCAATCATCGATCGAGCAAAGAGACGCTGTGAGTACTGCCAATGTCCGATGGATTACTCCCCGCAACCTTTTGTTTGTGAGCATATCAGACCTGTTGCCAAAGGCGGAGAAACATCTCTAGAAAATCTTGCTCTGGCTTGTGGTGAGTGTAATGGCTTCAAATATACTAAGCAAGAAGCGATTGATCCCATTAGCTCTGAAAGTGCTTCTTTGTATCATCCCCGTCAAGAAATCTGGCTAGAGCACTTTTCTTGGAGTACAGATGGATTAGAAATAATTGGCATCACCTCAACTGGAAGAGCAACAGCTAATGCTCTAAACCTCAATCGGCCAGAAGTGAAAAATATTCGTAGATTGCTTATTATGGCCAAATTGCATCCTCCATCATAGTCCTATTCACAAAAAAAAATAATGTACTATCGGCTTCCAGCAACTAACTACTGTGTTGGGTTCATTGTGCCATCATGCCGAAGAAAGTCGCCCATAACTGTTTCCAATGCTTCAAGCTGAGTCACGATGAGGCTCAGATAAAAAAGCTTTTATCTATATCGCTATGATACACATCATGCTCAGGCGACTGGCATGACTCTGACTTTTCAGACATCCTCTTAAATATCTGATTCACCCACTATTTTTGTCGGATATCCAGAAATAGCTTGTGATACGTGCATTCCAGATATCACAGTAGCTTCTATGCAGCCCAGATTGAAGTTGTTCAGTGTCCAATCACCAGCTAGAAAAAGATTCTCAAATCCTGATTGGTCAGATCGGAGGCGATATTTTGTACTGCCTTTTACCGAAAGAACATAGCGATCTGATGGCTCAATGTTTGATTTCCAAAACTGAGCATCAAAGCGTTTCTCACCTTGCCTATGTTGAGGATCAATCAGCAATTGCCAGTTCAGATTATTTTTAGCATCCATGATTTTTGGCCACAGAGTTGGGATGTTATTTTCAAACCATTGCTTCGCTGTTGCTTTAACTCGATTTCCCTGTTGCTCTGGAAAGTCATATGCCTGAGTGGCAGGGATTTCTGGGGCATCTTCTAAGGGACCACAAAAATAGGCGATGTTCCCAGGGAAATGCTCCGGAGTCCAATCTTCAACCTGATTGAGATGACTCATATCTGCCCAAGTATTTAAGGGATGAACATAAGCATCCACGATCGGGCTAGGCATGTTCCAGCCCAATTGAGCGATATCTGGCTTCAACCATACTTGGAGTGCTTGAGTTTGAATAGTTTTCACCTTTTCGAGCATTAATTGCCACCTTTCCTGAGCAGCAATCAGTTCTGGGCAAATAAACTTCAAGGCACCCAAAGAAATCCCCAGTACCACGGTATCAAAATCATCTCCAGCCTTCAGCATAATTTCTTCTCTATTTTCCCAGGGCATCCAAGCAGATTCCAAATTAATTCCCTTCTCTTGGAGCATTTCACCTTCTGCCAGTTGCTCATACAGAGGCGTACTAGGCCAGCAGGGCAGTCCCTTCACATGAACTAAAGGATCATAAGTTTTATTTTTCAAGGTGACTTGACGACCAATTTTAATTGCTGCAATACTCTTCTGATCAGCAGCGAGTTCTAGATTTAACACCGAGTGAAAGAACTTAAAAATAACCCCTCGCTGCTTAAGAACTTCATAAAAGGGCGCAAAAATAGTGTCTCCCATACCTGCCTGCATTTTCCAGAAGAAAGCACCACGGTAACTGAACATTAAACGTAACATCGATCGCAGAGAGGCTCCTGCGGCTAAATTTGGTTGGTTAATATCACCATTTTCATAACCAAAAACTAAGTCATAAATTCCGCGCACCGGCACAGAGTGAATACTTATTTCCAATGCGCCATGTTTGCCTAGCCACTCTTGGAAATCATATTCATCAATAACATCAAATCCCTTAAAAACAAGTTTGTCAACAAAAATACCCCTAATCACAGTGTGCGCTAAATCCACCAAAATACCCAGTCTCCGGAATTTATGATGGGTCTTCATCATAGCTTCAACACTTTCCAGCAGCCAGTCTCTGAATTTTTTCAACAGCCATAAAATCGCCTGATGCTGGGCATCTGTATGATCGCGAGGATCAGGGGAGAGGGCTTGCACTAACTGGTTAGCAATTTCTAGAAATGCAATTTGTTCAGGGAATTGTGGAGCATTCACAGGAATTTTTGCTTCTGCCAGCACCGAAACCAGCCAACTTGGTAGTTCTTCTAATAATTTTGATACCTCTACTCCTGGTTCGTCTGGGGCAAAAAATTCACTTGACCAGGAAGAATGGTTAAATTGATCGATCATAAACTCAATCAAAATGCCAATATAGCCCATGACAGTCGGAAATTCATGGCCATCGCCAGGTACCAAATCATTAGCGGGAAAATCATGTGCCCAAGGAATCCATTGTCCATTAATATTTTCAGGTGAAGCCGTAAAACCATGGGGCTTAAAGGCATCTTGCCAAGTTGCCAGTGGTGCATCAGAAGGTCGTCCTAATTCCTCATAACATCGACGCATCAAACCAAAGGTATTTTCATACATGCCCATGAAAATATGTAGTCCATGTTCTTCAATCCGGGCAGAATTTGCTAAGTTGCGTCCACTTGCTCCTTTACCGCCAAGCCGCCAGCCCATTTGATAGAGGGTGATTTCATAACGACTTTGCCAATCTGGTTCGTTGGTTATTTCGTAGGCCGCAGTCAGAGAGGCCATCCCGCCCCCTAAAATAGCGATTTTTTTCTTTTGGTGAGATGTGGTCATGATTGGTCTCCTAATTTACTTGATTTGACGGTTTTACTCTAGTTTTCACTCTGGCAATGTGGTTGAGTTTATATCTCCAGCAAGCTCTTAAAAGAGCTTGCAATTTCATCATTAATACGAAGACTGTATCGAATCAGTTCTTCATTATTTTCAACCATAGATTTAGCATCTTCAAAGCATTGGGAAAAACAACTGCGGGATATTTTAACTTGATGATTAAGAGTGAAAAGATCATCTTGCTGCTGTGCTGCTAATAGAATGGTTTGGTAAGCAGGCAGCAAGCACATTAGGCTAGCAAGGCGATATCCAGCCGCCTCATAGGGGATTGACATAACGTAAGTAACCGTCTCATCTAATTCAGTTTTGATATTGAGCAAAACTTTTTGAATCCAGTATTGAGGTGCGCCCTGTAGTTGCAAAGGTGCAGCAGCAATTTCTTGGAGCCAAGCATTTGGTAAATAACACTTCCCTTGCTGGAAGTCTTCCAAGAAATCTTTAATGATATTAGTTTTCTGTAAAGCTCGACCACAGGTTTCGGAACCAGTCAGCAGAATTTGAGATTTTTCTGCATCTAGCTGGTAGTGATTAATCGCTAGCTCTGTGCCCATCCGACCTACCGTGCCTGCAACAATATAGCAGTAAGTATTGTAATCATCTACTGTTTCTAAAATAGTGACCCCATTAATCTGAGATAGCAGTGGCTTTTGTTCAGGATCAAGAATTTCCTCCATCCCACTTGCCATAGTTGTAACCCAGCGTGAAATGACTGTCCGATAATTTTCTGGAATCAATTCATAGATTTGCCACAGCATTAATCCGTCCGCTGTTTGCATGAGTCTTTTTTGATGGATATCAAGTCCAATCCAATCTTGGCTCGACCAGATAGCTAAAGTATCTGAAGCGGTAGCCGGAATATTTAAAAGTTTTTTAAGTTCATTAAATCGTTCTTTTTGCCAACTTAAAGGTTGTTTGCAATCTTCAATATTATCAGCAACTCGACAAATTAGATAAGCTGTAGACATAAATGTATCAAGTGGTTCCTCAAAGCAGGGGGTTACTGCTGCAAAAGAGCGAGAAACTACATTCATGAAATCTTCCAGATATTTTTTTTGCTGCGATGAGAGATAAAAGTAGAACATATACTTTGGTTTAAGGATGACTATGTGATGCTGTTATTTGGAGGGTAAAATGCTTGATTAAGGTCGTGGGCAACTCATCGCTAGGAAGCCTTCACTGATGCTACAGTTGAAATTTACCTGAGCTGTTAGATGCAAATAGATTATAAATCATAATCATCCTAAAAAAGCTTCGTAAAATTAAGTATTTTATGATACAAAACTTATTTTTGAATGTAGATAGATTACCTTTTATAAAGATAATTGAAAAATTCTTACTGGGTTAGAATTTCTGTATTATAATATGGTATAGTTGATGAATTTAGCTAAAAGGGGCTGAAAGTAATGGCAACTGATTCAAAATATATCAAGTATCCTGGTGACCCGACACGACCTCAACCATATATACTCAAAAATGCCCGACTTTGGGGTTGTGGCTTAAAAGGTGATCAGCATAAATTACAAGAGCTTTGCAATAAGTATCTCAATGAACCACGCCTATTGCCGGGAGAAAGCCTAGAAGATTTAACACCTTTCTATCGGACTTTTTCCAATGATGTTTTTTTGATTTTTGACATTGTAGAAAGTGTTACTACTGGAAAAAATTCTAGAATTGTTTTTAAGCAACCAGGGGAATTGTTATTTTGCTTTCCTTGCATTGTTTTTGATGGGATTGAACCAATTGGTAATGTTTGGTATATTCCCTTTATTTATCTTGATGATAATGATCCTTCGATCGTCACGGGTAGAGAAGTATATGGTTTTCATAAAGTATGGGCAGATTTTGAATCTGTCCCGAGAATTGACGAACTATCTAATGGGATAGAAGAACTTGCAGAATTAACAATGTCAAGTGAATGGACTTTTAAATCGGAAGAAAATATTTCGGCATCGGAAATAACTGAGAGCAGTAAAAAAAGAAACTTAATTACCATTAAGGAGCGTGATAAAAGCTTTTTAGATAAAATATATGAACATATTTTTGTGAATTTAGATGATCTTATAGAGAAATTTTTTGAAAATCTGCCAAATCAAGTAAAGGTGAAAGTTGTAAATCTCAAACAATTTAGAGATGCTGAAGATACTGAGAATGCTTGCTATAAGGCCATTATTGAAGCAGCGTTTACAGCACAACTGTTTGATGCTATTCTAGATTTTAGACTACTGGGTAAATACGAAGTAATTGTTACTAACAATCTTGAAAGTCATCCATTCGTTAAAGAATTGGGTCTTCAAGGAGATGATGTAGATATCATGACGGAATCTGATGGTTTTATACTTAAAGGTAAAAAGCAAATAGCTCGGGCTTTTTGTATCAAAGATTTTGACTTTGTTTTAGGTAAAGGTGAAACTCGCTGGAGTTCGGATTGGTTAAAGCATGAATAGTTCACAATGGATGATTTACGGAGCAAATGGCTTTTGTGGCTCACTAATTGCTAGGGAGGCTATCAAGCAAAATCTCCACCCAATTTTAGCAGGCCGAAATCAAAAAGCAATTACTAATTTAGCTGAAGAACTAGATTTAGAATATAGAATATTTGCTTTAAACAAACTAGAGCAACTTCCTGGTATTAAACTTATTCTGAACTGTGCTGGTCCATTTAAAGATACTGCACAAATTTTAGCGAAGTTTTGCATAGCAGAGGGAATCAATTATCTAGATATATCTGGGGACTATTTTGCTTTTGAAAAGCTGTTAGAATTGTCCGATTTAGCAAAGCAAAAAAATGTTACTTTACTGCCAGGAGTTGGTTTTTTTGTGGTGGCTTCAGATTGTTTATTGTCCTCATTGAACAAGAAATATCCTGGCATAAACTCGATCGATCTTTTTGTCATTGTTAACTCGGCGTTTAAATTTAACAGTGGATCTATCAGATCAATGGGAGAGCTATTAAATGATATTCACGCAAACGCAAAACATGCCAGCTCTATATTTACTCATAAAAAAGTAGAAGTTGATGGCCAAGATCTACGGGCAATTGCACTGCCATTGCCCGATCTAATTACCGGGAAGATCAGTACTAAAGTTGAAAGTGTTAATATATATGGCTATTTTTGCAGCCTAGGATTCTTATTTGACCACTTTCCTTTATTTGTAAGCGATTACTTTATTTCTGTTTGGGGGTTATCTGTTGTCCAAAAAGTTGTTGCTCAGATCCTTGAAATGGTGCCTCGATCGAATATTGACATCCACCAGATAAATTCAGGAGTAACTTTAATTGGGATGGCTTATCAAGAAGATGGTACAGTTACCAGAAAAAAGATTGAGATAGTCAATCCTTATATTTTCACTCAAAAGAGTTCACTAGTTTTAGTTAAAAAAGTTCTCGCAGCAGCAGATTCTATTCAACCTGGATTTCAAACACCTACTTTGATTTTTGGAGAAGGCTTATTAAACGAAATTTTAGCAAATATAGAACAAGAGGCTAAATGACAACATTTAAAGAATACGAAATCATCGAGATACTCAAAGAAGCAAGTGATAGTATTGTTTACCGTGGTATAAACAAAAATAATGGCCAACCAGTTATTTTAAAAGCATTAAGATCTGAGTATCCTAGTTTAAAAGAGGTTGCCAGACTTAAAAATGAGTATAATATTTTAAAAGATTTTGATTCTCCTGGAATTAACAAACCAATTACTATCGAAAAATTTGAAAATAGCTGGATTATTGTTTTTGATGATTTTGGAAGTGAATCTCTCCAGGAAATTACTAAAAACCAGAGATTAGGCTTAGTAGAAAGTTTGAAAATAGCTATTTCTATTACGCAAACTTTAGGTGAAATACATCAAAGAAATATTGTCCATAAAGATATCAAGCCTTCTAATATTATTGTTAACAAAGTAGGAGATGTAAAAATAATTGACTTTGGACTTTCTTCTCAGTTGGAATATGAAAAACAATCCTTTGAGAAGTTGGAGTTTTTAGAGGGGACACCTGCATATATGTCACCAGAGCAAACTGGCCGCATGAATTTGACCATTGACTATCGAACAGATTTTTATTCTTTAGGAATAACATTGTATGAAATGCTCACTGGTGTTCTACCTTTTCAATCGAGTAATTTGATTGAAGTAGTCCACTGTCATATTGCGAAACCACCGATTTCTCCTGATCAAAAAAATCATCAAGTATCTAAGTTAGTTTCTAATATTGTGATGAAGTTACTGGCAAAAGCACCAGAAGATCGATATCAAACTGCCTTAGGATTAGAAACTGATCTAAAGATAGGACTAAATAATTTAGAGTCCGGAGTTAATGATTTACAATATAAAATCGGCCAAAATGATGTATCAAATCATTTTCGAATTCCCCAACGTTTATATGGAAGAGATCAAGAGTTAACTACATTGATAGAAGCTTTTGAATCTATTAGGCAAGGTGTTCCGAATCTATTACTAGTATCTGGTTATTCAGGGATTGGAAAGACCTCTTTAGTCAACAAATTACATGAAATTGTTCTACAAAAAAGAGGGTTTTTTGTAAGTGGGAAGTTTGATCAGTTTCAACGTGATACCCCTTATAGTGCCTTTGTTCAAGCTTTTCAAGAGTTAATTAGACAACTTTTAACCGAAAACGAAAATGATATTAGTGCTTGGAAATATAAGTTCTTAACAGCACTTGGTTCAAATGGACAAATAATCGTTGATGTTATTCCCGAGATAGAGCTGATCATTGGTTCACAACCATCAGTAAAACAACTGGGAGCAATAGAATCACAAAACAGATTCAATCTAGTTTTCCAGCAATTTATTGGTATTCTTACTTGCCCAGAACATCCATTAGTATTATTTTTGGATGATTTACAATGGTCTGATTTAACATCACTGAAATTAATTCAGTTGCTGATGACATCAACCAACCAAAAACATCTATTAATAATTGGGGCGTACAGAGATAATGAGATTGGTAAATCTCATCCATTGTTATTGACTATAGAAGAGATTCAGAAAAAGCATTCGATGGTGAGTGAAATTTCAATAAAACCTTTGGCGCTGGTGAATGTTAATAATTTAATTGCAGATACACTTTTATGCGAAATAGATGAGGTTAGTCGTTTGTCAGAATTGTGTTTTCAGAAAACCCAAGGAAATCCTTTCTTTTTAAATCAGTTTTTGAAATCCTTGTATGCTGATGGCCATATAACTTTTGATGCAAATAATCAGAAATTTAATTGGTGCATTGAAGAAATTGAAAAAACAGATGTTACAGACAATGTAGTCGATTTAATGGTTCGCAAGATTAAAAAGTTGAGTAATCAGTCTCAAGAAGTCATAAAGTTAGCTTCCTGTATTGGTAACAAATTTGATCTTGAAACCGTTACAGTAATTGGAGGAAGTTCTGTCTCAATGGTAGCAGAATACCTTTGGGAGCCATTGAAAGAGGGATTGATTTCCCCTTTAAATGATTCCTATATTATTCCACTTTTTCTGACCCAAGAACAATCTTTCATTTCAGAGAAAATCAGCTACAAATTTTTACATGACCGGGTACAACAAGCTGCGTATTCTCTCATTCAGGAAGAGCATCAAAAAGCGGCACACTTAAAAATCGGACAGTATATATTAAATAATACCGAAAAGGAGGAAATGCCAGAGAGAATATTTGATATTGTCAATCATCTTAATAAGGCATCAGACTTATTAACATCTTATGATTCTCTGGAACAACTTGCTCAATTAAATCTAAAAGCAGGCAGTAAAGCTAAAGCATCTAGTGCTTATGAGTCTGCACTAACTTTTTTTTGCAAGGGCATTGATATTTGTCCAGGAAATACCTGGGATGATCATTATGAATTGATTTTTGATTTGTATAAGAACCGTACAGAGTGTGAATATCTTGTTGGTAATTTTGAAACTGCTGAATCTTTATTTCAGTTTATCCTCACACAAGTCAAATCTGATTTGGAAAAAGCTGATATCCAAATCATCCGGCTGGCATTATATGATAACGCTGGAAAATACTTAGAAAATCTTCAAGAAGGTGCTCTGATTTTGAAATCATTTGGTATCGATATTCCAAATGATACTCTAGCTATTTTGATGAGCTTTGAGCAAGAATTTAATCTGTATCAAACCAATATTGACAAAATAGAAATATCTAATTTATTTGATATCACAGAGATCACTGACTCAGCAATGCTGGCGGTGATGAAATTGCTGTTTAATATGGCAGGCCCAGCCTATTTTACCAATCAAGACTTACTAGCTTTAATTATTCTAAAGTTAGTAAATATTTCAATTAATCATGGTCATTCAGAAATATCAGCTTGTGGCTATGCCTACTGGGCAAATATCATTAGTTCTAAATTTGCTGACCTGAAGACAAGTTATGAATTTGGCAAGCTCGCCTTACGACTAAATAACAAATATAATGATTCGGCTTTAACTTGTAAAGTGCTGAATTTAGTCGGTGCCCAAATTATGCCTTGGCATGAACATCTTAAAGAAAGTATTGCCATTCTTCGGCAAGGTTATCAAGCAGGAGTTGATGCTGGAGATATCTATGCCTGTTACAATGCCACCAATTTGGGGATACAAAGAATCATAGCTGCCGAAGATTTGAGTGACATCCTTGATGAATCAAAAAGATTTCTTGATTTATCAAAAAAGATGAGAAGCAATATTTTTGCTGGTTCTCAGCAGCTATTTCAAGGTTTTATATATAATTTACAGGGGTTAACACCTGATGACTTTTCTTTAAGCAACGATGAGATTTGTGAAAATCAATATCTTGAAGATTGGCGGCAAAGCTATTTTACACCTGGATTTGCCACATATCAAATACTAAAAACACAGCTACACTTTCTTTACGAAGACTATCATAATTCTTTAAAAATAGCGCAAGAGAATACAGACCTGCTTCTATTTATCCCCGGAATAGTTGTACAGGGAGAGCATTATCTATATTATTCTTTATCCTTAACTAGGCTTTATGATAGTGCTTCTGAAGCCGAGAAAAATACTTATAAAGAAATCTTAATAAGCAATTTGAGTCAGTTAAAGATTTGGGCAGACAACTGCACAGAAAACTTTCTCCATAAATACCTGCTAGTCAAAGCAGAGATCGCTAGAATATCTGGTGAATTCTTGGATGCAATTGAGTTATATGAATCAGCTATCGATTCAGCCAAAAAGTACAATTACGTGCAAAATGAAGCATTAGCAAATGAGCTAGCTGCAAAATTTTGGATCGAAAGAAGTAATAATAAAGTGGCAAAGGTTTATATGAGAGAAGCTCATTATGGCTATCAAAAATGGGGAGCAAAGCGGAAGGTAGAAGATTTAGAGAGAAAATATTTTTTGTTACTGTCAGCTCAAAATCGACCTGAAAACACATCTTTGACTCCCACTAATATTGCATCCTTTGTGACCACTAGTAGTAATATAGTTTCTTTAGATTTAACAACTGTTATTAAAGCATCTCAAGCCTTAGCTTCTGAGATTGTTTTAGAAACGTTAATTAGTGAGTTAATGAAAATTGCACTAGAAAATGCTGGTGCAAAATCTGGCTTTCTTGTCTTGGAAAAAGAAGGAAAACTAATGATTGAAGCTAAAGGAGTTGTCGATCAAGATACGTTCTCAATACAGGAATCAGCTTCGTTAAAAATCAGTGAGCAACTGCCGTTATCAATGATCAACTACGTATCTAGAACCAAAGAAGATTTAGTTCTTAATAATGCTTCAAATGAAGGGCGTTTCACTACTGATCCCTATGTTATTCAGCATCAACCAAAATCGACTATATGCACACCGATCATCTATCAGAATAAACTGCTTGGCCTGCTTTATTTAGAGAATAATTTAGTCACGGGGGCATTTACTCCTGATCGATTAGAAATCCTGAAAATACTTTCTTCCCAGGCAGCAATCTCTTTGCAAAATGCCCAGCTCTATGTTGCTTTGCGAGAAAATGAAAAAAAGCTAAATCAATTTTTAGAAGCTATGCCTGTGGGTGTATTTGTGATTGATGCTAATAGTAAACCTTACTACGTTAACCAATCTGCGCAACAAATATTAGGGCAGGGCATCTTAACCGATGATCATAATACTACTGAACTGACCGAAATTTATCAGGCTTACCTAGCCGGAACAGATCAGTTGTACGTTACTAATCAGCAGCCTATTGTCCGAGCATTATATGGTGAAAGCAACACGATCGATGACATGGAAATTCACCAAACTGACAAAATTATCCCTTTAGAAGTATCAGCAACTCCCATTTTTGATGAGCAGGGCCAAATTACCTACGCCATAGCCACTTTTACTGACATTACCCAACGCAAACAAGCTGAAACCGATCGAATTCGCTACACTCAAGAGCTAGCCCTTAATAATATTGCTCTACAGCAAGCCAAAGATCGCTTAGCCGAATACAGCCGCACCCTAGAGCAAAAAGTTAGGGAAAGAACCCAAGAACTTTCTCAGACCCTAGATATTCTTAAAGCTACCCAGACAGAGCTACTTTTTGAAAATGAGCTGCTCAAAACCCCTGGGCAGGCGATCACTTTTGACTATCAAGTAGGTGGCAGTTTACCGATGGATGCACCCACCTATGTAGTGCGGGCAGCAGATCGTCACCTTTACAAAGCCTTACAACAAGGAGAATTTTGCTATGTGCTCAATCCTCGGCAAATGGGGAAATCTAGTTTGATGGTGCGGATGATCAAGCATCTGCAACATGAAGGAGTATGCTGCGCCCCGATCGATATGACTCGGATTGGCAGCGAAATAATTACCCCGGATCAGTGGTACAAAGGCATTGCCTTTGAGATCGGGCGACGTTTTAATTTACGGGGAAAAATCAACCTCAAAACTTGGTGGCAGGAGCGGGAAGATCTGTCCTCGTTACAGCGGTTAAGTGAGTTTATTGAAGAAGTTGTCTTGGTGGAAGTTGGCCGAGAAGTAGGGGCACCGGCAAAACAGTTAGTGATCTTTGTCGATGAAATTGATAGCGTTTTAGGCTTGAGTTTTCCAGTTAATGACTTTTTTGCTTTTATTCGTTCTTGCTATAACCAGCGCAGTCTTAATCCTGAATACCAACGATTAACCTTTGCTTTTTTTGGGGTGGCAACCCCAGCAGATTTAATTACTGACAGCCAAATTACGCCTTTTAATATTGGTCAATTTATTTATCTAGAAGGCTTCAAAGAACATGAAGCCCAGCCATTACTGCAAGGATTAGCCGAAAAAGTCAGTAGCCCCCAAACGTTATTGAAAGAAATGTTGGATTGGACAAATGGTCAGCCTTTTCTGACCCAAAAGCTCTGTAAGCTGATTCGGAATGATGCCTCAGCTATTCCTACCAATGGCGAAGCCGAATGGATACAAAATTTAGTCCAGACCAAGGTGATTGATAATTGGGAATCGCAAGATGAACCAGAACATCTGCGCACCGTCCGCGATCGACTGTTAAAGAGTAAACAATCTGGGCAACTAATAGCTCTCTACCGCCAAATTTTGCAGCAGCCAAATTTTGTTGCTGTAGACAATCGAGATGTCAGAGAGCTACTGCTATCTGGTTTAGTGATCAAACAACAGGGTCTGCTAAAAGTCCATAATCGTATTTATGCAGCAATTTTTGACTATAGTTGGTTGGAACAAAATAGCGGAGAGTTGACTGTCAATTATCAACTGTAGTAACCGAGCCTTGGGTAAACACTTTGCCGATGATTTCTTCGACGGGTGGGTCGGTGACGGCTAAATCGGTAACAGGTAACTCGGCGAGAATTTTAGCTACTTTGTCGGTGAGGAAGCGGCGATCGATGGATAAACGTACCTGGTGTTCAGAAATATCTACGACTTCGCCATAGATGGCCAACTGTTCTTTAGTGAGGCTGTGGGAAAGTTCTAGCCGGACTTCGCGGTGGCTGGCGAATTTTTCGAGCAGGTCATTGAGTCCACCATCGTAGACCAAAGCCCCACCATGAATCAGCAATACTCGATCGCACAGAGCAGTAATATCGGCCATGTAGTGGCTGGTGAGCATAATGGTGGCTTGGTATCGCTGGTTGTAATCGCGCAGAAAGTCCCGGACGTTTACTTGGGCGTTGACATCTAGGCCGAGGGTGGGTTCGTCTAGAAATAAAACCTGGGGGCGATGGAGCAGAGCGGCTAAGATTTCTACTTTCATCCGTTCGCCCAAGGAAAGTTTGCGCACCGCTTGGTTCAGTTTGCCGGTGAGGGTGAGCATTTCGGTGAGTTCGCCCACTCGTCGATCAAATTCCCGGTCATCGATGCCATAGACAGCAGCGTTGATCCGCAAGGAATCCATGGCGGGTAGATCCCAAATGAGCTGCTGTTTTTGCCCCAGAATTAGGGTGATTTGTTTGAGGAAGGCTGCTTCCCGGCGAGCCGGGATGGCATCGGCCACTCGCAGGTAGCCGCTGGAGGGATGGATTAGGCCAGTGAGCATTTTGAGGGTGGTGGTTTTGCCTGCACCGTTGGCACCCAAAAAGCCGACGATTTCTCCGGGTTCGATCGTAAACGAAACATGCTGCACAGCGGGGATGTTTGTGTACTTTCGCTGCCAGAAATGTTGCAGGGTGCCTTTAATACCGGCTTCTTTGTTGGCGACTTGATAAATCTTGGAAAGATTTTCGACCTGAATTATGGGCATAGTGGATGGCTTGTAGAGATTTAGCCGCTATTTTGTCTCAGTCTAGCGCAGTTCTCGATTCAGCAATTCTAAATTTGATTCATGGCTGATGGCGATTGACAATAGGGTCATTTATCATTACGCTTGCTGAGAATGCACACTTTGCTAGCAAAACATAGTATTGATTGTGCTGTTCGCGTAGCGTCCACTTTGTGGAATCACCAGTTCTATTGTTCAAAATTCATTCAACTATGTTTAAAAAAATATCAGCTTCGATGTTTGCCTTGATTTTGATTTGTTTCTTTTTGCCTTTTATGAGTTTATCTTGTCAGGGTAAAGATATTGTGACGATGACTGGCTTGCAGATGGCTACCGGCGTTGAGCTAGCTAATCCGGCGGCTTCTTTGAGTGGTTCTTTGGGGGGTAGCGTAGCTGCTGCTGCTAAGACTCAGAAAATTGCTGGTTCTGTGCCGTTGGGGATTGCTTTTGTGACAGCAGCAGCCGGGTTGGCAGCAACGCTGTTGTTGAAGGATCGGTTCCAGCAGAGTTTGGTGCCTGGTGTAGCTAGTGGTATTGGGGCAATTATTTTGCTGTTTGTGAAGTCGGGGACTGATAGTGAGGTGATCAAGCAGGGTTCAGGGATGATCCAGGTTTCTTATGGTATTGGGTTTTATTTGGCACTGTTGTTGTTTATTGCTAATGCGGGGGTGAATGGTTATCAGTTTATGGAGGAACGCAAGCAAAAATAGTAGTATTACCACATCTAAAGTATACCAAAACAAAGGGCGAGCTAGATATCTAGCCCGCCCTCAAATTTGTTAATTATTGACCATCAAATTAAATGGTAGGAGCGCTAATAGTCCAAGCACTGTTAGCAGTACCAATCAGTTCACCTTGAGCGAAAGAATTGAGACTACCATTGGTGAGCCAAACCGCGACACTGTTACCATTACGGAACAAGATATCAGATGTAGCATCTCCGTTGTAATTACCAGTACCAGCGATATTCCAAGCAGCACCAGCAGCACCACCACCAACAGTACCAATGATTCCAGTCTGAGTGATGGGAGTTAGACCATTACCTTGCCAAATAGCAATAGTACCGTCTGTGGTGTTTCTCCACAGAATATCGCTGCGGCTGTCGCCACTGAAGTTATCAACACCTTCAATTTGCCAAGTAGGATCAAGCAGAGTGCCTACTACGTTGCTGGCACTAAAGGCATCTTTGCCATTACCTTGCCAAACAGCAATCTGACCACTAGCAGTGTCGCGCCACAGAACGTCTGCTTTGTTGTCGCCAGTGAAGTCACCAGTACCTGCAACCTGCCAACCACCAGCACCAACAGAACCAATGATTCCGGTGCCATCGAGCGATAGACCAGTACTACCAGTCAACCACACAGCAGCAGCACCACTGGCATCTTTAAAGAGAATGTCATCTCTTAGGTCACCATTGAAGTCGCCAGTACCAGCCACTTGGAAAGTAGTGCCAGAGAGATTACCAATGACAGCACCCTGACTAAAGGTACCTGTGCCATTGCCGATCCAAACAGCAATAGAACCATCGGTATTTTTCCAGAGCACATCAGACTTCTTGTCGCCGTTGAAGTCACCGCTACCAACTATGCTCCAAGTGCTGCTGCCTACGTTACCAATGGTGAACTGTTGGGTCGCTGGGTTGATGAAATTGATGCCATCAGCTTTCCAGAAAAGAGCATTGTTGTTGGAGTTATCTCTGAAGAGGATGTCGGCCTTGCCATCGCCATCGAAGTCATTTCTGGTAAAAGAAAGCTTGAAAGATTGAGTGGCGGGAGTGATGCCACCATTACCATCGATTACATTATAGGTAAGATCAACCGAGCCGTTGTAACTAGGAGTGGGGGTAAAGCTATAGGTACCATTGTTGTTATTAATTAAGTTACCGTTGGTGGCTATTAATCCGGAAACCGATAGAGTATCGCCTTCTATATCTGTGAAGCCAGCTAACAAGTCAGAGGCGTTAATGGTGAAACTAGTAGTGCCAAGCGGGTTGAGAATGACTGGTGTGCCAGTGAGGGTTGGCGCATCGTTAACTGCTGCAAGATTGATTGTCAGAGCTTGATTGATGACGCTAGCAATACCATCGCTGACATCGTAGCTGAGGTTAACTGAGCCGTTGTAGTTAGCTACTGGGGTGAAAGTCCATTGGCGAGAACCAAGGACACCAGTAGGTGAGCTGAGGATTCCGGTGCCATTGGTGGTGACGGTGAGGTTGATGGCTCTTAGAGTAGTGTTAGCATCGGGGTCGCTAAAGCCAGCTAACAGGATGGCTTCGTTGATGGTGAGGATTGTATCTTCAGTGCCATTGAGAGTACCGGTGGGTGAACCAGTAGGAGCATCGTTAACTGGGTTAACAACAAAAGACTTGGTTGCAGCAGTGGTCGTAATGCCGTCGCTGATACTGTAGGTGAGGTTAACGGTGCCATTGTAGTTGGCATTAGGGGCAAAGAGCCACTGGCCAGCACCTAAGATAGCTAGGTTGCCAGCGCCAGTACTGCTGGAAGCAAGTACTAGATTTTGGACGGTGAGTGTTTGGGCTGGTAGATCTTGGTCGGTAAAGCCGCTTAAGAGAGCTGCTTGATTGATGATGTATGAATTATCTTCGGTGGCATTTGGCAATGGTGCGGGGGTGAGGGTAAGGGCTGGAGCATCATTGATATCTGTAATGGTGATGGTTTTGTTGGTTACGAAAGTCAGACCGGCATTATCTGTTACTTGCAAGCGAATTTGATAGTTTGGCTTGGTTTCAAAGTCTGCCGATGCATTGATTTGGAGGTTTGAGCCGTTAATGGTAAAGGCTATGTTGTCTGTATCACCTGCTCCAGTTACTAATGCGTAAGTGAATGGTGCGACAAAGGTGGTTGCGGCTCCATCTGGGTCGATCGCGCTTAGTGTCGCAACTACTGCATTGAGAGCATTGTTTTCGGCAATGCTGCTAGCACTGAGGTTGATAGCTGTTGGGGCTTCATTAACATCATTGATATTGATGGTGAAGTTTGCGGTACTGGTTGAACCATCAATACTTAATGCCTGAACTGTAATATTTTGAGTCGTTGCAGTTTCATAGCTAATAGAACCATTTACTGTCACAACACCTGTGTTGAAATCGATGGCAAAGAGACCACCTGCATCGTTAGTGAGACTATAGGTAACACCATTATTTGTGGCATCACCATCCAATGCAGCAGCGGTCAAGCCAACTAATGTTCCATTGGCTGCATTCTCTAAGACTTCATTAACTAGACCATTGCTGTCTGTTGGTGCTGTTACATCAAACTCATCAAAATCATTGATGGCAATGGTGAATGTAGACGTTGCGGTTGAACCATCTGTAGATGTTGCTTTGACAAACAATGTGCGGGTCGCTCCGGCTTCACGATCAATACCACCAGCTACTGTTACAACCCCTGTATTCGCGTCAATTGCGAATTCACCTGTGTTGTATGCACCTGTGCCATTAGCTGCACCTACTAAGGAGTAAGTAACTCCACTATTCGTGGCATCACCATCCGAGGCATAAGCAGTTAGGCCAACAACTGTGCCATTCGCTGCATTCTCTAGGACTTCATTAACTGTCAGATTATTGCTATCTGTTGGTGCTGTTACATCAAACTCATCAAAATCATTGATGGCAATGGTGAATGTGGATGTTGCGGTTGAACCATCTGTAGATGCTGCTTTGACAAACAATGTGCGGGTCACTCCGGCTTCACGGTCAATACCACCAGCTACCGTTACAACCCCTGTGTTCACATCAATTGTGAATTCACCTGTGTTGTATGCACCCGTGCCATTCGCTGCACCTACTAAGGAGTAAGTAACAACATTATTTGTTGCATCACCATCCGATGCAGCAGCGGTCAAGCCAACGGCTGTGCCATTCGCTGCATTCTCTAAGACTTCATTAACTAGACTATTGCTGTCTGTTGGTGCTGTTACATCGAACTCATCTACATCATTAATGTTAAGTGTTCTTGTGAAGTCGGTGAAGTTACCAGCGGCATCGGTGGCGCGGATGAGTAGGTTGTAGATGCTCTTAACTTCAGCGTTAGCAGCGGCGTTGATTTGCAGTTGAGTGCCGTTGATAGTGAAGGCTGCATTATCGACTTGACCTGAGACTAAGGAGAACACGATGCCACTGTTACCTGCACCGCTATCGGTTGCTGATAGGGTGGTGACTACTGCGTTAGCAGCATTATTCTCATTTAGATTGGGAATCGTTGTTGGAGTGATGGCTGTTGGAGCAGTGGTATCGATGCTGATATTGAGTGAATTTGTGGAAACAATGCTAGTGTTTCCGGCGATGTCAAGGACTTTGGCGGTGAGAGTGTAAGTAGCATCGGGAAGTGCTGCGGTGGTGAGAGTCCAATTACCACTAGCAACAGTGGCTTTGCCCAAGGAGGTTGTGCCGTTGAAGATTTCAACTTCGGCAGCATCGCTAGCAGCAGTGCCGGTGATGGTAAGGGTATTGTCGTTGGTGATGCCATCGGTGGGGCTGGTGCCTGTGTCGTTGCTAAAGTTGATGATGGTGGGGGCACCAGGGGCGGTGGTGTCAATGGTGACAAGGAAACCATTGTTAGCAGTGGAAAAGCTGAGGTTGCCGACGGCATCGACGGCGCGTGCTCTGAAGTTGTAGGTGGTGCCATCGGTGAGTGTACCTGGCACAACGTAACTCCAGGTGCCTCCACTACTAACGGTAGCAGTACCAAGAAGAGTATTGCCGTTGAAGACACGGACGTTGCTGCCAATTTCAGCGGTGCCATTTAGGGTTAGGGATGTATCGCTAGTACGTTTGTCGGAGGTACTGCCAGTATCGGTGGTGATGCCGGTGTCATCGCTAATGCTGACGATCGTGGGGGTGGCAGGTGCGACGGTATCTAGAAGGATGCTTGTTTGGGTGATGGTGGCGGCGTTCCCGGCGACATCGGAGGTGGTGGCGGTGATGGATAGAGTGCCATCGTTGAGACCACTGATATCAGCACTCCAAGAGGTGCCTGCACCTTGAGTAGCGGTGATGGAATTGGAGCCATCGCTAATGGTGACAACAGGTGTGGTGTTGCCTGCATCAACGCCATTGAGGTTAAAGGTGAAGTTGTTTGCGGTGGTGTTGTTGACGAGGGTATTGACGTTGGCAAAAGCGAGAGCTGTACCAGCATCGGCAGTGGTATCAATCTCAATACTAAGCGGGGCAGATGCGATGCTGGTGTTGCCTGCGGCATCGGTGGCTTTGGCGGTGATGTTGTAAACAGCGTCGGTTAGATCTGCGGCGGGGGTGAAGCTCCATGCTCCGGTGTTGTCGGCAGTGGTGGTACCGAAGGTGGCTATGCCGTTGAAGAGTTGAATGATGCTGTTGGCTTCGGCAGTACCTGTGATGGTTGGGGTTTTGTCTTGAGTGATGCGATCGGTGTTTGATACTCCTGTGTCGTTGGCGATCATCGCAGAAATCACTGGTGCTGTTGGCTCTAAGGTGTCGACTGCTTGAACGTTTTGAGTGGCGATAGCGTTTCCATTTCCAGCCACATCATTGGCAACATTTGCTGCTACATCGACGGTAACATTTCCTTCAAATCCATCTGTGGGTGTCACAACTAATGTGTAAACGGTACTACTAACCGCTGTGAATAATCCTTTCGTTCCATTGGCCACTACTACATCAGTATCTGCAAAACCAGTTACTGCTTCATCAAATGTAAATGTGTATGTGATGTCTCCAGTTGCTGTTGTTCCTCCATTATCTGTGATAGTGACGGATGGCTCTTTGGTATCGACTGCTTGCACGTTTTGAGTGGCGATAACGTTTCCATTTCCAGCCACATCATTGGCAACATTTGCTGCTACATCGATGGTGACATTTCCTTCAAATCCATCTGTGGGTGTCACAACTAATGTGTAAACGGTGTTACTAACCGCTGTGAATAATCCTTTCGTTCCATTAGCCACTACTACATCAGTATCTGCAAAACCAGTTACTGCTTCATCAAATGTGAATGTGTATGTGATGTCTCCAGTTGCTGTTGTTCCTCCATTATCTGTGATAGTGACGGATGGTTCTTTGGTATCGACTGCTTGCACGTTTTGAGTGGCTACAACGTTTCCATTCCCAGCCACATCATTGGCAACATTTGCTGCTACATCGACGGTAACATTTCCTTCAAATCCATCTGTGGGTGTCACAACTAGTGTGTATTGTGTGCTACTAACCGCTGTGAAGGTTCCTTTCGTTCCATTGGCCACTACTACATCAGTATCTGCAAAACCAGTTACTGCTTCATCAAATGTAAATGTGTAGGTGATGTCTCCAGTTGCTGTTGTTCCTCCATTATCTGTGATAGTGACGGATGGTGCAGTTGCGTCAACTGTGAATGTACGGACGGCAGAAGCACTACTCTGGTTGCCTGCGGCATCTATAATGGTAGAAGTGATGGAATAATTTCCTTGTGCTAGAGCTGCTGGAGTGAGGGAGACAGTTCCAGCAGTGATATCAGCATTATTTAAGGTGTAAGCAATGACTTGTGTTGTGCCATTATTGAAGAGTTTAACGATATCACCAACACCCGCGCCTGTACCTGCCAAGCTAATAGTGAAGGTTGGAGTGGTATCATCAGTTGCCGTTCCATTCGTAATTGGGGTTTGAATAGAGCCAACATTATCAGTAATATTGGTGATAGAAGGAGCATTAGGAGCAATAGTGTCTAGAAAGAAATTGAAGGTACTACTTGCAGCAGATACATTACCAACGGTATCAGTGGCTGTAGCTATAACATTTTTCAATCCTTGTCCGAGAGCTATGATATTGGCTAAAGTGAATGTATAAGACCAGTCTCCACTGACATTAGCAGTAGTAGTACCAAGTAGAGTATTAGTGCTAGTTAGAACACTGACAGTACTACCAGCTTCGGCAGTACCAACAACCTTATTATCATTGGCGGCAGTACTTACAGTACCATCAGTGCCTCCAATTTCGGTTATTATTGGAGCTGATGGAACGGCATTATCAACAGTTGCATTTGTGGTATCCAATGCGGTTGTGACATTTGCTGCATTATCCGTTACTGATACGGATACATTTTTGTTACCAACACTATTGATAGAACCACCCACTATTGTGTAAGTAGCAACATACTTACCAGTATTCACACCACTGCTTTGTAAAGCTGCTGCTATTGCATTGCCACCGCCGAACTGTGAGAAATCAACAGCAACAGAACTAAGCATATCTGTGTTGCCAGTGGAATCCCATACTGCCGTTACGGTATCTCCTACTTTATAAGCACCGCCAGCACCCGTAGCACCTGAGATCGAAATATTGTTATCAATGACTGTTGGAGCAATGTTATCGATCAGAATAGTATTGTTAGTAGCTGTAATAGATCCAGTAGTTGGAGTTGTAAAATTGATCGCACCTGTTCCAGCGGCTGGTGCAGTATTGTTGTTAGCTCTAAAACCGTTGGCGGCACCATTTGTAATATTACCGTTACCATAAGTAACTCCCGCCGAGTAGCCACTGCCTGCCGTACCCTGCCAAGCACGAAGAGTGATGCCTGTAACGTCAACAGCACTAAGTCCAGCACTTGCGAAATCAAAAGTCCCTGTGTATTCTACTGCTGTAGTCGAAACAGTGAAATTGGTGGAGCGATTTACAATCTGCCAACCGATTAGAGTAGTTCCACTGTAAGCAGCGATAAGAAGATCTTGTCCTGTGGTGTTACTTACATCTACAGTAAAGCCAAGAGTCGTGGTACGGTTGATAGTGGCATTATTAGCAGTTGTGATTGCAACAGTGGTCGTCGCGAAAATACCCGAATATGAAGAGATAGATTGCGAGTGAAAAACTGAAGAGCTATGACTATTAATTAAATTCCATGTTCCACCCAGAGCATCAGCGCCTACCTTCTGTGCCGACGCAGCCACCCGCGCCCCCGTCACCCTCTCTAACTCACCCACAAACCCAACATCAGCACCAACCTCACAGGAATACAACGAAATCTCATCCACACACCATTCCTGCAACAAACCCGATCGAACACTCAAAACCTCTAAATCGATCGGCTCCCGCCCCAAATGAATCACCCCTGGCTCACCATGAGCCACGATCGCCAAACTCTTCGCCCCACTCTCCGCCAACAACCGCGTAATTTCCACCAACCCATCAGCAGTTGACTCGATCGTCCTGCCCACCGCACCAGGCAACAAAGCCCCATACAACACATCCAAATCTGCCAAACGAGCATCAAAAACAACCAGTGTAGATACCCGCTTTTGTGCTGCCATAGAAAAAGCAGAGAAAGCAGCCGAATTAACAGTGGTAACGGTATTCATAATTTTAGGAAGGGAAAACGTAGAATGTTAGTGAATTGAAAGAAAGCCTAAACTGACAGCACAAAATCGCAACATCTTGGCACCGACAAAAAGTCAATAGACACAAGAAAAACGCCACTGAAAACAACAGATTCAGTACCTTTGTGAATCAATACCTAGAAGTTGCATTGCACTAGTGTATGGCCAACTAGCAAGCGCAAAATCCTGAAAACCCAATAGAAGGAGTAAATACTTAGCATTAACTTTGGACATTGTATACTACTAGTCTCAAAACCACAAGTAGTTTTTCATTTTAACGGTCAAATCAACTCTGGCATAAGCATCTAGAAAACTGACGTTAGTAGACATGTTTGTCACATGAAATGTTCCATCTAAAAAAAGCTTAAATCTAAGCCAAATCTATACTTGTGGCATGATGATTGCGATCGAGAGCTTTGTCAGTAAGAAAAGTAAGATGTTTGTAAACTCAAATATAAGTTTTCACCTAATCTACTACATTTACGACAATTGTAATGCTTGAACCAAGCATTGCATCGATTTCAAAAATACAATAAAACACAATGTAATTCAATAAAACATCAAACGAAAGAGCGGGCTAGATATCTAGCCCGCCCTCAACTTAGTTAATCTTGCGATCCATCCAATTAAATGGTAGGAGCGCTAATAGTCCAAGCACTGTTAGCAGTGCCAATCAGTTCACCTTGAGCGAAAGAATTGAGACTACCATTGGTGAGCCAAGTTGCTACATTATTACCATTACGGAACAAGATATCGGCTGTAGCATCTCCGTTGTAATTGCCGCTACCAGCAATATCCCAAGCAGCACCAGCAGCGCCACCACCAACAGTACCAATGATTCCAGTCTGAGTGATGGCAGCTAGACCATTACCTTGCCAAATAGCAATAGTACCGTCTGTGGTGTTTCTCCACAGAATATCGCTGCGGCTATCACCACTGAAGTTATCAACACCTTCAATTTTCCAAGTAGGATCGAGAAGAGCACCAACTACTCCGGTCTGAGTGACGGCACTGGTGCCATTACCTTGCCAAACAGCAATTGCACCACTAGCAGTATCGCGCCAGAGAATGTCAGCTTTGCTATCGCCAGTGAAATCAGCAACACCAGCAACTTGCCAACCACCAACACCAACAGAACCAATGATTCCGGTGGAGGCAAGAGACAGGCCAGTACTACCAGTCAACCAGACGGCAACAGCACCAGTGGCATCTTTGAAGAGAATGTCATCTCTGAGATCTCCATTGAAGTCGCCAGTACCAGCTACTTGGAAAGTAGTGCCAGCGAGGTTCCCAATGACTGCGCCCTGACTAAAGGTATTTACACCATTACCGATCCAAACAGCAATAGAGCCATCGGTATTTCTCCAAAGCACATCAGACTTCTTGTCGCCGTTGAAGTCACCACTACCAACAAGGCTCCAAGAGCTGCTACCTACGTTACCAATGGTGAACTGCTGGGTAGCTGGGTTAATGAGATTGATGCCATCAGCTTTCCAGAAAAGAGCATTATGGTTGGAGTTGTCTCGGAAGAGAATGTCGGCTTTGCCATCGCCGTCGAAGTCATTTCTGACACCAGGAGTAGCAGGAGGAGTGATGGTATCTTTGACATCGATCGAGAACAATTTGCTAGTAAATGAAGCATCGCCAGAAGTTGCTTTCACAGTGACGCTGTAAGTAGCAGCAGTAGCAATCAGTGAGCTATCGGCTACAGTTACGACACC
>JANNEH010000258.1:0-2767 GCA_031378405.1 Synechococcales cyanobacterium OTE_75_metabat_409
GTCGGTGAGGTCGATCGAAACTACTTGCCCGGCCAACTGCAAAAAGCGCCAAACAGTGCCACTGGTGATCACGCCATAGATTGTCTCTATGGCTTGACCTTTGCTGGCGTTGAAGCGCTGGGCTGCAACCATCTCGGCTAAGCATACTGCGACACTTTGCTCTGAGGTTTCCTCAGAGCCTTGAGTGGCAGGCTGACCTAGAGCAGGCTTGAGATCTTCTTTCTTGGCTTCTACCAACATAATCACAGGTGCTTTGATATAGAGCTGTTCAGAAGTACGACTCACCAAAAAATCACAAAATCCATTCAGATCAGCGGCGACATCTACATTAAATTCTTCGCCAGAAAATACTCCGATCTGTCCGCCTAGTTGACGTTTAACTTCTAGTAATACCGGATTAATAATGCCTTCTGAGCGCGCTTTTTCGCTACCGACCGCCACTGCCCAGGGAACATTCTCTGCGAGGGTTTCGCGTAGTAAAGGGGTGGGAGCTACAGGCGACATGGTGGCAAATAGGTTCGATCGCTCTTGTAAAACTAGCTCAAAATCTTCTACTGCCCGACTGAGAGTAAATTTGCTGTATGGCATGGGTACACTGCATTTGAACTAATCTTAATTAATTCTGGCAGATTTAGGATTATTTTGTGAATATGATTGCTGAGGCTTTTTCGACAACTCTAAGCTTTTGGGTTTCAGATTGGGGGCGGGCAAAAAGTCCGGAATATGGCTCTACTGCAAATAGTTCTTGGGGATAACTGAGTAAATCGCGATCGCATACCCCCAATAACTCTTCCTCAGTCTGTGCCCTGCGCATATCTCGCAGAAATACACCAGCAGCATCGACACCCTGACCAATGTAGTTCAGATACATTTTAAGATTGCTGACACGTCCCCGCTCAGGGATTTCTTGGGTAATTTGCATGTGATGGAGCCGATCGATATACTCCCGCACATCTTTTAATGTCACTACTAACACTGGTTCACCAGCCAAAGCCTGTCGCACTTGTTGAAAAATCCAAGGATTCCGAATAGCGGCACGACCAATCATTACTCCGGCTGCTTTGGTTTGAGATAACACAGTGAGAGCTGTCGCTGCGGAACTAATGTTGCCGTTGGCTAGCACTGGGCAAGGTAATCGCTGTACGGCATGAGCAATCAGGTCGTAATGCACTATGCCATGATACATATCTTTGACAGTGCGGCCATGGAGGCTGAGTAGATCAATTTGGTGTTTGTCGATTAAGTTCAAGATCTGGTCGAAGTTGGCAGTATCTTCAAAGCCAATCCGCATTTTGACTGTTAATAGTCCATCTACTACTGATCGCAGTTCTCCCAAGATGCGATCGATTTTGTCGGGGTCACGTAATAGTCCACCACCAACATTTTTGCGATAAATCCGGGGGGCGGGGCAGCCCATGTTTAAATCTATGCCGGCAACTGGGTAGTGACTCAATAATTTTGCTGTGCGCACTAGGTCAGGGATATTCTCGCCGATCATCTGGGCAAAGACTGGGCGGCTGGTGGTGTTTTCGGTGATCGATCGAATGATGTGTTTGTCTACAGCAGAATTCTCGTGGACTCGAAAGTATTCGGTAAAAAAGTAATCTGGGCAACCATAGTGGGCAATGACCTGCATGAAGCAGACATCTGTCACATCCTGCATGGGTGCCAATGCTGTCAATAGGGGTGTTGTCGCTGAGTCTAAAATAGGAACAGGAAGTGTCATTGGACAAATTAGTTGCAGTGGCCATAATACTGTAAGGCTTGGCGAGTTAAATTCTTATTATTATTAGCTCAGCCAAGGTTGACTAGTATGACGAACATATAAAATAGATACACGACCCTTGGAAACTACAAATAAAAGTCGATACCGTCTACCTTTACCCACAAATAACTGACGAATATCTTGCTCAAATTCACTAGCTTCGTAAGCTTGACTGGCACGATTAGGAAACTTTTCCAGTGATTTAACCGCAATCATCAATTCTTCGTACCATTGTTCTGCTTGATCTGGACTGATGTTGTCAGCCATCCAGCGATAAGCAGCTTCAATATTATCCAGTGCCTGCGGCAGAATTTCGACACTGTAATTCATACTTTGGGCTGCTGTAACTTACTTCTTAGTGCTTTCAATGCGGGTATCGCTGGAACTGCTTGCCCCTCGGCTAGTTCATGCAATCCTTGTCTAATTCCAGCCGTTGTTTCCAAGTATTCAATTTGATCTAGCAATTGTTGATAGCCCTCCGCACTCTGAACCACCAACTCAGAAACACCATTAACAGTGAGGACTAAAGGAGACTTCGTATCTTTTAGTTGCTCAATAAAGCTAGCGGTATTGCGCTTGAAATTGGAAAGAGAGTTAATATCTCGGCTGAGGTTTAGCATGAAATTCGCATCATATATGATGCTCATATGATGCCCTACTTATGTGATAGATGTCAACTTTTGCGAGAAAGTTTAGTTATTTATCCTGAATTATTAAATCGGCTTTTCACCATAATTTTCATCAATCCGGCGCAGGGTCAGGCTAATACGACCAGCGGTGACAGTGGCTCTTTTGATGGCATGGCTCCAATGTTCTTGAGTGCGTTGGCTCATGTGCAGCATGGAGCCATGGGGTAATAGATAGTAGCAGCGATCTTCATAATTAGCCTTCGATCGAAATGACAGCTTTCTTTCCACTCCCAAAGAAATAATAATAATCTCTGTACCATCTTCCAGATTATCAATCTCATCAGAATGAAAACCCATCTTCGATCGGCCATCT
>JANNEH010000264.1:0-9161 GCA_031378405.1 Synechococcales cyanobacterium OTE_75_metabat_409
TCACTCTAGGAGATTCCAGTTAATGCTTAGACTAGAACACATCAGCAAAATCTATCCCACTGGCGAAGTTCTAAAAGACATTAACTGGGAAGTCAAACCAGGCGATCGGATTGGCCTAGTGGGAGTCAACGGTGCTGGTAAGTCTACCCAGCTCAAAATTATTGCCGGTAAGACCGAACCCACCAGCGGCGAAATCATTCGGCCAGCCAGCCTGCACATCGCCTACCTCAGTCAAGAATTTGAAGTAGACAATGCCCGCACAGTCAAAGAAGAACTGTGGCAAGCTTTTGGGGCAGCAAATGAAGCCCATGCGGCTCTCGATGAAATCCATCGCCAGCTCGAAGTCGCTACGCCTGAAGAGCTAGACAAAATTCTGCACAAAATGGACAAGCTGCAACGGCAGTACGAAGCCCTGAATGGCTATGCTCTAGAAGCCGAAATTGACAAAATTTTGCCCGAAATGGGCTTTGAATCTGAAGACGGCGATCGATTAGTTAGCGCCTTTAGTGGTGGCTGGCAAATGCGGATGAGTTTGGCCAAGATCTTGCTGCAAAGCCCCGATTTATTGCTATTGGATGAACCTACCAACCATTTAGACCTGGAAACCATTGAGTGGCTAGAGAACTACCTGCGCAAGCTAGAAACCCCGATGGTAATTGTCTCCCATGACCGGGAATTCCTCGATCGGCTCTGCAACCAAATCGTGGAAACCGAGCGCGGTGTTTCCCAGAGCTACCTGGGCAATTACAGCACTTACTTAAATGTGAAAGCTGAGAACGAAATGGCGCAGCTCAGTGCCTTTGAACGCCAGCAAAAAGAACTAGAAAAACAACAGGCTTTCGTAGAAAAATTCCGCGCCAGCGCCACTCGGAGTACCCAAGCTAAGAGCAGAGAAAAGCAACTCGATAAAATTGAACGGATCGAAGCACCAATAAGCGGAATGCGTACTCTGCACTTCCGTTTCCCCCCTGCTCCGCGCAGTGGCCGAGAAGTAGTAGAAATCAAGAACTTGGTACACACTTACGGTGACAAGATTTTATTCTTGGGTGCCGATCTGTTAATTGAGCGCGGCGATCGCATTGCCTTTTTGGGTCCTAACGGCAGCGGCAAATCCACACTGCTAAAAATGATCATGGGCACCGAAACTCCCACAGAAGGCGAGATTTCCTTGGGTCAACACCAAGTACTGCCCAGCTACTTTGAGCAAAACCAAGCTGAAGCGCTAGATCTAGACAAAACAGTGATGTTCACCATCCATGATGAAGTCCCAGAGTGGACAAATGAAGAAGTCCGGACTCTCTTGGGGCGCTTTTTGTTCAGTGGTGACAGTGCCTTCAAAAAAGTAGAATCTCTCAGCGGTGGCGAAAAAGCGCGGCTAGCGCTGGCCAAAATGTTATTAAGTCCCTTTAACTTGTTAATCTTAGACGAGCCTACCAATCATCTAGATATCCCCGCCAAAGAAATGCTAGAAGATGCCCTGAAAAACTACGATGGCACGGCTTTGGTAGTGTCTCACGATCGATATTTTATTTCCCAGGTAGCCAACAAAATTGTCGAAATCCGCGATGGTGAGTTCCGAGTTTATTTGGGCGACTACCATTACTATTTGGACAAAATTGCTGAAGAAAAAGAGGCTGCCCAGCAAAAAAGACTGGCTGATGAACAAGCTGCCAAAAAGGCTGCTAAACAAGCAAAGGCCACTGCCAAAGGCAAATAATCAAAAATTCTTATATCTGGTAATTCCCTGGACTTATCAGGGTTTGAGACAGGCTAATCGGTTAACCCCATGGTTTTTGTTTCACGGCTCGAACTTTCCTGTTCTATAATGGGGAAGTAGTGTTTGTGAGTTCAAGAATTTTATGTCTATTAAAACTAATTTGGTAGCTGCTGTTTTGTTGGTAGCTTTGACAGGTACATTGGCTAGCTGCGGTGGTAGTACCGATGTGAAAGATGCAGCCAAAACTGCGACTGATGCTGGTACTAAGGCTGTGGATGCCGGTACTAAAGCTGTAGATGCTGGCACCAAAGCTGTTGAAGCTGGTGGCAAAACTTTGACTGGTGCTGCTGCAACTGCTGCACTTACACCTTTAGTAAAAGAAGCTAGGACTCCTCTAGCAATAGCGAATACTAATGTGAAAGCAGGTAAGATGGACAAAGCTAAAGAGCAATTCGCTAAGTTTGAAACTATCTGGCAGACTGTCGGCCCTAAAATCAAACCTTTGGCTGGTGACAAATATGCAGCGATCGAGGCAGGTGTCACTAAGCTCTCTACTGCCATGGGTGGTACTGACAAAAAAGCGGCTGAAGGCGCTCTATCTGGTGTTATCAAGGCTATGGACGGTTTAACTGCTGCTAAGAAGTAGTTTCTAGTCTTGCGCTGAGCAAATTATCTAAAATTATCCGCAAAAAACCTCTCTTGATAGCAAGAGAGGTTTTTGCTATTTATGTCGATCGATCACCTGCCGATAGTAACCTGCTAATTGCTTGGTAGCAGCGCTCCAACTCCAGCGCTCCGCCTCAATCCGGGCATTTTGAGCCATCAACTGGCGATGATCGGCAGTAGCCAATAAGTTCTTAGTCGCCAAGATTGCGCCGTCTGGCTGAGCAGGGTCAAACAGGTAACCATTTTCGCCGTGGGTCACAATATCCGGAATTCCTCCCGATCGTGCCGCCACCACCGGACAACCAGCAGCCATCGCTTCTAGTAAGACCAAACCCAGAGTTTCAGTACGGGAAGGAAAAATAAAAGCATCTGCTGAAGCGTAGGCACTGGCCAGAGTCTTGCCTTCTAGGTAACCGACAAAATGGGTGGGGGTACCAGCAAACTCTGCTTGTAACTGTTCGCGATGAGGGCCATCACCGACAATCGCTAATCTTGCCCCTGGAATTGCCGCCAAAACCGGCTTGATTCGATCGATCTCTTTTTCCGCTCCCAGTCTGCCAATATACAGCAACAAAGGTGCCGAGGGATGACCCTGACTCAATCGATCGCGCATTTCCGCTGAAGCTAAGCTGGGGTGGTAGGTTTCGGTATCAACACCTCGCTGCCACAGATCAGTGCGCTCAATACCATGGCTAGATAGCTCCTGCACCATCACTGAAGAGGTACAGAGATTCAAGGCAGCCTGGTTATGTCCCAGCTTTAGTAACTCCCACAAAAATCCTTCTAAAGCCCCAAAGCCATAGTGCTGTAGATACTTGGGTAAGTGAGTGTGATACGAGGCCAACAGGGGCAAGTTCATCTGTTTGGCATAAAAAATCCCGGCTAATCCCAACACCGCCGGATTCACCACATGGATAATCTCAGGTCGAAATTTTTGCAGTTCTGTGCCGATCGAGGGGCGCGGCAATGCCATTTTCAGCTCTGGATACAGCGGCAAGGGAAAAGCTGGCACACCACAAACCATCGCTCCTCGGTAAGAGGTCAATCCACCCTCGGGGCAAAAGATACAGACCTGATGACCGTCACGTTGAAGATGTTCGATGGTATGGCGCAAACGGGTGACAATGCCATCTACTTTGGGCAAAAAAGTCTCGGTAAAAAGGGCTACGCGCATATAGGGGCGAGTCTGGGCGGAGAAGATGCTTCAACGGTATCAGATGTTGGGATCTGAGAATTGGTGATTTTCCCAGATCTTAATCTCTTTGCAACAACCAAGCCTTGATCCCCACAGCGGTAGCTCCTTGATAGTCTTCTAGTTCGCTATCGCCAATGTGCCAAGCATTGCTAGCTAAACAGTTATGTCGATCGAGCGCTTGCTGAAAAATGGCGGCAGCGGGTTTGGCGGCATTAGCTTCGGTGGATAGTGTCACACTACTAAAGTATTTACGCAGATCCAAAGCATCCAGGACTTGATACAGCCGAGTATCGAAGTTGGATAAAATGCCCAAAGTAAAACCTTGCTGTTGCCATCGATCGAGTGCCACCAAAGTATCAGGATAAACCTCCCAGGCAGCGGCAGTGGCAAAGTAGGCATAGAGGGCGCTAAAGAAACCCTCAAAGTCACTAAAATCTTGAATTTTGCCCAGGCGGCTAAAAGTACCTTGGTTGATCGCCCGCCACCATTGGTATTCTTGCTCTGGAATCTCGGTGCTGGGTACTCCCACAAACACACAGGGTTCAGCAGCTTTAAATTCCTGATAAAAAGCTGCATTAACTTGAGCTGGGTCGCATTCCACGCCAAATTTACTGGCAAATTCGCTATAAATTTCACCAACTCCTTCTTTGACACCAATAATGGTGCCGACAGCATCCAAAAAAATTACTGTGGAAGCCGGAGGTTGCGGTAGGGCAAGCAGGTTTGGATATGAATTCACGTCGGGTTTTGAATTATTGCAGGTGGTTGGCGCTCTTAATTATCCATTCGATCGAGGATTTGGTCGAGTTTGTTATCATATGAATAATCCCCCCCCGGTGACGACATGTATACCCTTCTTATAGTTTGCCTCTGAGTGACAAAGCAATTGCTTACGCCCAACGATTACTCGCTCTAAATTCTATGAAGAGCTGGATAGCAGCCGCTCTTGAGGAACCCTGGCAGGAAACAAATCACGAGCAAGAAGTACTACAAAGTGGCACCTTACTAGCCGATTATCGCAAGAAATAAAGTGAATGTGGTAGCTTGATTACCAGCAAACAATTTCTCTGATTAGGCTGTTCGGCAAAAAAGTCTTTGGCTAGCATTATTCTCCACCTGAGTCCGAAAATCTTCCATCATTGCTAGGATTTCTTCTTGCAGATGCTGGTACTCTTCTCGATCTAGTGATAGGTAAGGCAGAGATTCACCATGAGCGATTTTATTTCTGCGGCTGAGCAGCTTTTCATCAATTATTTTGTCTTTAGATTGATAGAAAGAGTAATCCAACCCCAATAAACAGGTTATTTCTCGTAGTACTGTTGATGACAAGTTGGCGTTTGTCGAAACTATTCCTTCATAGGGAACTGAGCTACGTTGATTAGCTTGAGTGAGTATAAATGCGGTGACTTCCGTGTATATAGTAGCTTTGTTGGTGCTTTGGGCTTTATCCAGCTCCGTCTTCATGGCGATCGCCACAAAATTGATTGCCAGATCTTTGTAGGGCAGTTGCTGTCGAGAGACAAACTCCAAGTAACTATTTGCAGCAGTTTTGATGAAGCCTTCCCAATGGGCATACAGCAATGCTACACCACTCCGTAAAACTGCATTTTGCTTACTTTGCGAAAAATTGCGAGTTTCAATCAAACTTTTCAAATCTGCTAACTCTCTTTTTCGCCAAACCAGATCTTGAGAAAGTCTTTGCTCCAAATCTTCTAAACTACGAATCTTCATGGAGCAAATAACTTACGACCTAAAGGAATAAGTTTGGGTAAACGAGTACTAGCATCCTTGCCTCTACCAAAAGATGCTAAATATTCGGAATTAGACCACAAAGAAATGATTTTCTTGCGCAAATCAATAGATTGATCAGCAATGACATGATTATAACCAATGCCCAAGGCAATAGCTTCAAAAGGAGCTAGTAAAAAACCACCGGAAAACTTATTTTTTGCAATGTCATACTTGCGAAAACTTTCTCCAGACATCTCGGAATTTAAAATCTTAAAAGTATTTTTGAATGCTAAAGATTCTTCTTCTAAGTCGTAACTCTTGTCCTCTGCTATTTTAATCATGTTATCTGTAAAAAAGCTTTCTACATCACCCAACCCACGAATCTCTTTTAGAGCAATTGTTCGTAGAACGAGGAATCTAGATAGAATTTCTAAATCATATTGTTCTTCTATCGATTTTTCATTAAGTGCAATACAAGATTGGAAATCTTCATTGTTGCTGAGGTCTTTCATCCATCTATAAAAATGTGGATTTATACTGACAATAATACAGCTTCTGATTTCTTGAGCATTAGCTACAGAACCACCCGTATTCAGTCGCTGGAAAAGTTCATACTTAGCGGAAGGATCGCTTTCTTTTTGCAAAATATTAACGTTAATCTTAGTTCTTTTAATGAGTAACCTTTGTGCAGAAGTCAAAGCATGAGCAGAGCCTTCTGGATGGATAGGATCTTCCCATATCTTATTCTCAAAAGATGGCAGATATTTAGTAGATTTGAGTTTCAAAGCAGGAACTAAATCACCATCTTCATCCTGAAGAATACCCATAAACTGATAAATGGTTGATAGTCTTTGTAGACCATCAACTACATCCCAAACACCGTCTTCTCGTTGGGATACAAAAATTGGTGGAATTGGAAATCCGAGGATGATGGATTCTATGAGTTTAGTTTTTTGATAATCATTCCAGCGAAAGAAACGCTGAAATTCAGGATGAATTTCTACCTCTTTTTGCTGATACAAACTAACCCACTCTCCGATCGACATTGAGTAGCTATCGGGTCTAATTTCCTGGCGCTTTTTATCAATTTCGGCTTGTAGGTTATCTACTTGTTCAGAAACAGGCATAACGATTTCTCCACTTAAAGATTTACCTGAGGCTCACAATTCATTATAGATTAGGTAGCAGTGTTCAAGTCATAAGCCAGTCTCTACAATCTAAATACTAAATAGATTTATAGGCTAGCAATGCGATCGGCCAAGATCGCCATTTGTTTTTCTACCTCCACCAAACCATCTCTGACTGCCTGGACTACTTCCGGCAAAGCCCGATCGACAAAGTTGGGGTTCTTCAACTTATTCTGTGACGACTCTGATTCCTTCACCAACTTCGCCAGTTTCTTCTCTAGCTTCGCCCGGAAAGCCGCTAAATCTACCACTCCAGTGAGGGGCAAAATCACCTGGACAGTGGCTGCCACCCCAGCGATCGATCGATTATCGGCTACCTTCGCAGCCACCACTTCGAGGTTATCCACTTTGCCCGCAGCGCGAATATAACTCGCAGCCCGCTCTAGCGCCGATCGCTCCTCCGGATTATGACTTTGCAACACAATATTAGCCTTGATGCTAGGTTTAATATCGGCTTCTGCTCGGAGGTTGCGAATGGTGCGAATGACGCTGAACAACAACTCAAATTCCTGCTCTAGTTGCAGATCGATCGCCTCTTTACGACCCACCGGATAGGTCGCCAAAGAAATATCCGCTCCGCCAGCAGCAGTCAAAGTCTCCCAAATTTCTGCGGTAATATGGGGCACAAAAGGATGCAACAGTTTCAATACCCCCTCCAAAACATAGGCTAAAGTGCGTTGAGCCGATAATTTACTATCTGCTTGGGCCTCGGGTAGTAAACGCGACTTTACTAGCTCGATATACCAATCACAAAAATCGCCCCAAAATAGTTCATAGAGGAGCTTTGCTGCTTCACCAAAGTTGTAGTTATTGATGTATTCGTTGGTTTGAATAGCACAGCGCTCATAGCGAGAAATCATCCATCGATCGACCAATTCCAGTTGTACCGGCATTCCTAATTGTGCCGGAGTCTGACCCTCTAGGTTCATCATCACAAACCGCGCCGCGTTCCATAGCTTATTGGTAAAGTTGCGGCTAGTTTCCACAATCTCCGACTCATCAGCTTGGCGATCGTATTGAAACCGGATATCTTGACCAGCCCCCACCACTTCCCGAATCAGGGCATAACGCAGAGAATCGGTGCCATATTTTTCGATCATCAACAGGGGGTCAATGCCGTTACCAGCCGACTTAGACATTTTTTTGCCTTTTTCATCCAACACCAACCCATGAATATATACATCCTGAAAAGGCATCTGGCCAGTAAAATGTCCAGCCATCATAGTCATCCGGGCTACCCAGAAGAAAATGATGTCAAAACCCGTCACCAAAGTAGCAGTAGGATAGTATTTCGCCAAATCAGTAGTCTGTTCTGGCCAGCCCAAGGTCGAAAAAGGCCAGAGTCCTGAAGAAAACCAGGTATCTAATACATCCGGGTCTTGGCGAATTTCTACGTTCTCACCAAATTTTTGGACGGCTTGAACTTTGGCATCTGCTTGATTAGCTGCCACCACAAAAGGCGTATGGTCGAGAATCTCACCGCCGGTTTCACTGACAGCATACCAAGCTGGAATTTGATGTCCCCACCAGAGCTGACGTGAAATACACCAGTCTTCTAATTTCACCAGCCAGTCTCGGTAAACTTTGCCCCAGCGATCGGGTACAAAACGCGGGGAATTATGGTTATCGAAGTAATCTAGGCAGCGATCGGCCAAGGGGCGGATTTTGACAAACCATTGGGTGGAAAGCAGCGGTTCAACCGGGACTTTACCTCGATCGCTATAAGGAACTGTGTGCTTGTATTCTTCGATTTTCACCAGATTTCCAGCAGCTTCCATTGCCGCCACCACGTTCCGCCGCGCTACAAAGCGGTCTTGACCCACAAAGTCACCGCCGTTTTCGTTAATGCTGCCGTCTTTGTTCAAAATATTGATCATCGGTAGGTTATGACGTTTACCCATGGCAAAGTCATTGAGGTCGTGAGCCGGAGTGACTTTCACACAGCCAGTACCGAATTCCATTTCTACTGCATTATCACCAATGATGGGGATGTCTCGACCGACCAGGGGCAGAGTGAGGGTTTTGCCGATCGAACCCCGATACCGAGGATCTTCCGGATTCACCGCCACTGCCGTATCTCCCAGCATCGTCTCGGGGCGAGTAGTGGCTACTTCTATATACCCTGAGCCATCACTGAAGGGATAACGAAAATGCCAAAGGCTGCCAGTGACTTCTTTGTTTTCTACTTCTAAATCTGAAACTGCGGACTGGGAGGCTGGACACCAGTTAACTAAATAATTCCCGCGATAGATTAAGCCTGCTTGGTAGAGCTGGGTAAATGCCGTGAGCACAGCGGTGCTTAAGCCCTCATCTAGGGTAAATCTTTCCCGTGACCAGTCTACCGAAATCCCTAAACGGCGCTGCTGACCAACGATCGTGCTGCCCGATTCTTCTTTCCATTGCCAAGCTTTGTTTAAAAATTCAGTGCGTCCAACTTCAGCCCTAGTAGTACCTTCGGCCTTAAGCTGCTTTTCTAAAATAGTTTGGACTGCAATGCTGGCATGATCTGTCCCTGGCACCCAGAGGGTATTGCGGCCAGTCATCCGCCGATAGCGTACCAACAAGTCAATTAGGGCGCTCTCGAAGGCGTGACCCATATGCAAACTGCCGGTAACATTGGGCGGTGGAATTACCACACAAAAAGGATCACCGCTGGCGTTAGAGT
>JANNEH010000281.1:0-16456 GCA_031378405.1 Synechococcales cyanobacterium OTE_75_metabat_409
TGGGATAATTCCTGGGAGTTATAAAAATTACTTAGATTCAGAGAACTCGGCATCAATTACATCGTCGCCGCCAGTACTGCCGGGAGTACCGCCACCACCGCTGCTGCTATCGTCACCGCCGGGAGGTGGAACATCGCCAGCTTGGTAAACGCTGCTACCGATCGAGTACAGTACCTGCTGCACTTCGGGCTTAAGGCGCTGAATTTCAGCGTCGTCTTCCTTGGTCACAGCTTCTCGCAGCTCTTTAATTAAGCCTTCTAGCTTGGTCTTGTCGGCTGCCGGAACTTTGTCGCCCAGCTCTTCCATTTGCTTCTCGGCTTGGTAACAAAGAGAATCGGCTTCGTTCTTGCGATCGACCTTTTCCCGGATTTCTTTGTCGATGTTAGCGTTGCTTTCAGCTTCGCGCACCATCCGTTCTACTTCGTTTTTATCTAAAGTGGAAGCACCGGTAATGCTGATCGACTGCTCTTTGCCAGTACCTTTATCGCGAGCAGTAACACTCAAGATGCCGTTTACATCGATGTCAAACACGACTTCTACTTGAGGTACACCCCGAGGAGCAGCCGGAATCCCATCCAAACGGAAGGTACCTAAAGATTTGTTGTCGCGAGACATTTCCCGTTCGCCTTGCAAGACATGGATTTCCACGTTGCTTTGACCATCTACCGCCGTCGAGAAAGTCTCGGATTTCTTGGTCGGAATGGTGGTGTTGCGGGGAATAATTTTGGTCATCACGTTGCCTAAGGTTTCTACACCCAACGACAGCGGGGTGACATCTAAGAGCAGAATGTCTTTTACTTCACCAGCTAACACACCGGCTTGTACCGCAGCACCGACGGCTACTACTTCATCGGGGTTAACGGTTTGGTTCGGTTCTTTGCCCAAGACTTTTTTGACTACTTCTTGAACTGCCGGAATCCGGGTGGAACCACCCACGAGCACGACTTCATCAATTTTAGACTTGTCTAGCTTGGAATCACGCACCGCATTTTCAACCGGAATCCGGCAGCGATCGATCAAGTCAGCACAAATTTCTTCAAACTTCGCTCGGGTCAACATCAACTCTAGGTGCTTGGGACCATCTTGAGTAGCAGTGATAAAGGGTAAGTTTATTTCGGCTTGGGTGACACTAGAAAGCTCAATCTTGGCTTTTTCAGCGGCTTCAGTTAAACGCTGGAGCGCCTGACGGTCTTTGCGCAGGTCGATGCCTTCTTTCTTGGCGAAGTCATCGGCCATGTAGTCTACGATTTTTTTGTCGAAGTCATCACCACCTAAGTGGGTATCACCAGAGGTAGCTAGTACTTCAAATACGCCTTCGCCTACTTCCAGTAAAGATACATCGAAGGTACCACCGCCTAAGTCAAATACCAGAATGGTTTCACTGCTTTTTTTATCTAAACCGTAGGCCAAAGAAGCAGCGGTCGGCTCGTTGATAATCCGCAATACTTCAATCCCGGCAATTTTACCAGCATCTTTGGTGGCTTGGCGTTGGGAGTCATTAAAGTAAGCAGGAACAGTTATCACTGCCTGGGTAACAGTTTCACCCAGGTATTTGCTGGCATCGTCTACCAGCTTCCGTAATACTTGAGCAGAGATTTCTTCGGGGGCAAACTTTTTACCAGCGCCAGGACTATCAATCCGCACACTGTTGCCGTCGTTGACTACCCGATAAGCAACTTCGGTGGCTTCGTGAGTAATTTCATCAAAACGCCGACCAATGAAGCGCTTGACTGAATAAAAAGTATTTTCAGGGTTCATTACCGCTTGCCGCTTAGCAATTTGCCCTACTAGTCGATCGCCATTTTTGGCGAAAGCCACTACAGAAGGAGTTGTCCGAAAACCTTCCGCATTGGCAATTACGGTGGGCTTCCCACCTTCCATTACCGCTACACAAGAGTTAGTGGTGCCTAAATCGATGCCTACAACTTTTCCCATAAGACTTAGAGATACTCCTAGAAATTAAATATCGGGTCTGCCGTGTGGCGGCAAGCTATCTGGTGAAGTCAGAGCGAATTAATCTGCTCTGGACTACCATGACCAACCTTTATCCTGGTGCGATCCAGGATTTTTTTGAAGGGTGGTTTACCGTACCTCAGTTGTTTCCGTAAAGCCTTGAGAGGAACTTGGACTGCGGCACCCTTTTAATCTACAGGTAGAATCTCAATAGCGCGGGGGGCAAGCCGAATACAGGGAGTGAGGCTTCCCGAAATTAGCGTAAATAATCTATCCATTGTTCCAAAGCATCTGGCGAGCCATACCAAGGGTCTTTCGATCGAGGTGAGTGCTTCACTCCTTCCACAATCAAATTCCTGGCTCCAGCTAAGTGAGCAGCCTCGATCGGCGTAATGCCATCGCCCCAAGTCTGACCATTACCACAGGTAATTTGATAACTCTGGTAAGCCAAACCCCAGCGCGATTCCCCATAGAGCGACTTACCAGCCACACAGATGTAGTCTACTTCTGGGTAAAAAGCGCCGGGATAATTGTCATTCACAAAGTTTAAGTTTTTCTTAGTCCAACGTTCACCGCTGAACTGGGGAGTACCCAAGCAGATCAAAGTGGCGATCGAACCTCGTTGATCCCATAACCCATCCGCTTCCGTAGCATCCCCATGGATATCGTAAGGCTGCTCACCCAAGTAAATCCGCGAAATCCAGCCACCAGCGGAGTGACCAATCAGATTAATTTGCTGTGAGCCGTTATCTGACAATGATTTGGCCACGGTTTGCTGCAAAAGTCGCAAAATTGGCACCATCGATCGACCGCCAATGGTAGGGACCCAATCCCAAAATTTCACTGGAACCACAGTGGTGGGCGACCCTCGATCGATCAAAGCCTGGGCTAAGGGCAAATAAACTGGAGCACTTTCGAGATATCCGGGTAAAATGACGGTTGGCAGCATGAAGATAGTAGATTGAGCTTCGAGTGAGAAGTTAATGAATTTATCTATCTTCAACGATTTCTGGAACGAGCGTTGCCGAATTGGTAACTGGCCAAGCCCGACTGTGCCACCTTTGGTAATATCAAACCCGTTATGGCTCAAGCAAGTAATTCTTTCGCAAATTTAGCTCGATCGACCACCACCACTCAAATTTTGATGATTGGGGCTTCGATCGGGCTGCATTTTTTGGCGGCCAATAATTTAAGTTGGTTTGGTCGCCTTGACCCCATTAAGCTAAAGCCCGCTGGTGGCACGGTAAAAGTAGTGGATCTGACTCCGGCAGAGCAAACTCGGGTGCCAGAAGCAGTGAAATCTAACCCGCTGCCGATCGCCCCCACCCAAGAAAACCCCGAACCAGCTACCCGCTCTCCAGGTAGCTCTTTTAGTTCCGGTAACCCTGGCACTTCAATAATTCCCCAAAACCGTACTCCGCTGCCCCCACCTTCTAGCCAGATTCCCCGTACCCCAAATTCTCGCCAACCAACCCAGTCTCCATCTGTTCAAAATCCACCCACCAACAGTACATCTAAGCGATCAGAAATACCCATTGTCCCTAGGCCACAACGCTCTTCATCGCAGGACAGCGAAAGCAGAGATACTACCGATCGAGGTAATGGCACACAAGGAAGTAAAATTCGCAAAGGATCTGGGGATACTGATTCAATACCGGACACTTCTGGAAATAATAATACTGATCCTGGTACTAAACCAATCAAAACCACTAAAACACCAGAGCCTCAACCGAAAAATGAATTGGATCAAATGCAGCAACAATTCAATCAAGATATTAAAGATCTGGAAAAATCTTTAGGAGGCAGTGAGAATTTCAAAGAAAAGCCGATAAACCCCATAAATAAGGGCTACCCAGCAGCAATAAATAAATGCAGTCGCGATCAAAATGGTTATATTTTATTTGCAATCTTGCTGCTCAAAGATGGTACTCCGAAAATAACTAAGCCAAGAATTAGTTCTTTCTTAACAGATAAACGACTGCTCGAAAGAGCTTTTGATGACGCTTTTGATATGATCAAGGGAGAACCATTAGACCCAGATAAAAACATTCGCTATAAATTCAAGTTTGAATATGCAGCGAATAGCTGTCAAGCCTAATTATTCACCATGAATTAAATGGACTTTCCCCCAGATCGATCAAACTCAGTCACGATCCCCCGAACAAGCATTTTATCAAGGAGACTTTCAGAATTTGGTAAGGGCTTCGATGCCCGCAATCTGCGTAGTATGCTTCAGTTTTACCTGCTATTCCCAAATTGGAACGCAGTGCGTTCCAATTTGAACTGGACGCATTATCGTTCGTTGCTGAAGGTGGAAATTGAGAGTGTTAGCGAGCTGGTGCTTTTGAATATCTCTTGAGCAAAACTTAAGTTACCCTTAAGAATGCAACGCAAAAAACTGGCTCTATGACTCAATCACTTCTATCATATGACAGACTCCGACTCAGATAACAATCCTGAATTACTCTCTGTATCTCAAACAGCAAAGCTACTTGATATAACTCGTCAACGAGTTCATGACCTGATTAAGAATGGTCAGATTGTAGCTCGCAAACTTGGGCGTTACTACTACATAGATATCACCGAGTTGGAAACATATAAGAATCAACCTACTGGAAAACCTTATCAACCGCGCACAACTTCTCAAGAAGACTCTATTGACAATTGTCAATAGAGTCGATAATATCGAACCATACTAACTTACTAAAGGTTAAGTCAATGCTCCCATTTCAAGTTATTGCCCCTGACGATGCAACGCAGCAAGGATTACAACAGGTTTATATGAGTGATCATGGCATTCTCTATCAAGGAGATTGTCTTAAGTTTCTTTCGGCATTGCCTGATGAGTCTGTAGATATCGTATTTGCTGACCCACCCTTTAACCTTGGAAAGGAATATGGTAAAGGTGTCAGTGATCAAATGGATGTCGATAAGTACTTAGGTTGGTCACAACAGTGGCTTGATGAAAGTATCAGAGTGCTTAAACCAGGTGGAAGTTTATTTGTATTCAACTTGCCCAAATGGTGCATAGAGTATGGTGCATATCTCAATCAAAAAGAAATGTGTTTCCGACACTGGATTGCTTGTAGAATGCCAAAAGCTTTTCCTAGAGGTAAAAAGATGTCTCCTGCCCACTATGGACTAATCTACTATACAAAAGGTGAGCCAGCAGTCTTTAATAAAGTTTACACACCTATTCAAGTCTGTCGGCATTGTGGTGGAGAAATTCGTGATTACGGTGGACATCGCAAAAGCCTGAATGAAAAAGGTATTAATTTAATGGATGTTTGGGATATGCCAGAGGATGTTTGGGAAGATACCTCTGACGCTGACTCCAATGAAGTGTTATGGACATTAGCCGAGGAAATGTGGGTTGATATTCCACCTGTTCGGCATCGTCGTCATAAAAAACGGGTTCCTAACGAACTTGCTCCTATCATGTTGGAACGGCTCATCGCTATGGCATCTAATCCAGGTCAAATTGTAGTTGATCCATTTGGTGGTTCAGGTACTACGTTTTATGCAGCAGAAAAGCTACACCGTTATTGGATCGGCACAGAAATCGGGGATACTCAGCCAGCAATAGAACGGTTGACCGATCTGGCAAACGGAATTATTGAGCAGTGGGAGACAGCAAGGGGAAACAAAAAAAATAAGCAGCGGAAAGCTAATGTCTCACAACTGCCCATTCCTTACTCTACATAGCTTCTGCCCACAAACGTCTAGACTAATGCACGACCATCTGTTCCTTTGGTGATCGTTGGTACTTTACTATCTACTTGATCATGTTCAATTACGAAAATCGCAAGAAACCCCTCTTCGATCCGAACTGCCCGCCAAACATCGAAATACGGCTCTAGCTCTTCATAGTTGCCAATACGATCAGTTAGATAAGGATAAAGTTTTCTACTCGGAAGCACCAGAGCAGTACCTAAAAAAACACCCCGTAATAATCCGAGAACCATCTTGTTGACTGCTCGATGACTTGAGGAGATGTTGCCCGTTTCCCACTCAAGAGCAAAAAGATGATTATCAAAGACTTTTGTCGCATCAACTTTTCCTGGCGATCGAGTTGCATATTTAATTGACGTTTCCAATCCCCATCTAAACCGATCTCTCAAAGCAATCATACAACCTTCTTTAATCGGCTTGACTCCATTACCGTGCCTGACTGGATTGATTGTAAAGTTTGATGTACCAGGAGGGTGAACGATCAGGGAAATAGTTTCACGGATCTCAGATCGAATAATAGACCAATCGCTTGATTCCTCAAAGCTTCCAATGCTAATCAAAGAAATCTCTTGAACAATCTTCATACTGACTACTCATTATCATTATTGTGTAATAGTAGTACAGTTTTGTATGCTTGTTATGAGAGTTAAGCTCTGTTTCTACATTACCCCGTCAGGAACCTTGCAGTTACGCCCAACCAGTGACCAAAGCCAGCTAAAATAGCATTGGAACGACAGATCAATTCTTTCTATGCAGAGAGTCAAAAGATTTTTGCCTCAAAATACCGGTTAATATTACCAACAGAGAAAGAGTTAATCGCAGAACTACGTCGTCTAGATAAGAAAACATAGACCGTTTTACCGAGTTGGTCTAGCGCCGAACTATTTAATCAATCAGGTCGTCCAGAGGACTTATAACAATCTCAATAGATGTTCGCTGGCACCAAAGGTGATCGAACTACCGAGATATTAATGTGATTTAAATGGACTTTCCCCCAGATCGATCGAACACCAAAGCCTATAGCTGGAAGCGATTTGCCTTCTGCTTTTTTCTCCTCGGTCGAGTTTGGCTCCGCTTCATCCAATTTCGCACCTACTGGCACAAAGTCCCCGAACACCTCTTTAAAACCGGCCCTAGCTCCCTTATTCCAATTTTGCTGGTCAACGGCATGGGTGGCATGATTTTCACCATTCAAACCGCTCGTCAACTAGTCAAATTCGGCGCAGTCAATTCCGTCGGCGGTGCCTTTGGAGCTTCTTTTTGCCGCGAACTATCCCCGATTATCACCGCCACCATCTTTGCTGGCCAGGTTGGCTCGGCCTTTGCCGCCGAAATAGGTGCCATGCGGGTTACCGAACAAATCGATGCTCTGTATACCTTAAAAACTGACCCGATCGATTACCTGGTACTCCCCCGCCTAGTGGCTTGTTGTCTGATGATGCCAATTTTGATGGGCTTTGCCCTGGTCTGTGGCATTTTGGGTGGAGCCTTTAGCGCCCGCCAGTTTTACCAGATGCCCCCCACCTTATTTATTGAATCTATTCGGGGCTTTTTAGAATTGTCTGACCTTATCAGCATGTTATCTAAAGGGCTGATTTTCGGGATCTTAGTAGGGGTGATTGGTTGCGGTTGGGGCTTAACCACCACTGGCGGAGTCAAACAAGTGGGTGAATCGGCCACTGCTGCTACGGTGGTCTGTGCGATCGCCATTTTTGCAGCAGATTTAGTAATATCCCTGCTAGTATTTGATTCTCTGCCGATTTAGTAGAATTTTGACTCGTGTTTCTCAAACAGCTTCAGCTCCGTAACTTTCGCAACTATCGCGACCAGCACATCGACTTCACCGCCCCGAAGACGATTATTTTAGGAGAGAATGCCCAGGGCAAATCGAACTTATTGGAAGCGATCGAACTCTTAGCCACCCTCAAAAGCCATCGAGTCAGCAAAGACCGTGATTTTGTTACCAATGGTTGCCCCGAAGCCAAAATCTCTGGCAAAGTCGATCGACTCCATGGCGAAATAGATCTCTCCTTAACTCTGCGCAGCCAAGGCCGCCGCACCGCTAATCTGAATAGCGAGACCCTCAAACGCCAAGCCGATTTTTTGGGGTATTTGAACGCTGTAGAATTTTCTTGTCTAGACCTCGAACTAGTAAGGGGCGCACCAGAACGCCGCCGCCTGTGGTTGGATGGCATGTTGGTACAGGTGGAACCACTCTATGGTCATATCTTGCAGAGCTACCAACAGATCCTGAAGCAGCGCAATGCCCTACTGAAGAAAGGCTTAGATGGTGATGTACCCAAAGATGAACTAGAGCTGTGGAATCAACAGTTAATTGGGGCGGGGATTAAAGTAATTAGAAGACGATCGAGAATCTTAAATCGCTTGGTGCCGATCGCTCAAATCTGGCATGAACGGATTAGCCAAGGCCATGAAAACCTGGTGATCAACTACTGTCCTAGCGTCGCCATTGGTGATAGCTCACCAGAATCGATCGAGCAGATTTTTCAAGAACGCCTTGCCCAGCGTCAGATCGCCGAAAAAAGCCTAGGCACCACCCTAATTGGCCCTCATCGCGATGATCTGGCCTTATTGATCGATGGCATCTTGGCTAAATCTTATGGCTCCCAAGGTCAGCAGCGCACCCTAGTTCTGGCTTTGAAACTAGCAGAGTTAGAATTAATCGAACAAATTGTCGGTGATACACCGCTGTTACTGCTAGATGATGTTTTAGCGGAGCTAGACTTGCAGCGCCAAAACCAGTTGCTCTCAGTGATCGTCGATCGCTTTCAGACCATTGTGACGACCACTCATTTAGGCTCCTTCGATGCCAAATGGCTGAACGCCGCTCAAATATTACAGGTGCAGAACGGCATGATCAAAAACTGAAACATCCGCCCCATCCCTGTAGTAAGGTTTTCGGCTGCAACATCAAACAATCTTAAAAGAATGTGATGAAAACAACAGAATATTTATGAATCGTGAGAATATTTGAGGGTATTAGAAATACGTTGCAGCAATGGGCAGGAAAATATGCCCAAGCAAAACACAGCATCAGCAGTTAATAAATATAAATAACTGATATTGCCGATAGTTCTGAATTTGGGAGAGCCAAAGACTTAATAAGCTAATGTTTCTAAAGTCTCAGACAAGTATGTTTGGATCAGACGATCAAGATCGCGCCCTTCGGATTCTTGGCTAACGCTACACCAATGCTGGAACCCAGGGGTGTCAGCGATTACTTTTCTGAGGCTACCCCAAGTTGCAGAGGCACTGGATGTGGTGGGAGATAATGTCTTGCTCATCGTGTTTACCAGGTAGAGGAGTTTATTGGCAGAGACGCACACTTACTAGCAAGTATACATGCTGAAATGTATTATGCCCAATTCAGCTCAAGTTACAGGTGGTATAAATCTTTACTGTTAGTATCCTAGCAGTCAAGAAAAGAGATTTCTCAACTGCTCTAAAAACCAGTAAATCCCCAAACTACTCGTCTTCGGCTCTGACACCAGTGAAGTATTCTGGCGCACGGCCCTCAATCCACTTGATGTTGCAGCCAATACTTGGGCGCTGATTGATGTCTACCAATTCCCCAGAAAGAGTCGAGACGATCGCCACGCGTAAGTCTTTACCCGTAACCGGTTTGCCGTTGCTAGGCCGACTGTCATCGAGCTGACCGCGATAGCATAAGCGGCGCTCGGCATCGAATAAAAAGAAATCGGGAGTACATGCCGCAGTATAGGCGATCGCCACTGCTTGGGTAGCATCGTAGCAAATGGGATAAGAAATCCCGGCTGTTTTAGCCATTTCCTTGAGACTGGCCGGTCCATCGTCAGGATATTTCTCGGCATCATTGGAGCTAATACCCACAATACCCAAGCCATAATCGCTGTAGTCTTTGCCCAGCAAGGCTAGTTCGGTTTGGATATGTTTCACGAAGGGGCAATGAACTGAAATAAACATGACGAGCAAAGCTTTTTTATCAGCAAAGGTGTCAATTGAGATTTGGGCACCGCTAACCACATCGGGCAAGACAAAGGCTGGAGCGGCTGTCCCGAGGGGGAGCATGGTGGAAGCGGTGCGTACCATAATTCAGGAATTGTTTAGATGACTGTGTTCCCTTAAGTTACACGGCTTTGAGCTATTTGTTAATAGTAAATTAACGCAAAAGTATTTAAACTTTGAAAGGAGTAAATTAGGGAGTTCAGAGTGAGCGATCGAATTCTGTTATGGCATCGCCAAGATTTGCGAGTTACCGACCATCTGCCATTGACTCAGGCGGTGCAAGAGGGAGCTGAAGTGGTATCTCTATATTGCTTTGATGATCGATCATTTGGCTGTACACCAACTGGTTTCCCCAAAACCGGGGCTTTTCGGGGGCAGTTTTTAATTGAGAGTGTGGCTGATTTGCGTCAAAGCTATCAATCTTTAGGATCAGACTTGTTAGTGCGGCGCGGTCGGCCTGAAGAGATCATTCCCATACTGATCGCTGAATTACAGATCGATCGCCTTTACTTTCACACCTATCCTACTAGTGAAGAGAAGTCGATCGAACAAGCTGTAGTCGCCCAGATTCAAATTCCTCACCGCAGTTGGTGGGGACACACCCTCTATTTACCGCAAAATCTACCGTTTCAAGTTAGTGACTTGCCGGAGTTGTTCACTAAGTTCCGCAAAATTGTAGAAGCCCATCAACCACAGACAACCATTATTCGCACCCCCCACCCTGCACCCCAGAAATTATCAATGGTGACAGCAGCTTCTGGTGAGATACCAGTCTTAGCAGATTTTGGTCTGATACTGCCAGATAGAGATGCTCGATCGGTGCTGCCCTTCAAAGGTGGTGAAACCGCTGGGGTGGCTAGACTGCAACAGTATTTTTGGCAGCAAGATCTGCTGAGAAAATATAAGGAAACTCGTAATGGCATGGTAGGAGCAGACTATTCTTCTAAGTTTTCTCCTTGGCTGGCGCTGGGCTGCATTTCACCCCGATCGATCTACGCCGAAGTTCAAAAATACGAGCAAGAGCGGATTCAAAATGACTCCACTTATTGGTTGATTTTTGAGCTACTTTGGCGCGACTACTTTGCCTTTATTGCTGCCAAACATGGCAATAAAATCTTTCGGGCTAGCGGGCTGCGGGGAATTAATATTCCTTGGCAACAAGATCAGCAGCGATTTGACTTGTGGTGTCAGGGCAAAACCGGTTTCCCTTTGGTCGATGCCAATATGCGAGAGTTGGCGGCTACAGGGTTTATGTCTAATCGGGGACGACAGAATGTGGCCAGCTTTTTGACCAAAAACTTAGGTATCGATTGGCGCTGGGGTGCGGAGTGGTTTGAATCTTTATTAATTGACTATGATGTGGCTAGCAACTGGGGTAACTGGAACTACACAGCAGGCGTGGGTAATGATGCCCGAGGTTTTCGATTCTTTAATACCTATAAGCAGGCTCAGGACTATGATCCTCAGGGGGAGTATGTGAAGCTGTGGCTACCTGAGTTGGCAAATATTCCGGTAGCACAGGTGCATAATCCGAGCAAGTTACAGTCTGTGGAGCAGCGGCGATTGGGAGTCAGACTTGGGGTGGATTATCCATGGCCGATCGTGGATCTGTTTAAATCGGCGGCAGCTAACGAAAAAATCTATAAAATCTATGACTGACCTAAGCGACCGCTGCGCGCCATTTGAATCAGCATTTGATGGGCATCTTCTGAATCAGTAAGCTCTCGATCGAACACTACCCGCACTTGCTGAGTATTACCATCCACTTCAGCCGCAATCTCCATACCATTGGGATCGATCGACAACATCTCGGCTTTTTGAGCAGCACTCAGTGCCCCATGAACTTGGGCATAGACCAATACCGCTGCCGCGTGGTCATCGTTCATATGTTGGCAAATGCGATCGCTAATTTCGGGGGTTAGTTGGTCAGCCATGATTATTGGTATTCTTCTGAAGAGCTGTAGCTATTTTAGATCGATCATGGACTCTTCGCCATTTGGGTAACTAGCGCACTTATAATATTTGGTATTTTTTATGGCTTCTATAATTATTGCGCACCTCGGCCCTACCGGGACTTACGCTGAAACAGCAGCCCTGGCCTACGCCAAATCGATCGAGCAAATATATCAAGATACCAAGCTAGTACCCTACAACACCATTGCTCAAGCGATCGAAGCTGTTGCCAACCAAGAAGCCAATTTGGCAGTAGTACCCGTAGAAAACTCGATCGAAGGCAGTGTCACCATGACCCTCGATGCTTTATGGCGGTTTGATAACTTGCAAATTCAGCAGGCATTGGTGCTGTCGATCGAACATCAGCTTATTACCATCGCCCAGCATTTAGAGCAGATCACCACAGTCTATTCTCATCCCCAAGCCCTCAGTCAGTGCCAGGAATGGCTAGATCAGCATTTACCCCAGGCTAAACGAATTGCCGCTAATTCCACCACCGAAATTTTGCCCCAGTTAAAAGATCTGAGTACTACAGCCGGGATTTCTTCGCCTCGGGCCGCTGCACTTTACCATTTGCCAATTTTGGCCGAAGATATTGGCGATCGCTTAGAAAACCGCACTCGTTTTTGGGTACTCAGCCTCAGAAATTCTCATCAGCAACCTGTCCCGATCGCTGCGCCCAGCAGCCACACTTCTTTAGCATTGACCCTGCCAGCCAATGTCCCCGGTGCCTTACTCTCGGTGTTAGCTAAGTTTGCTACAGCCAACATCAATCTCAGCCGCATCGAATCGCGACCCACTAAGCGATCTTTGGGTGAGTATTTATTTTTTATGGATCTAGAAGCCGATGGCAATGATCCTTTGGTAGCCCAGATTTTAGCCGAAGTATCAGCCAGCGTCGAGCAAGTAAAATTATTTGGCAGTTACTGTGTGAGCTTGATTCAGCGGAGCTAATGCTGCTTGAACGAGTGAATCGAGTACAATAACAATCCAATCACACGTCCCTCTTAAGTACCACTGATGCCAGCTACTATTACTGCCGAACCATTACTGGGCAAAGATTTATCTGCCCTCACTGCCTGGATGGAATCGATCGGTCAACCGGCTTATCGGGGTAAACAGCTCCATCAGTGGATCTATCAAAAAGGGGTCAGTTCTTTGGCTGATATCACCGTTTTTTCTAAAGAATGGCGATCGAGTGTCGCAGATATCAACATTGGTCGATCGGTTGTCCATCACCGTTCTGTTGCCCCCGATGGCACCATTAAGTATTTATTGACGCTGGCTGATGGCCAAGTAGTAGAAGCCGTTGGTATTCCTAGTGCCGAGCGGTTGACGGTCTGTGTCTCTACTCAGGTGGGCTGCGCCATGGCCTGTAGTTTTTGTGCCACTGGCAAGGGGGGCTTTTCGCGCAATCTTAAAGTCCATGAAATAGTCGATCAAGTACTTACTGTGCAATCAGACTTTGGTCAGCGGGTGAGTCATGTGGTGTTAATGGGTATGGGCGAACCGATGGCCAATTTGCCTGAGGTGTTGCCTGCATTGAGATGTTTAAATACTGATGTGGGCATTGGTCAGCGATCGATCACTCTTTCTACAGTAGGTATTCCTGGCAAAATTGAAGAGTTGGCTAATCATCATTTACAAATCACTTTAGCTGTCAGTCTCCATGCTCCTAACCAATGGCTGCGGGAGCAACTAATTCCGACAGCAATTAACTACTCGATCGAAGGTTTGTTAGATGACTGCCGAGAATATGTGCGGGTCACGGGTCGTCGCTTGAGTTTTGAGTATATTTTGTTGGCCGGGGTCAATGATAAGGCCGATATGGCGATGGAACTAGCCAGCCGCCTGCGGGGCTTTCAGTCGCATGTAAATTTGATTCCATATAACCCGATCGATGAATCTGATTACCAACGCCCTAACCGTCAGCAAATCCAAAAGTTTGCCCAGGTCTTAGAACAACAACGCATTGCCGTTAGTGTGCGCTATTCCAAAGGTTTGGGCGCTGATGCCGCTTGTGGTCAACTGCGCACGGCAAAAAGCAAAGTCGATATTTAACGCGATCGAGCAGGGCTGAGATAACCCGATATCCAGAGATATCCTAATATACCTATTTGAACAGGCAGCAGTGCTACGAAACCGGTCAAAGAAACCGGAATGCCTTCAATGTGGGAAATTCCAGCGAGGTAAGTCATCCCGACCAGAGCAAACAACAGAAATCGCAGATTCTTTTTGCGGGGCATAGTTAAGGACTTAGTAGTTAGGGAATTAACTGATAGTACAGACGATAGCAATAGTATAAAAAGTAAGCAATGCCCAAAACAAAATAAAGTCTGGGCTGCTGAAATAGCTTGGTATAAATGGTGTGGATCGATCGATTACTAACTAGCTCTAATCCGGCATGACTAGCAACCAAGAGACAGCCGCCCCAAATCAGCCAACTGAAAGCATGATAATGCCACGCCGCCTGCCATTGCCCATGACCAATAGCCAACATTGCCCTCGTCATACCGCAAGTGGGACAGGGACAACCGATCGAGCTACGAATCGGACAGCTCCACACCCCGACAGGCTGTCGCCAGAAAATTGTGGTGACTGGAACTGCTAACAAACCTAGCTTGCCCCAGTTACACCAACGGGATGAGAGCGAAAGGGAACGAGGCTGATACTGGCTCACTGGTTCTAAAGCCAGCCTTTTTTGTTATTGATGTAAGTATTCACAAAAGCTTCATCACTCATGGAAAGGTAAGTAATGCCTTCGATCAGTCCAATAATTCCAGTAATCATCGATCCAATCCCGCAAGTAAACAAGGTGATAGCGAGCATGATCACGCCTTCGGTGGTGTAACCGAGGATAAACTTATGAATACCTAATGCGCCGAGCAAAATTGCCAAGATACCAGCAGCTATTTTCTTGTCTGCGCCTGGGGGAGTTGATGTCATGAGCTAAACCTATAATTTGGGTTGAATACCAACAAAATATTCCCATAAATGAGGCCGTAACTTCAATCAAGATTATTTATCCTGAAAAAACTGCCCTTAAATTGTTGACGCTCTAATCGATCGACACTAAACCAGCCGCAGTAGTAGCTTTGTTGCGCGCTTCCTCGATCGATCCACCCTGTGCCAAGGCTACACCCATCCGCCGATACGGGCGACTATCTGGCTTGCCAAAGAGTTTGATATCTACATCAGCTACCGCTAAAGCCTTTTCTACACCACTGTAGGAGATATTCCCGGAATGTTGGGTAGCCAAAATCACCGCACTAGCCGAGGCTCCGGTCTGGCGAATGATCGGAATCGGGAGACCCAATATTGCCCGCAGGTGTAGCTCAAACTCATTCAAGTTTTGAGAAATCAAGGTCACCATCCCAGTATCGTGGGGGCGGGGTGAGAGTTCCGAGAAAATTACTTCATTTTGGGTTACAAAAAACTCTACTCCAAAGATTCCAGCACCACCCAAAGCATCGGTGACTTGGGTGGCAATGCTTTGAGCTGCTTGTAACTGTGCTGCCGTCAACTCTGCTGGTTGCCAAGATTCTTGATAGTCCCCACGCTCTTGGCGATGGCCGATCGGCTCACAAAAAATGGTTGGTGCTTGGCGTTGCTTAATGGTTAATAGGGTAATTTCTAACTGGAAGTTGATGAATTCTTCCACAATTACTTTGGGGCTATCTCCCCGTGAACCTGCGAGGGCATATTGCCAAGCTTTGGCTACCTCAGTGGCATTCTGGACGACCGATTGGCCTTTGCCAGAAGACGACATCACTGGCTTGACCACATTGGGGAAACCAATAGTGGCCGAAGTCGCAATCAACTCCTCTAAATTTGTGGCATAGGCATAGCGAGCAGTGCGCACCCCTAGTTCTTGACTGGCTAATTCTCTGATCCGATCGCGGTTCATGGTGTAATCGGTAGCCTTGGCCGTCGGAATGACTGTGATGCCACGGTCTTCAAACTCTTGCAGCTTCTCGGTGCGGATTGCTTCGATCTCGGGGACGATGATATCTGGCTGAAATTCTTGCACCATCCGCTCTAGGTCATCACCGTTCAGCATCGAAATTACGGCACTAGCATCGGCTACTTGCATCGCTGGGGCATGGGGATATCGATCGACGGCCACCACATATAGCCCCAAACGCTGAGCAGCAATAACAAATTCTTTGCCCAGTTCCCCGGCACCGAGGAGCATAATTTTTTGCGGTAGTTTCATGGTGGTCGATGAATCGAAAATTTTACGATTAAATTAAATAAGCTAGATACTCATGGATTTTATGGCCAAAGGCATCTATGAAATTGCTTGAATGCTTGATGGTGGGCAGTGCCCACCCTACAATAATTTGTATATTATGCTCAGGAAATTCCCCATCTAAGCGTCAGGTTCAATTTTGACGGAGATAATTTTGTCACCTTTTTTGATGGCGTTGACCACAGCCATATCTGGAGTTTTACCGAATACGGTATGGACTCCATCTAAGTGCGGCTGGGGTGAGTGGCAAATAAAGAACTGACTACCACCAGTGTTTTTGCCAGCATGAGCCATCGAAAGACTACCAGCTTCGTGCATATTTCTGTTGATTTCACAGTCGATTTTGTAGCCAGGGCCGCCAGTACCGGTACCTTGAGGACAACCGCCCTGTACCATGAAGTTAGGGATTACCCGGTGGAAATCCAGTCCGTCATAAAAGCCTTTTTGGGCAAGATCCACAAAGTTTTTGACGGTTTTGGGGGCATCTGCATCAAAGAATTGCATGTTGATGGTGCCTTTGTCTGTCTCAATAATGGCTCGGGTCATAGTTTTTAGTTCGAT